>CAZGKP010000047.1:0-20311 GCA_964526215.1 uncultured Candidatus Sumerlaeota bacterium
CGCCTCGTGGTGGAAAATTTCCACTGGGCGCACCTCTCGGCTCGTATTCACGAGGCAATCGAGGATTTGAAAAAACCGCACGTTACTGTGATTGATGATTTCCCCGTAGTCCCACCGCGACACGGCGGGCAATATCGCATACTAAGCCTTTATCTGCAGCTGGCTAAACTCATCCCTGTAACATACCTGTGCCTCCAGAAGGAATCCAGCGACATCGAAGTGACCCCCCTGGGAGAGAACTTCACGCAGATGGCTATTCCCAAGGGATTCTGGGAACGTGTATTTGAGAGCCTTGCCGGGCGTTATCTGGGGTTCACTATTGACGATGTCCTGGCAATTCTTTTCGCACACCATAACAAGCTCCTGCGCCGCGAGGTGACACAGTCCGCCGCATTCGGCGACATCCTTATCTCGGTGCATCCATATCAATGGCGTATCCTGGAGAGATACAATGGTAACCCCCGCATTTACGAATCCCTCAATTATGAGACGCGTCTCAAAGCCGACACTCTCAAAGGGCTTCTCGGCAGAATCCTCGTGGGTTTCGTGGCACGCGCAGAGAGACGCGCCATACTCAAAAGCACTACCATATTCACCGTCTCGGATGAAGAAAAGGAGGCATTCACCAAAGACTTTGGTGTACGGGATAAATGCACCACAATCCCTAACGGGACGGATACCTCAAAGGTAACACCCCCAACTGTGGAAGAAAAAAATGAATTGCGCCACTACCTTTCCCTCACCGAGTACCCGATTGCCCTCTTCATCGGGAGTGCGCATCCCCCGAATGTGGAGGCAGGCAGAATCCTCCTGACCCAGATTGCCCCCAGGGTGCCCGAAGTCCTTTTTTTCATATTGGGCAGCGTGTGCTGGGTCTTGAAGAATTTGCCAGAATGTCCGGCGAATGTCCGGCTCTTTTTCGAGGTAGAAGAGGCGGTTCGCAACGAGCTATTCAAGGTGGCGGATATTGCTGTGAACCCGATGACAAAAGGTGCAGGGACGAGTCTGAAGATGTTCGATTTTTTAGCGGCGGGGTTACCGGTGATTTCGACACCGCTGGGAGCACGTGGCGTGGCAAAGCCCGGAGATGACAGTATGATACTTTGCGAGATTGAGCAGTTTCCCAAAGCGATACGCCAGCTCGTTGCTAACCCCGAGATGCAGGCATGCCTCCGCAAGAAGGGGCGTCAGCTCGTTGAAGAAAAGTTTGACTGGCACGTCATTGCGCAGAAAATGTATTCCAGCTTGATGCATCTGCAAAAAAACAAAAAAATAACATGATCGCAAGGAAACCCTTGCTGACTGTGGTTAAGAGCCTATCCCGTCAAATTTGTTTGTGTCCGGTTGATTGCGAGGGCACAAAGCACCCAGAATAGAAACGCACTTAAGGGCTGATGAAGGGGAAAATTAAACTGTGCGTCAATGAGGATGCAAAGAATTGCAGCAAGGATGCCGGGGAGGTTGTCGGGTGGCTGTTTTGTTGACAATCGGGTCTTCAGGGCGCGCCAGCCTTTAGCGAAAAGTGCGGTCAGGAAAAAGATGAAAGCCGTAAATCCTGCTATCCCCGACTCGGTGGCGATTTCCAGAAACTCATTGTGGACATTTCTCGGTGGGAGACCACGACCGTAGTTTAAGACATAATCGTAAATCCGATTTTTTTCCCGCCTCTGGAAACTGTCCACGCATTCCCAGTAAAGCACCTTATATTCCCCGTAGCCGACCCCGAAGAAGGGATGGGCTTTTAGCATCTCGCCCGCTATCTGCCAGCCATAGAAGCGGCTAATGAGGGGCATTTTATCTTCGAGCCTGTGCCGGAGATTATAGCGGGGACCCAGCAGTGGAAGAATCAAAAAGATGAGGAAAAATAGCCCCAGCACACTTGCCCCGAAAACCGGTATTATGCCTATCCAGTGTATGCGCTCGACCCTGGCACGTATCCTGAATAACAAAAGCACCGGTAGAGATACCACAAGGGAGAGCCAGGCGCCCCGTGTCCCCGCCAGAAGAATACAGAATAAAAAAGCCACTCCTGCTATGAGTGCTGCTATGCGCCGCACCGCACCACGCACCTCGAGGAAATAATTAGCAGCGATTACGACCAGCGGCGTTATGTATGCTGCGAGATAATTCGGGTGCCCGAAGACCGAGATTACGTTTAGCTTACCTTTTTTCAGACGCGCGGAATATCCCAGAATCTCAAATCCATAGTTCTGGGCAATGCCGTAAATTGCCGTAATAAATCCCACAATACAAAAGGCAGAGAGAATTTTGTCCACGTCCTTGCGCCGGGGAGCAGACATAACGATGGCGGAAAATAGTGCACCGCAGGTGAGGGGGAACAGGAGTTCTTTCAGAGAATAGAGTGGCGTGCTGCATAATACAGCCGAGAGTATAAGAGCAACAAAGAAGCCCCACGCCGCAATTAAGGGCAATGGGATACGCCCGACTCTTGGTGTCGGGAAGAAGAAAGCGAATACGGCGAGCAGTAAGATTGACGCAAGTCCTGTTACGGTTAAATAGTGAATCTGACTGAGAGAGGGACGCTCAAATAATGGATGGAGGAAAAAGGGCGATGTAACAACAAGCGATAGAACCGACAGGAGCACAAGTTTGCGAAATCTGTGTTGTTGCACAATTCCCGCCGATTCCTTTCCGCGTGTTTCATTCCGCGCTATCGTCAATAGAAGTAATAAGTGGTTTTGCCGAATTCACCTTTTACCTGTGCTGCTCCGGGGGGAAGGGGACGTAAGCCGTGCCTGGAGAGTGGGTCTCCCAGGAGCAGAAACATCTTGACCGCTTCTTCGGATGGGCAGGTCTGGGATGCGTAAAGAAAGATGTCGCCCAGGTATGGTTTATGTTCATCAAAAGCCGCCTCGAAGAGTTCACTCATAAATATTTTATCATTTTCTATATAGCTGTAGGAAGAGGATGCGATGACGCCGAGTGCGCCGCCATCGGGCTTGATGAGGAATTTTTCACCGATACAGTTGCGGTCTGCAGGGTTATCGAAATTATTTGTGAAGCAGGTGGCGGCAAAGACAATGGGTGTCTTGTAAGGATTGTGTATCTGGTCATTTTTTTCGGGCTGGAAATTATACTCCATCTCCTGGGCAGAGTGGGCGTTATTGGTTCCGGTGAGCCAGTAATAACGGGAGCCGTGTCCGGCATAGACTAAAAGACCGATGCCCGTGTTGCACTCATCAATAATTTCCTGCGTAACATCGAGCGGGCTATCGCCTCTGCAATAAGCCCTCCCAACTATATAGTCGTCGTGAAGGAAATCGTTCACTAGGGTGTCGCAATAAATGTGAAAGTTCGCCATTGCGCTTGCCGTAAGCAGGACTTTATGGCGCCAGGCGTCATCGGTGAAATTTATCTCGTAGTTAATCAGCTTATTGACGATGGTTTCCGCCTCCTGAATGGTTTTGACAGGAATGCGAGCCAGGGCAACCTCCGGGATGAAATCATCTCCTTCTACGCTGGCAAAGTAGGCATCTGTGGCATACTCGAGGAGTGGGTGTGGGACGTACCAGGTGGGGATGAAATTCTGCGGTTGATGTCCGTCAACATTATGCCAATCCCAGCTCCAATCCCCCACCAGAAGGACATATTTAAGCTGTGGTGGTTGCCAGCTGTGATAAAAGTATGAGATTGCGTCGCGGATTGCCGTCGGGTGAATGAGGGAATGATTAAATTCATCATATATATTCTCGACAGAGATAAGTCGGGTAACTATTCCCCATTTCTGGCGGAAGATAGCGAGGCGCTGCGCCTGGGATAAAAAGTCCTCGTGTGAGATAATCACATATTGGGCACTATTATCTGGTGTTTTGAGACCTATATAGGTGGAGAGTTTAATCCGTGAAGGTGAAAGTAATGCCGGTTCGGCTGCGATTGCGTATTTCTGCTCGGTGGATTGGTCGGCAACAAATGCAGCGGTGTAGTTGCCGCTTCGTGTTTCAATTACGGACGGTTCTATGAAGCGATCGAGACCGACATTGTATAGGAAAATTCGGGAGTTTGTGAAATTGGAGATATCAATCTCACGGGTCTGTTTGTAATGACCCTTGGCGACCTCGAAGTTAAGGCTGTTGTTAATACCCTCGGAATAGATGGGGTATATTATCTCGAACCAGTCAATGCAAATGGAGTCAATATCAACACCATCCACGTAGATGAGTTTGAATCTGAATTCATTATTTCCCTCGGTGAAGATTTCCGG
Organism: uncultured Candidatus Sumerlaeota bacterium; assembly: GCA_964526215.1. Lineage (GTDB taxonomy): Bacteria > Sumerlaeota > Sumerlaeia > MWCT01 > MWCT01 > CAZGKP01. The sequence goes on from CAZGKP010000047.1 coordinate 4,223, forward strand.
GGGGATGTGGTCTTTTTCAAATAGATATTCCTTATACCTTGACCAGTGGGCGCTTCCGAGGTGGTAGTCATTGATATAAAATTCAATATTATGATTGTCCACTCCTTGAGCCGGGGCATCAGAACGCCCATAGAGGTAAATCCTGACCTTTGCATACTGTTCCGAGACGTTAAGATTAAGACCGGGGAGTCGGAAAGTGAGGATTCTGTCATCCTTGGGAGGGGCGAGGTGAAGCACCAGGTAGAAAGAGAAGTCTGTCTCCACACCCGTAGGATGGGCGAAGCGTTCAAAGCCCTTATCTTGCTCACAGTGAGCCCGAGAGCACAGTACATCTCCCGCCTTTGGCAGGTTCGCCTCACCGGCGTTGTATGCCTTTTTTTCGTTCAGTCTGCCGCGCCGGTTGAATTCGAGGCGATAGACATTGTCATCGGAGTATTTACAGCGATAGGTATGCTCCCCATGTGGTTGCCTCCCATAAAAGACTATATAATCACTGCGGTCAAAGCTATTATCATCGTAGCCCGCAATCAAAAATGGATATTCGGCACCATTGGCAAACAGGGCGGTGTTATAGAAGTCAATCTCCTCCGGGGCGATGCCGAGCTGCTTGAGCTGGCGATAAGTGATTTTGTAGAGACCGTCTTTGGGGATGTAGATCTTTATGGCATCCACCTCTCCCACTCCCTTTGGCGGGGACTGCTCTTTAAGGACCGGGTAAGTCATCTTCTCTTCACCATTCGATGCGGTCGCCTGAAGAAACAAAAGACATAATAAAGTTGCGAGTAAAACTGTGACCTTTATGTATTTCATTTAGCACTTGCCTCCTTTGAGATAAATACCTTGCGCAAAAATAAATTTCTATCCTCTCCCCCTGTCAGCCGTTCACCATCGTTTATGTATTCTATGTCAAGTGTGTTTTTTCCTTTTAATAATTCTACGCCGACTGGATACATCTCCCATCGGTTACAACGAATATAGAGGTGCCTTATCAGTATCCCGTTTATGGAAACGGCTGCGCGAGGCCAGATTGAACTTGAGGGAGTCCCCCGTGCAATAACAATAATTTTATATTGACCGCTTATGGGGACTGTCAATTCAAAACGTATTCGCCTGTTCTTAAAGATGGCAATCACTGGTTCGCCACTTTCTGATACACCCTTAATCCCGTTAGCATCGAGGGGGATTTGGGGGAGAGCGCGCGGGTGATAATTGGTCGCAATCTCTGATTTATCCGGGGTGATGGATAACGTGGGCGAGGTGAAGTCATCAACCGAAGCCATCTGTCCCAGGCGTGCCATCTCACTTCGGGCGATTTTAGTCGCTTCTTTGAAATTTAGTGAGCGGGCACGGTCATAGTTATAGAGCGCATCGCTTTTGTTATCGGATAGAAAGTTCAGGATAGAGAGGTGGGTGAGCAAAAATGGGTTGTCCCGAAACAGATTGAGGCTGGTATTGAATGCTTTATGTGCCTTGTCAAAGAGTCTGATTTTGTAAAAACAGATGCCTCGCAATCCCCAGAGAGCCGCTTCATTTTCCCGGATGAGTTCGCCCGGATTCTCCAGCACCTTCAGTGCGGCATAATAATCCCCAACCACATAATCAATAAGGGCAGGTACAAGTATGCGCTCATCCTCAGAAAATTTGCTAAAGGTTTTATATTCTCGCAATATATTATTTAGACGGCTTGCTGCGTTGTCGGGATAGCCCCTGTGGAATCGCAAAAAGGCGAGTGCTTTTTCAGCCCGGATATTTTGCGGATTCGCGCTGACGAAGCGCTGAAGGATTTCTTCCGCCTCTTCATATCGTCCCAGCTTCCACAGTGCGCGGGAGAGGTAGAAGGCGGTGTTGTAGTGATGCGGACGAAGGGGAGCTACCACCTCAAGGAGCTGCGCTGCGCAAACATAATTCCCCTTTTTGAAATAGTAGATTCCTTTGTTGGATATGAAGAAGTCGCGATGACGATACAAAAAGAAGGAAAAAATAACGACCGCCGCAATGGTAATAACCCAGATTCTTTTCCCCACCCTATCACCCTTACAATTGAAATTATTGTTCTGTGATATAACCTTTTGCTAATGAAGGTGTCAAGGTAGAACGAAGAGATGGGCGTTCGATGTCTTCACAATGTCTGAATAATGTTACCCTTTGGTAGGTTTCAGGGCTATGACCAGATATTTGTCGAATTCGAGCAGAATATCCCAGCGAGCACCTATTATGTGCCTGCCCAGATGCTCCCATTGCTCCTTTGTTAGAATCAGGGTATCAACGTGATAGTGCATAATTCCCCTTACATCGCCCGTCAGGATTGCCTTCTTTGCCGCCTTTATTTTTTCATCAATGCCAGGGGTATTATAGTGATGCCCCACAAGGCTGCGGTGATGAGTTAGATAAGGGATTATATAACCGAGTCTATTGGGGTGATAGTCCGAGCAGAAAGTGTGGGTTGATTCTAACTCATCCAGCCTCTGGAGAAGGTCATAATGTTCAACTTTGATAGAAGGATAGGGAACGTATGCGGGATTGTCCCACTCCGGAAAAGTGTGGAGGAAATTGTCGGGCCAGGTAAAAAGAACCAAAAAACCTAAAATAAGAGTGGGAATCAAGTAAAAGCCTTTCCGTGCCAGGGGCAATAGAATCGATTCGATGAACCATAGAGTCGGTGGTAAAAGAGCTAGAAAAACATATCCGCGGGAGAAATGAAGTGGCTGAACAGCATTGCGTTTCCCCAGCAAAAGGTCGTTCTTCAGCAACACGAAGGAAATAATAAGCCAGCAAAGTGTAAAAAGCCCTTGTCGGGTGGAACAAAATCTCTCAAGCCCTGGTCGCCAGAAAATTCCTAAAAGCGCCGCTGGCAATAAAAACCCGTAAGCAAAAGGCATCAGAGAAAGGCGGAAAGTATAATGTACCCCCAGCATTTGCCTCAAAACAAGCCGATGTTCCGGGAATATTCTGAGGAAAATGAAATTATAGCCGAGACCCATAATAAGCAAGCCGATTGTGATCGCGAAGGCAAGCCCCTCCTTCCTTTGTCGCTCCAAAATCCAGGTAAGAAAAAAGAAAATCCCGAGGATGAAAGTTGCCTCCAGTGCGGTAAAAGGGTGTGTCCACCAGCAAAGAAAAAGAACCACCAGCGACTGAACATACCGGCGGCGTATGGCAAAGCCCATAGCGACAAAGAACAATATATGATAGAAACACTCTGTCGAGTAGTCAAGATTTCTAAAGACATTGTGTCCCCACGATAAGAGGCAGGCTTTCTCTCGCCAGGTCCGGAAAAAATATATGGGTAGAGAGTCATTAGAGAAAGGACTAACGATAACTTTTAATATAGACCAGAACCAGACTATGCCTCCTCCCAGTAAAACCAAACCGGTCAGGCTCCAGAATATCCTTCGCCTCTGCGGGCATAGCGGCCATAATGCCCAAATTCCGAGGAAAAACATCCCCGTACCACATACAAGACACATTGCCCCATCCAATGTCGGAAAAGATATACCCGTCAGTTTCCAGACCCAGGCGCAAATTATAAAAAAAAGATGTGTGTAAATCCGGGGGGAATTGGGATTGGAGGAAGCGGGATTGGCGTAAAAGAGCCCATTTCCATTCTCGAATATCTCCCGAACCGCGGAATAGTAAAATATCGTGTCTGTCCGTGGAAACCCGAGGGCTTTCAGGTCCTTGGGAAGTTTCTTGACCTGGTAATGTTGAACGAGTATGGGAAACAATGCCACGATAAAAGCCATAGCCAGAACGCACAACCAGCTTGAGGCGGCAGGGTGCCAGCCGGCTATATCTGCAAGAGGAAATGATGTCTTTGATGATGCCTCTACTTTACCGCTTAGGGTCATTGTTTCTTAGGAACGTCCTTTTTCTTATTGAGATGTGCGGCGTGCTCTTTCAGCGCCATTCTTGCCTGGCGAATCAGGTATTTGGGTGGATTCATCCCCAACAATCGTTCATAGAGAGAAATGGCTTGAGATTGTTTCCCTTCCCCCTCAAGCGCCCTGGCTGAAAAATACACCGCCCAGGGATTCTTCGGGAAACGCTCGCAAATATCTTCCGCCTCGATAACCGCCCGGGCATAAAGACGCTGCGCTAAATATCCCTTGATGAGCTTCAACTGCATCTCGGGCGAGGAGGGAAAACGCTGAATTGCCCTCCTGCAAAATACCTTCAGGTCCTTAAACCTGCGCTCCCTCAGATAAAGCTCGCCAAGATTAAAATAGGGCGTCAGGTTCTTTCGATCGAGGGCAATCCACCTGATAAGGAGCTTCCCTGCCAGTAAGTTCGACTGGCTCCTCTGCGCGAAAGTCGCATAGTGCTCGAGAACTGTGGTATTTTCGGGAAACCGCTTCAGGGCAGACTCGTAATTTTTCCGCGCTTTCGAGAAATCTCCCCGAGACTCCGCCGCCTTTGCTCGATAAAGCGCCCTATACGGGAAAGTTGAATCCACAAAGCCGAGAAAATAGGCGAGGCGCGGTTTTTCCGGGAGAGAACCGGCATACAATCGGATAAAGTAACGGCGCTGCAACGCCATTTTATACAGAGAGAAACCGGGGAAGGGCGGCACCTTTCTGTAGAGCTCAAGCGCCTTTGCAGTCTCTCCGTTTCTCTGGGCAATCAATCCCTGAACACAGGCTGAAATATTTCGGGGTTTTTGTTTTTTCAAAAGGTTCATATAGCGCCGCTCCGCCCGGACAACGGGGGGAGAAGATACGTTTTTCTTCTCCTCTTCTGGCGATAGAACCCGATAGAGCAGGAAGAAATTTTCGGGGTCTTTCAAAACCAACTTGTAGGAAGGCAGCATACGGCGCGGGTCGGTTTGACACATCTGCTCGGGACGCATTTGCCTGCGGCTCGCCGTGTCTATGAGGATGTAGCCAACATTATTCCGGTGGAGGAATCTCAAGACGCTATCGGGCGGGCCAAGTGGGTCTGCCGCCTGGCGGGTATGTGTATAATAAGAAAACCCCGACTCACGGGCGGAAACAAAGGCGGGCCTCTGCGGCAAATCACGGATGTATTCACCGAAGGTCTTCAATCGCATCCAGGCGCATAATCTACCGGCGTCGTCCTGCTTGGCAAATCCCCATTCAGGCAAGACCTGTCTATAGCAAAAGATGCCAAGGAGGATGTAAATCGCAATGTTGGATAGCACGATGACTTTTCTCGAAGCAGGTGTAAATTTGCGTATTATGCCCACGATACATCGCGTCAGTATCCCCATCCCGATGATGGTAAAAAAGGTGTATATCAAAATAGAGACGTAATAATACCGCCTTTCATAGTGGCTCAGAGGCAGATAAAAATTGGGTAGTAGCATAATAAATATCAGTACCCGGTAACGAAAAGGCTTTGAGGAAAAACCAAAAGCCGCCATCATCCCCAAAAGTGCAAAAGGTATCATCCATCGAAAAAATACCTCATTGACCAGCCGGGGACCGAAATCACGGAGCTCTCTTATATAGTAGCGTGGTATCTGTCTCCTCTGTTGAAACAATATCTCTCCGGGGCTTTTCCCGCCTTTTTCCAAATAAACTAATCGCCCGTTTTTATCCACTTTGAAGATGTCCCTTTCCCATCCCTTCCCTATGGCGAGATTCCACGAGAGGTTACTGTAAGACGAACCCGGGGAGGCGCTGACAATACGGAATAATGAATATGGTAGAATAACGATGATTAGACCGGGGAGAATCCACAAGGGTTTCACAGATTTCCATTGTGCCGCCGTGAGAAGGGCAAACGTTGCGGCGAAAATAATTCCCTCGTTACGTGTCAGGGCAAGGAGTCCAAAGAGGAGCCCACAGATTAACCAGAGTCTTTTTTTATTCGGAGCACCGAAGGCACGAAGGTAGAAGAAAAGGGCAGCGGAAAAAACCGCCACGAACAACATCTCAGTGTAGCAAGATGTGGAGGAATGAATAAAATAGGGATGCAGAGCAAGGAAAAAGCCTGTGAGAAGGGCTACCGGGAGACTGTGAAGTTTCTCGATAACCCTCATAGTCAGATAGAGGGCAAAGATGCCCGAGAAGAAAGAAACAAGCGTTGCAGAGAGTGCCACATTGCCTGAAATAATCGCCCCCAGTGCCGATAACCAGGCATAAAGTGGCGGAATGAAGGTCGAAAACCCACCATCGGGAGGGACGAGGGGGAAGTCTGCTGACCAGCGAAAATTCCCGGCAAGGAGGTTGCGAGCCAATACCAGATAGCGTCCCTGATCTGCCGTAACAGCGTTATAGAAGAATAAACCGGGAAAACGGACTAACGCCCCGATGATTAAAATGGCGAAAAATCCCCATCGCCGTCGGGAAGGTGTCCAGAAATTACCGGAGGCAAAGAGGGAATCAATTTCCAGATATTTCTGAAATGAACTCACAAGGACGGTCTCGATGTTTACGTTTTCCCGCATCCCCCTTATTGAATGCGCAAGTGAGGATGTGGCGATTTTCCCATAAATCAATTGAAGGTTAAGGGACTATCTGTGTGCCGATGCCACAGTCAGTAAAGAGCTCTAACAGGAGCGAGTGCGGGATGCGCCCATCTAAGACGTGCGTCTTATCCACACCTGCCCCTAATGCGCGTTTGCATCCCCTGACTTTGGGTATCATCCCGCCAGCTATCACGCCTCCTTTAATCAATTCCTCAATCTCGTCTGCGCGAATCGTGGAAAGTATGCTCCCCTCATCAGCAGCATTTTTGTATATCCCCTTCACGTCGGTTAAGAGGATGAGTTTTTTTGCCTTAAGGGCGCTGGCAATCTCGGCGGCAACCGAATCTGCATTTATGTTATATGTCTGCCCATCTTTACCCACGCCGATCGGCGATATAACGGGGATGAATTGGTTCTGTGTGAGAATCGTGATAATCTCGGGATGGATTTTCACCACTTCGCCCACAAAGCCCATCTCTCCGCCCTGTGATTCTTTAACATTTTTGTGAACATATTTTTTTGCGAGGATGAGAGCGCCATCCTTACCGCTCAAGCCCACAGCGCGCCCTCCGGTCTGATGTATACGATTCACTATCTCGCCGTTCAGCTTCCCCGCAAGGACCATCTCGGCGACCTCAAGCGTGGCGGCATCGGTCACGCGCTGCCCCTCAATAAAGCGAGGCTCAATGCCGAGTTTCTTCATCAGTGCCGATATCTCAGGTCCGCCGCCGTGCACAACCACAGGATTCATTCCCACATATTGCATCAGAACAATGTCCTGTATCACAGAGCGTTTGAGTTCGGCGTCAATCATCGCATTTCCGCCGTATTTAACAATGACGGTTGAGCCGCGGAATGCCTTTATATAGGGAAGTGCCTCGACAAGTATCCCTGCGCGGCGAATCAAATCATCAAGCGGCAGGTTCCCCAGTTCTTTATTTTCCGGTTTCATCTCTCTCCCTCAACGAGCAAATAACCACTGATTGCATAATACAAATCTAATTCGTGTAATTAGTGAAATTTGTGGTTGAATATCTTTCTTTTCAAACCACTAATTGCACTAATTATTTACCGCCCCCCAATAGCCAGTCTCTCTGTACTACTAACCGTTAAAATGTTGTTTTCTTGCGAAGATTTCCCTCACGCAGAGGCGCAGAGAACGCAGAGTTAATATACAATATTTTTCTTTCTCTGCGACCTCTGCGCCTCTGCGTGAGATTTCTATTTGGTTGCGGCGATAGCCGCGCTATGAAATCTGGTTTATGTCCTGATTAGTGAAATTCGTGGCGCTGATATTTCTCACGTCCTGTAATTGGCATTTATTTCGACATAATCATAAGTAAGGTCGCACGTCCACATAGTTGCATTCTTGTTGCCGTTATTCAGATTGATGTGGATAGGGATTTCCGGGTGCACAAGGATTCGATTCACTTCTTTTTCGCTTTTGAGTTGCGGTGCGCCGAGGGCAAAGATGACCTCAGAGCCGATTTGCACGGTAACTTTCTGGGGGTCAAACGCAGCACCTGAATTCCCAATCGCACAAACTATGCGTCCCCAGTTCGCATCGCGTCCGAATATGGCGGTCTTAACAAGGTTCGATGTTGCAACGGCATTTGCCACCTTCTTTGCATCCTTTTCAGAGCGGGCGCCGGTTACGCACACCTCGACAAGTTTCGTTGCGCCCTCACCATCGCGGGCGATGGCGCGGGCGAGTTGCTGACAACACTCCACAAGCGCCGTCTTGAATATCTCATAGTCTTTTGTGCGGGTAGTGATGCGTTTATTTTTCGCCATCCCATTTGCGAGGAAGATAACGGTATCATTGGTGCTGGTGTCGCCATCAACCGTAACGCAGTTGAAAGAGTGGGCAACTGCGCGGCGGGCAGCACGCTTGAATGCCCCTGTGGAAATATCCGCATCCGTTACGATAAAGGCGAGCATTGTGGCGAGTTGTGGATGAATCATCCCCGAACCTTTTGCAATGCCAAGGAATGTGATGCTGCCTCCGGGGATTTCGAGGTCGAGCGAGGCGATTTTAGGAACGGTGTCGGTTGTCATAATTGCCTCGGCGGCATCGTCCCAACCGGGGGTCTTGAGCGCCATCGCCGCTTTCTTAATGCCTCTTGCAATTTTGTCCATAGGGAGATATTCACCAATAACGCCGGTAGATGCCACAAGGACTTCGGTTGTGCGGCAACCGACGGCTTCTGCTGCGAGATGCGCCATCTCTCTTGCGTCCTTGATGCCCTTTTTACCCGTGCAGGCATTAGCGCAGCCGCTATTTACAACGATAGCACGGGGACGGGCTTTCTCCAGATGATTTCGGCAAATCTCCACCGGCGCAGCGGCAAACTTATTCTGAGTAAAGAAACCCGCAGCGATACAAGGCACATCAGAGACAAGCAGAGCGATGTCCTTTCTGCCTCTCTTCTTAATGCCGCAAGAAACCCCTGCCGCCCTGAATCCCGCCGGCAATTTTCGCAGTCCCGACATATTTAATCCTATCCTTCTTTTCGGCACGAGTTATATGTGTGATATAGAATTTCCTCTCCCCTTCACATTCTCAAATAAACACTCGTGGGTTCATCTGTTTACAGTGCCATTTGCTAATGACCATCTCACCTGCCGCAATAGAGTGTATCGGAATTTCGGCAGTTGTAGCGCCTTGTTATGTATGTTCTATTTAAAATTAGAAAAATAATCATCAATTTCAGGTCTTAATTCTATCCCCACCCTCTCAAAACAATCCAATAATTCTGAATATGCACCATCTCCCCCAAGAAAATCCCAGAATTCCCCGGCAACTTTTAACTCATTACCTAAATCCAGCATTCCTTTTAGAGTCCATCTTTCATACGGTTTTGGTTCATAAGGATTATACGGAATAGCGATATAAGAATGCACATTAGCACCTGGATGTTGAGACAGAAAAATCGCTACCCATTCTAATAATGTCCTCTTAAAATCCTTAAAATTACTAATATTGGGTTTGGCCGTTTTTAAATCGAATAAATGTATAGTTCCATCATAGCTTTTAACAAATATATCTACTTTAACAGTTTTTAATCTGTTCATTTCACCTTTAGTGCAAACCTTTCTTATCCTCTCAATCTCTTCAGGCTTGTTCGGGTCTTTTCCAGTTGTGAGATCATTAACAATATGCTGGATTTCAGTTTGTGCCTGTTCACTAATTGCGTTACCCACCACATATTGCTTCTTCGCAACAGCAAAATTTAGACTTGCCAAGGTTTCAGCCACAGGCTCAAAAATGGAAGTACCAAAAGTGGTATTTAGGGAATGAATAAAAGAAAATAATGCCATTCTATCACGACCGAGTAAACGATAATGGAAAGGCATATTCTTCGTTTCTGGGTTATATGTCTTAAATTTTTTCATTAGACTCTCTCTGATAACATTTTCAATTCTCTTTATTTGTTCTCGTGTAAGACTCATTTCATTTTTTCCTCAAATGAAAAATCTTCTCTGCGTAAGCAGCCCTATCTTTTTCAACTCTATTAAGCACAGGGCGCTTAAATTGATTAACAATTTTCATCCCGGCTAACTGTGCAATTCTGGGATAAAGATTGTATTTATCATTCGCCACCAAAAAAACGTTAAAATCATCTTGAAGATATCTTTTGCAATTTTTTAGACTTTCTGCTACGTCCCGAACATAAGAATCTCTTGCTTCTTTTCCCTGTCCTTTAAACAAGGGTCCTATTTCCAATTCATCCCTTCGTTCAAATCCAAATATCTCGTATGAATAGGCGTGTTGTTCATGGTAATTAATAAGCCCAACATAAGGTGGACTTGAGAAAATCCCCCTTATTTTTTGTCGTAAAAGTATCTCGGCAAATCCCGGGTTTCTCTTTTTGACTTCTTCATATATATCTACACCTCTGCTATCTCCTGTAAAACAAATTTGAAAGGTTTCCGTTCTTAATTTGTCGAATTCTTCGAGTCGTTTTAAAGTGTCTATACTATATCTCTTCCACCAACCGGTGATAGAAAATATTGGCTTACATATTTTACCGTGCTTTTTGCAATAGTAAGTGGTGGTTACTGGTTCTCTTAAGGTTGCTAAATCGGCATGAGTAGTTGCTCTGCAGGACCGAACGGTTCTGCTTAAAATAATTGCTAACAATTTCTTTATGTCTTTATTATTTATATTTCTTAACTCTTGAAATAAGAAGTCAATCTCCTCTCTCACAGGAAATAAAAACCACTTGTCTAAAAAGGTGTCATTTTTATCCTGCTTAATTTTGATTTGATATTTTTCTATCAATCCATAGTAAATATTCAAAAATTCTTTTGCTTTTTCTATGGCGTACTCTTTTTCTTTGATTTCTCCTTTTCTTACTTTTCTCTTATATTCTGGAGATGGGAAATATCTATAGTTATATTTTGAAAGTTCTGATAATAAATGTTCTTCAAAAACAACATTTTTCCTGGTCTTTAGAAAATCTTTCAGTTTTGATGTTAAACGATGGATTGCTTCTTCAAGTAAAGGGAATTTATGCTTTGCAATTTTTATATTACTAATCATAGCATTGAACGACGAAATATCTATTCCAATAGCATGTATACCCAATTCATTTGCCTGGACTAACGTTGTTCCACTTCCACAAAAAGGATCAAGAACTATATCGCCTTTACGGAAATAAACTTCCTTTTTAAATTCATCAGTGTGGGAATCAAGAAAATATTCTACTAATTGAGGAATAAATTTCCCTTTGTACGGGTGCAACCTATGTACATGTTTTGTTCTTTCTGATTCTTTGTACTCTACGAAAGACAAGTGCCAATTAAGGTCTTCACCCAATACTTTTTTCCATTGTTTTTCTTTGCTGAAGGAATCGTAATACTCTTCTAATTCTTCTATGTTTATAAAAGATTTTCCGTTATTTACATATTTCTTAATACGCCCATATTGAATTAAATAGGATATATTTGAAATTGTTACTTTGCGACTTAGATATTGAGAAGCCCATTCACTAGCTTCTTTTAAGCTAATTAGTTTCTTTTCCCCTATTCCGAACAATGTTAGTTGGGCCATCTTTTATTATCTCCGATTCAGATGAATCTCTTTATTTCACACATAACTGAATTGCAGGTAATTGTCACGTTCACGTAATTTATGGAAGTTGAATTACACAGTTCCCTATCAGTTATGTTTCCTGGCGGAGTTGGTCAAGAGGAATACCCTTTTCAGAACAGCATGCCTCGATTACGTCAATATCTGAGAGGTCTTCGAACACTACATCGAGAAAATCGGCGGCGTGGGGAATAGCATCTAATTCAATGATAGCCGCAGTTTTGCACCCCTTTTCATCCACAATGTAACGTAATCCCTTCATTTTTTCCTTTTCTCACCTCTTATTCTATTCAGCAGATTAGTCCTGCCTTTTCGTCAAAGCCGAGGACGATGTTCATACATTGCACCGCCTGACCCGATGCGCCTTTTATTAAATTGTCAATGGCACTGATAATGATGAGGCGTTTTGTGCGCTTGTCAAGCTTCAATCCGATGTCGCAGAAGTTTGTGCCCGAGACTGCCTTTGTTGCAGGGAGTGCGCCATCTGGCAGGAATCGCACAAATGGCTCACCCGTATAAAACTCTTCATAGCACTGGCGGATTTCTGCCTCGCTCACATCCTTTACAAGATTTACGTATATTGTGCTGAGAATGCCGCGGTCCATCGGCGCAAGGTGTGGCGTGAATTGAACGATGACATTTGTGCCTGCCAGCTGTGATAATTTCTCTTCCATCTCCGGCGTGTGGCGGTGCGTCCCAACTGCATAAGCGCGTATGGATTCGTTGCACGAAACGTAATGTGTGATTGGAGCTGCGGCGCGTCCTGCCCCGGAGACACCCGATTTTGAATCGGCAATGATGGAGCACGGGTCAATCCAGTCCGTCTTCATAAGCGGCGCGCAGGCAAGTATGACGCCTGTGGGATAGCAGCCGGGATTAGCGATAAGGCGCGCCTTTTTTATCTCCTCGCGGAATAACTCCGGCATTCCATAAACCGCCTGTTTGTTTAAGTCTCTTGCCGAGTGTGTGATGCCGTAGGTTTTTTCGTAGACCGATATGTCATCGAAGCGAAAGTCGGCACTTAAGTCAATGACGAGTTTATGAGCGGCGCAAAAAGGCGCAGCGTAGCCCTGCGCAACTTTATGTGGAAGCGCCAGAAATATCATATCCGCAGCGGCGTTCAGTTTTTCGACATCTGCCTGTTCAATCATAAGGTCGGTTATGCCGCGCAGTTCAGGGAAACTATCTACGACAGGTTCAGACTGGTCGAGTTTATCTCCCAGCATTGTGAGGTTCACCGCCGGATGCCGGAGCAGAATGGCGATCAATTCCCGTGCCGCCCAGCCCTTTGCGCCGACAATAGCTGCGTTTACCTTCTTCATTGTGATTCATCCTGCTCCGAAAATTTATTTAGACAGGATAACAGGATTAACACAAATGGGTTTAATCCGTGAAATCCGCGTAATCCCGCCACAGGCGGGCAAGCCTGTCTGAAGCATTACACCAGCGCGTAATTGATAGGCAGGGTGTTCTTTTTCCTTTCGTGAAATGCGTATGGGTGGTTTCAATACGCTGCAAGTCAACAATATGGGATTTGAACAAACCGTGAAGGGTTCGTCAACAAAAACCCCTAATTTCTGTCCAGCTTATGGGTATTACTTCACATATTCGGGAGAAGGTCTGACCTTAACGATGTTCTGAAACGTTACGTTTGACCTTTCACTTGGGCGGGAGTGCATTCTGGACTTTTTCAGCAAATGAACGTGGCACGGTGTAGCCGAACCTCTCCGCCAGACGCAAATGACTTCTGGCATCTTTTAGCCCGTGGGGTCCACTGAAAAAATAAAGGCGCGCCAGGTTGTAATGTGCCTTTGCATAATCCGGCTTTAATCTTACCGCCAGCGAAAATTCCTGAAGCGCCAAGCGCGGTCTCTTTGTTCGGGCATAAAGGACACCGAGGTTGTTGTGAACCTCATAATCAGACGGGTCGAGTCGGGCTGCCTTTTTAAGAAGGGTCTCGGCTTCATCGAACTTTTCCTCCCCGATGCGAACGAGCGCAACGCCATTTATGGCACGCACAGAATCGGGCTCACGCCGCAAGGTGGCTGTCCAGAGCACCGCATCTGTGCCCCATACAAGATTACGCTGAATAGACAGATACGCCAGAAATAGCACCAATACCGTAGCCATAATTCGCAATATGTTAATGTGAATGGACGCGGATTTTTCTCTCACCTTTTTGAAAACATATTCATAGCATAGCCCGCCCAGAAGGGCAAATCCCATAAGAGGTAGATAAAGATAGCGCTCCGCAAATGGATTGGTCAGGGGAACGATATTCGATACCGGTAGAAAAAATAAAAAAATCCAACCGAGTGCAAAAGCCGCCTTGCGCTTCTTCCCCATCACTAAAACCAGAAACACCAGGAAATATGCACCGAGAAAAATCATGCCTATCGTGCATTGCGTGAAAATTTCTTTACTGGGCCAGAAGACATAATCGGCATTCAACCAGAATGGAAAAAAGAACAAACGCCAGCCCTTGAGAAAGAGAAATCCCGAATGAGCCACGGCTTCGATTCGACTGATACCCAGGCCTTTTGTTACCTCCCGCGTCTGGGGAAGCATTATCAAAAAACGCACAATGATAAATAATAAAAATGCTGCAATCTGTAATCCCCAGAAAAGAAGGCGCGCGGATAGCACTGGCTTCGTCCCGTGCCTCGCTTTCCATAGATAAACGTAAAGACCGATTGTGAAGATAACGGGTATCGCCGACTCCTTTGAGAAATATGCAAACAGTGCAAAGACGGCTCCGGGTATTGCCCACAATATGCCCCCTTCCTCAAAGTGAAAAAATACAAGCCATGCAGCTAAAACAAAAACGCCCGCGAGCAAATCTTCCCGAAATGAAATGGAGTTCACCGCCTCGCAGACCACCGGATGAACGGCGAAAAGTAGTGCCGCGAAAAAACGCGCCTCTCTTGCCTCGATGAATCTTCCCAGAAACATAAAAAATAGAACTGCCGCTATGGCGTGCAGCAAAACATTTGTCAGGTGAAAGCCGACTGGGCGCTTCCCCCACAGCGCACAGTCGAGAAAATACGAGGCGGTCACGACCGGTCTGTATGATTTCTCAATCGTCTGTGAAAAATATCTGTGCGAGAAAATCAGAGGGAGATTTCGGAAACTCGTAATTAAGGTATTATTTTTAATCCCATCTATATCGTCATAGGTGAACAGGTGAAACAGGGTGTTTCCGAAGACCAGAAACGTAAGCAGGAAGATAAGCAAAACTAAGTTACGCGTTTGATGTTTTGTGGACATTTATTTGCGCCGCAAGGGGAAAGGATGTCTTTGCTGTCACTGACAAGACGTAAATCCATATATAAAGAAAAAAGCGATATGTAAAGAAAAACCCCCGGCTACCAATGAGCCGGGGGCACGGGTTAGCTAAATTCTACTCATACAGAACCCAGTTGGAAGCTCCAAGAAAGTGAATCTGGAAAGGTCCAGCCTTCAGGTTGTCAAAGTGTCCCTGTCGTTCATCTGCACTATCAATGTTATACTCGCGATAACCAAAGCCGGGGCGACCGTTGGAATAGGTCAAATCAACTATATCAGCGACCTTGCTACCATCAAAGTAGTAGCGAATGTAAGATTGATAACACTCGATGCGGAAGGTGTGCCATCCTTCGGTAACATTTTCCACCGTCCCGTATTCGGTGTAATTAGATGGGTCCCGGTTGGCAATTGAGTCGTAGGAATGACCGTAACCCCATTTGAGTGCCTGAACCTTTTTCAGAACCGAGTCATACATCAGGCAGTAGCTACCGGCGCGGTCAAGGTTGAAGGAATAATCGGTCATATTGGGGTCATCGTTACGTGCAGCACGGGCAGAAAGCATAATGTTCTCATAGACGCTTGTCCCCAGAGATGAGCGGTCATAGCAATAGGCATCAATCTCCGCATAATAATCACTATCGTCGGATTCACCGAAGAAGAGTCCATTCCATCCCCCATCATCAGCAACGAGGACGCCATATTTCGGGCTGGTGGCACCGGGGCGTGTGTTTGCCGGAATAGCGGGGATAGTCCCGGCAAGGTCTCGGTCGGGGTTTGTTTGCGCAACCGTGAAATCAACAACGGGTGATTCCCCGTGAGTTGCATCTCCTGCGGTGGCACCAGCAAAACCGTTGATATAACGAATTGTTCCTGTCACGCCATCCGTGTTTGAAATATCGAGATATTCGCTACCATCTGTGTTCGGTGCACCGACGCTGAGCGACCCGGTTTCATTTCCGCGAGAACCGCTGTCGAACTGGTCGGTTACACTCGTAGTATCCAGGTACTGACTGAATCCCACAACGCAAAGAAACATAAACGCTACAGATAAAACAAATACCTTTTTCATAATTTCGCCCTCCTTTGAAAATTAAGATGGCAAAGAGTTGCAAAATATGGCTCTTTTTTCACCCCCTTTTTTGTTCAAATTTCCCAATCTTTCTAACGGATGTGAAAACTATACGTCAAGAAAAAAATCGTATCTTTTGCGACCTGGGCGCATCTTGGCAAAGCTACGAAAAGCAGACTTCTATAGAGGCTCAAAAATTTCTGAAACTAC
>CAZGKP010000048.1:0-12256 GCA_964526215.1 uncultured Candidatus Sumerlaeota bacterium
GATGGTGTAGTGAAAAGCCCTGATTGATTTGGTAGCTTTGCAAAGATGCGCCCGACCTAAACTGTTACGCCTCTTTTTTATTGTGGAAATACAGGTAAAAATGTGTTCACGTCAAGAGGTCTATGCATTGTTGAGACGTGGAAATTTGGGCATCTTTTCCACTTGACAAGGAAAGGGGTGCTGCGTAGGGAAAGTGCACTCAATTGGTTGCGGCAAGGAGGCGAGGAGTTTTTTTGCATTCTTTTACCTGACTTTTGTGGCAAATTTCGCAGACCCCGTTCTGTCGTGATGGGGCAGATGGAATCTTCGTATTTATAAAAGCTGAACTTTTTACACGCAGTGATATTTATACAGCAGGGGCAGATTGATAGGTCTGATTGAAAAGGGTCCAAACTCGATTTCACTGATACTGCACGTGATTCCGCGTGCAGGCAGAACGTGTTTTTCGGGGACAACCCATAACGCGGTTCGGCTTCGCATCAAAGCCCTGCCTGTTGAGGGTGCGGCTAATGCCGAATGCGTTAAATTCCTTGCAAAGACTTTTCGCATCCCCAGAGGGTCTATCAAATTGCTGCGGGGGCACAAGAGTCGGGAAAAAGTTTTTGAGATAGAAGACATTTCGCAAGAGAAGGCTGCGACAATACTTAAATCCCTTATTTAGCAAGAGAGTTACTATGAGCGAGCTGGCAGAACAGATTCACGATTCCGTAAAATTCATCCGCACAAAGACAGATTTAACACCACTCGTGGGCATTATCTGCGGCACGGGTATGGGGGCGATTGCGGATACGTTTGAGGATAGTATAAAAATTTCATACCGCGACATCTCTCATTTCCCCATCTCAACGGTTGAGAGCCACGCGGGGTTTCTCGTATTCGGGAAACTGGAGGGGAAGCCTGTGGTTGCGATGCAGGGGCGTTTCCATCACTACGAGGGATATACGCTGCGGCAGGTAACATTTCCGGTCCGCGTGATGAGGGTGCTCGGGGCTAAATATCTCATCATCATGCACGCGGTGGGGAGTATGAATCCGCTTATACCTCTTGGCTCGCTCGTCTTACTGACAGACCACATAAATCTGATGGGAGACAATCCCCTCATCGGTCCGAATGATGATGAACTCGGTCCGCGCTTTCCCGATATGTCCGAGCCGTATAATCGCGAGACGATCGCACTGGCGGAGAGAGTCGCACTGGAAAATGGCATAAAGGTGCACAAAGGGGTGGCTGTTGCCGTAGCGGGACCCTGCCTGGAGACTGCGGCGGAATATCGCTTCTTCAGGCGCATAGGGGCGGATGTGGCTACGATGTCAACTGTGCCGGAGGTAATAGTAGCGGTGCATTCAGGGCTGAAGGCGATAGCGCTCTCCACCGTTACCGACGCCTGTCTCCCCGATGCCCTCAAACCGGTCAATATCAAGGAGGTAATTCGTATCGCAAATTCACAGGAGGCAAACCGTCAGACAATTATCCGCGGCGTTATAGCCGCACTCAAATAGGCACCGGCGTAAGGCAATTGATACGTGATATCTTCGGGAACGGGAAGGGATAATGAACAACGGACAGCGGATAATGAACAACGGACAATGGACTAATGACTAACTTAAAAGCCATAGATTACAAGTCAACGCTCAATTTGCCCACTACTGATTTCCCTATGCGGGCAAAACTCAATGAGCGCGAGCCCCGGATTCTTAAAAAATGGGCTTCGATAGAGCTCGACAGGAAAATACTCGAGAACTGCTCGCCCGAAAAACGCTATACGCTCCACGATGGTCCCCCTTATGCCAATGGCCCTATTCACCTTGGCACCGCTCTGGGTAAAATCCTCAAAGACATAATCATCCGCTATAAGACGATGCGGGGTTATTATTCACACTATGTGCCGGGGTGGGATTGCCACGGTCTACCGATAGAGCAGAAGGTGCGCTTAAAGCTCGGCAGGAGTGCCCGCGACAAAACGCCACTCGAAATCCGCAGGCTCTGCGCCGACTATGCCCTTTCCTGGGTGAAGGTACAAAGCGAGCAATTCCGGCGGCTCGGTGTCGGCGGAGACTTTGCAAATCCATATAAGACCCTCACACCCCAATACGAGGTCGGCATCCTGAAGGCATTTCGTGCCATTGTTGAGCGAGGACTTATATATCGCGGCAGGAAACCGGTTTACTGGTGTGCATCGTGCGCCACCGCCCTGGCTGAGGCAGAGGTCGAATACGAAAATCACATCTCCCACTCCATATATGTCCGCTTCGGTGTGCTGAATCCCGAAAAGGTGAAGGAACTCGCGGGTGCTGAAAAACCCGCAATAGTCATCTGGACAACAACACCCTGGACGCTCCCGGCAAATGTGGCAGTCTGTCTCCATCCCGAGTTTGATTACGTTGCAGCGAGAATTAAAAAAAGCGGCGAGGTGCTAATCGTTGCACGCGATCTCCTGAAGACGTTCCTCTCGGAGTGCGGGCTTGGCGAGGCAGAGATTATGGCACAATGGAAAGGCTCCGAACTCGAAGGACTTGAATGCAAACACCCGCTTCTCCCCAAAAGGTCGCTCGTTATCCTCGGCGAACACGTAACACTCGAACAGGGAACGGGATGTGTCCATACCGCCCCGGGACACGGCTATGAAGATTATGTCGTCGGGCTTAAATACAAACTCCCTATGGTTATGCCTGTGGATGATGCGGGCAAATTCACAGATGATTTCCCGCTTATGAAGGGTGTAGATGTGTGGGGGGCGAATAAACCGATTATCGAAAAACTCCGCACTGACGGTCTACTAATAGGTGCAGATACGGTGGAGCATTCGTATCCACATTGCTGGCGTTGTCATAGCCCTATCATCTTCCGTGCAACCGAACAGTGGTTTATGTCTATGGAGAAGGAGGACTTGCGCAAGAAGGCACTTAAGGCAATTGATAAGGTCAGGTGGATACCGACATGGGCGCGCAACCGCATCTATAATATGGTGGTGATGCGACCGGACTGGTGTCTGTCCCGACAGCGCAAGTGGGGGGTGCCCATTCCGGCAGTTACCTGCCAGAACTGCGTGGCTGACCTGCTCGAATTACCCATAATTGACAGGTTCATCGAGCAGGTTGCGCAAAAAGGGACGGACGCCTGGTTCTCCGAACCCGATGAAAGCGTTATCCCCGAGGGTTTCAAATGCCCCAAATGCGGCGGAACGAAATTCAAAAAGAAATCCGATACACTCGATGTCTGGTTCGATTCTGGGGCGAGTCATATTGCCGTTTGCGAACAGATAGAAGACCTCGGTTCCCCCGCCGACCTTTATCTGGAAGGCAGCGACCAGCATCGGGGATGGTTTCAGTCTTCGCTCCTTATAGGGATTGGCGCACGGGGGCACGCGCCCTATAAAGCAGTCCTGACACACGGCTTCCTCCTTGACGGAGAGGGCAGGGCGATGCACAAGTCCAGAGGTAATGTCATCCCGCCCCAGAAGATTATTGAGAAAATGGGGGCGGATGTCCTACGCCTCTGGGTCGCATCCGAGGACTATCGCGAGGATGTACCTGCGTCTTATGAAATCTTCAACCGTATATCAGACGCCTATCGCCGCATCCGCAATACGTTTCGTTTCCTTTTGGGGAACCTTGGCAACTTTGACCCGCAGAAAGCCGCCACCAAATACGATGATTTGCCCGAAATAGACCAGTGGGCACTCCACAAATTGGCAGCATTGATTAACAAGGTAACCCGTGCTTATGAAGACTTCGAGTTCCACAAAATCTATCACCTCGTGCATACATTTTGCGTGGTGGATATGAGCGCCCTCTATTTAGATATTGTGAAGGACAGGCTTTACGTGGAGGGGAAGATGTCGCAAGGGCGGCGCTCCGCACAAACAGTTCTCTATGAAGTTGCACGTAACCTTGTGCGACTCCTTGCACCTGTTTTACCATTCACGATGGAGGAGGTTTACGAACACCTGAAGGCATCAACGAGCAAGTCAACATCAGCCAGACCCAATACCACAACACCCCAACACCCAATGCCCCAACACCTATCATCCCGGCAAAGTGTGCACCTTGAAGATTTTCCGGTTGTGCCCGATGCCTGGAACAGGCAAGATATAGCCGAACGCTGGGAGAGGTTGCTTGCCCTGCGCGAGGCGACAGTAAAAGCCCTCGAGGATGCACGCAGAAAAAACATAATCGGGCACTCCCTGGATGCCCGCGTTACCTTATACACAACCTCGGAGGAACTCATTTCGTTTCTCAAAGGTTATGGGGATTTTCTAGCTGATTTTTGCATTGTCTCGGCGTTCGATGTGAAAAGGGTCGAGAAATTTAGTACGGGACAGAAACCAGTGGAGGGATTTAGAGGCATCTCGCTCAATGTGGAAAAAGCCCCGTGGGAAAAATGTGCCCGTTGCTGGAAACTGCATCCAGAGGTGGGCAAAGACTCTCGCTACCCGGGCGTATGTCCCCGCTGCGCAAGAGTACTTGCAAAATATCTACCAAAGTTCAAAATAGAGACAACTTGAATTCAGGAGTTTATATGAAAGCAAAAAACAAAAAAGGAGCTAAGAAAAAAGACGCTTCATCCCGGCGCACAGTAAAAAAGACCACAAGGAAATCCAGCACCAGTTCAACCAGGAAGGTGCGGAAATCTACCACAACAAAAGGTGGAGAGAAAAAATTGCGCGCCCGCAAACGGAAGACATCCCCAAAGAAAACCCCGAAATCGGTGGCTTCTGTTAGGTCTCGCACCTCAAGGAAAAAGGGTAAGCTCCGTAAAGAAGAACTTGCCAGGTTAAAGGCAGAACTCTTCTCCGAACGCGAACATATATTGAAGGAGCTCGAAAACCTTGACGAGATAACACGCTCAAATGGATATGAGGGCAGAAACCAAATCCACGGCTACTCAAATCATATGGCGGAATTCGCCGCCGAGAACGAAGCCATAAATACAGCGCTTGGACTCCGCAAACTCGCTATCGAGCGTCTTAACCAGGTCACCAATGCCCTGGAGCGGCTTGCGAACGGCAATTACGGTATCTGCCAAAGGTGCGGGCGGGCTATTCAGATGGAGCGACTTCTGGCAAAGCCACAGGCATTACTCTGCGTGGAATGCAAGCGCGCTGTCGAGGCTGAACAGCGAGGTCAGTTGTGAAATTCTATCTATGGACGGCGGGAGTGTTCATTGCTGACCAGGTAACAAAATGGCTTGCCATCCTTTTCCTTCAGCCCCACCAACCCGTTAAGATTATGCCGCAGTTTTTCTGGTTCACGATTGACCGCAACTCGGGTGCGGCATTCAGCCTGTTTCGCCAGCACACCCTTATATTAACAATCTTCACCGCCATCGCCGTTATACTTATATTGTGGTGGGGTGCCACATTGCCCCGTAGAGAAAAATGGATGCAGGTGGCGCTCGGTCTGATTGCAGGTGGCGCACTGGGTAATCTATCCGACCGCTTCTTCCGGAGCGGTCTGGTTATTGATTTTATAGACCTTCACTGGTTCAACAAGGCACACTGGCCAATATTCAACCTTGCCGATACCGCTATCTGCATCGGTGTCGGACTCATAATCATAGACACCTTATTCAGGCGGGGAAAAGAATCGCCCGCACCCACCTCAAAGTAATTCTGCACAAGGCAATTCTCCACGGGCGAATGCCGAAGGCGCGCCATCGGTGAGTTCCATAAAAGAGGAACGTTTCTGCCAGGGAAAAAATCACAAGTTTACGGGAGCCTACCACCTGGGGCGAACAAACCGCAATGGATGTGATTTCATTAGGCGAGCTCGCCACGGCGAACCATAATGACTGCCACCGTATTTACCGAGGAGAGGGATTATGGCGGGATTTCGTAGAATTCACGGAGTTCACGCCTCTTTGCGGTTCTGAAATGAAGCCGGTATGGGATGTTCGATATGTATGAGCCTTTGTTGGTCTGTATCCCGCTATGCAAGGTGAGTGTGTAGCGTGTATCAGGTTTGAGCTGGCTGAAGATGTGCACCTCTGTCCAGCCCGTATCCGGGTCGTTCACGAAGGTAAAACGGGGGATGGTCTCAGGTTCGGGCGTGATATCAACAGTGTCGTTATTCACTGTATCCGGATTGATGGTGGCATTAAAGTATATATGGATTGGGCGCTGGAGATTGACAAAGGCGCTCGATTCACCCTCGCCGGGTCGTGTTTCTATAATGCTCGCCTTTCCTGTGGTGAAGGTGAATTTGTAATCTTCCTCGAGTGAGACATTTTCATAATCGGTAGCGGCGGTGCTGATTGTAACGGTGTAACGTGTATCGAAATCGAGCGGGTCCTTCTCGCTGGCTCCGAGGAGCTGCACGAATAGGAGGTCGAAATCGCTCTGGCGATGTTCGCGTCCCATAAAAATTCGGTAGTCGGTAGCGGGGCTGATTGAGAATGCGCGCTTCACCGTTCCGGGCTTCATCTTTTTGCTGAAACGGACATATAGTGGTGCAATCTTTTTCACCAGGACACCCATCTGTCCATCACCCGGGTCAGTGTATACCACTTCCGGCGGCTCAACCCTTATCTCGAGTGTGATTTCATCAAGTTCAACTTCCTCTCCCTCTTTCACATCTATCGCTTCTATTTTTTCGGGGAAATAGCCCTCTGCCTGTGCAAGCACTGTATATGTCCCCGGAGGAACACTGCTCAAGACATAGTGCCCCACCACATCGGTTATGGCAACGATGGACGTCCCCATAAGGGCGACTGATATGCCGCTGTCGTCATCGGCATCCTCCAGACTCGCGACACCCCTGATTGCGCCGAGCTTTTCAGATTCAGATGGCACCTGGTCGAGAATCACACTAACATTGGTATATTCGAGGTCGGTGAGGTCGATATCTATCTTACTGCGGTTCTGAAACCCCGGGGCAACGGCATTCAATGTATATTGTCCTGGCGGGATTTTGTTAAAGACGAATTTTCCCTCGGAATCGAGCAGGGCAAGGTATGACGTTCCCTCAAGGGTGATGATAGCGGTATCGAACTTATTCGTCGGCTCACCCTTGAGGTCATACATATCAACTACGCCGTAAATCTTGCGGTATTTGATGGGCTGAACAAGGGGTTTAAGGCGCAGTGGCGAGGCGTATGTCGGTTCGCCGGGAAGGACGTTCACGCTTACGGTTCGGGCTGCAAATCCCCGCTTTGAAAAACCCAGGGTATACGCCTTCGGGGCGAGATTGAAAAAACGATAAACGCCCGCATCATCCGTTACGGTCTTGAACAGTGTGCCCTGAATCTGAACAAGCACCCCGCCTCCACCTGTCTGGTTTTCAAGTTCCACCTGACCGATGAGTCCACCATACCGCTCCCCGGTCTCTTTAGCGGAGAGTTTCTCCAGAACCACCGTTGGCAATTTCGCAGGCTCGGCGGGCTCTTCGGGACTCCCATCAATGGTTACCTTCCCCAGCGACACATTTTTGTATCCGGTCTTCTGTGCCTCAAAGGTGTATGTGCCTACCGCGACATCAAGGATTGTGAAGTTGCCTTTCTCATCGGTGTATGCGACAAAAGAAGTCCCGGCAGCAAACACGAGGATACCGCTATGCTCCGGGCTATCGGGGGTCAGAACCTGCCCGGAGATACTGGCGCGATTCCAGTCTGACAGCGATGCTGACTCCGAAGGAGGTTTTGCCGATTCGGGGGTTTTACTCTTCTTGCTACACGCGGGAAGGAAAAACGAAAGAATCACCAGCATTAAAAATAAGAGAGCCGCTATTTTGGACAATGCATATCTCATATCGGGGCATTTTCTCCTGCGCGGCAGTCTAAGCCGGGGATCCATTTACCCACTGTGCCAGGATAAATTTCAAACTTAAAATTTGCAATTTCAAATTTCCAATTTTGACATTAGCCTGTTGCGGCGGCTACTCCCCCAGCGCGATGTGGATTTAAGGCTTTTACCGATGCATCTCTCTTTTAGGTTTTTTATCTCCGCCAAAACCGGTCAGGTTACCTATAGTTTCATACCACGATACGCGTCAAGGTATTTATGGATAAGATATTGTGCGGAGTGCATCTCCCAAATTTGTGAGAAGGTTTGAGAAATAATACTTCATCAACAAGCGCCAAGCACCCTCAGTCCATACTGCGGATGTGTGAGGAGGCGCGATCAACGTAAAGCACGCACCCCCGGGCATCCAGTGCAATACCATAGGGTTCGGTGCGGGTGAAATTGCCATAAGGTGCGGGGCGTTCGAGCCGGATGAGTTTGCCATCCGGGGCATAAACGAGGATACCTCGCCGGGCAGGGTCAGAGATATAGGTAGTGCCGTCCGTTTTGACAATGATATCTACGGGGGTGTGGAGATCTCCATACGTTCGTTCTAAATAGAATTTGTGTTTAAGTCCCTCGGTGAATACGAAGCATCTCTTGCGGGCGGTGTCAAGGACGTGGAGTTCGCCTTCGGCGGAGAAAGCAAGGGCAATGGGCTGTTCGAGCAACCCCTCGCCCAATCGCCCCAGGTATCGCCCCTCCAGACTGAAAATCTGTATTCGCCTATTCCCCATATCCGCAATTGCCATCTCTTCTTTTGGATTGAATGCTATATCCACAGGGGCGTGGAATTCCCCCGGATTTACGCCCGATTTCCCCAGAATACGTAAAAACCCGCCTGCATTGTCATAGAACTCTATCCGGTCTTTTG
The DNA here is from genome assembly GCA_964526215.1 of uncultured Candidatus Sumerlaeota bacterium. Taxonomy (GTDB): domain Bacteria; phylum Sumerlaeota; class Sumerlaeia; order MWCT01; family MWCT01; genus CAZGKP01. Next base: position 8,652 of record CAZGKP010000048.1, read on the forward strand.
AGAGGTTGCAGATGGCAAGTTCATTATGCGGAGTCCAGGCGACATTGGCGAGGTGTTCACCCAAATCTTCTGGCGGGTGGATGTAGAATGGCATAAAACGTCCTTGGTTATCCATTCGGTGAATGCGTCCCGTTTCCTCATCATTCGTGTAATATTGTCCCTCCGGCGAGATAGCCAACCCGCGCAACCGGAGACAGGCGGGTATGTATATCCAGTTGGATAGTGCGCTATCGCGACCCTGTGGGTCAACCGCCGTAACTGCATAGTAAGTATCAACATTTGCAAAGGGGATACCTCCGATTGAAGTCGCCGGTGCACTTATTTCTCTGACAAAGCTGAATGCACCGCCGGAGAAACCCGCACGATGTTGCATAGCATAAATGCGGTATTTCTTTATTCCGGTGTGCAAGGATGGTAGCCAGTGGAATTCGGTGATGGTGGGGGCTATTGGGTCTCCGCGAAAACGAACCGGTGCCGATGGTGCGCCACCGGCAGGGATATCCGTTTGTATCTCCAATGTAACTGATGAGATTTTTTCATCTTTGCGTGTGCAGGTGGCGAGTTTAGCCCAGTATGTGAGGTTGAAATCACTAATGTCTCGCCAGATATAACTGGTTTGCCCACGCGCCCTTACCTCGAATAGTAAAAGACCATTACGTCCAAAGAGGTCTATCTTCCCGAAGGGATTTGGATGCTGGGCGAAGCCCAGTGCGGTCTTTATGCTGGGCGCAGGGCGATTGGGGAGAATAAGACAACCATTTTGGTCCGTGAATCCTTCATATATAGGTTGTCTGCCGATTCCGCTCGTTCTGGCTTTCTGGTAAACCCGAACTCGTGCCCCCTCTACGGCGTAACGGAGGCGGTCACGCAGGAAAAGGATATATTCATCAGCCATATCGAAGAAGAAATCCCCCGAAAAGCCGCGAGGTCGCCCATATTGCCTGTTCAGAGCCATCACGCAGAACTCGCTGAATCTGTAATCCCCCGCATCCTTCATTATTATGATAAGGGGTTTGTGGACATAACGCCAGTAAAGGGGATTTCCGTCGGGTCCTATGACGGGACTGGCGCGCGCATCAAGGTCGAGCACACTCATATCAACAAAGCCTAACTGGTCGCAAAGTGTATGCGGGATTTCGGCATCCCAGTTAGCCGCCCATCTTGCCATATCCTTGTGCTCTGAAAACACCAATGTACCTTGCGCGTTTACGTCATATTTTTCGCGAAGTGCGCAAAGAACTTCCGGCGTCTCGAAATATGCAATCCGGTCAACGTAAATTTGTTCCTTGCACCCATCGGGGGCAGCGGGGTATTTCGATTCTTGAAGTGTGTGGTTGAAGGAGTAGATGTGCGCCTGAAGCCAGTCTGCAAAGCTGAAGCTGCCAAAACGATTTATATTTTTCCTGAATGCCTCCTCGACGCGCCGATGAACGTAAAAACAAAATGGCAGGGCGTCAGTGCGGATGGCGATTTGCTGGTTTTTTTTCGAGAGGTCGGGAGTTGTGGGGTCAAGATATTTCACCTCTACCGAGAGGTTATGTTGTCCATTTTCCCATTTCCAGGAAAGGCGTAGCCTGACACCGGAAGCGGGCTGCACAGGTGGGAGATTTTGTGTTTTGAGCACTTTGCTGTCCAGACGCCATATACACAACGCTTTGCCGGAGAGGATGTTTCCCTGATTTTTGATGTGTGCGGTGAATGTAACAGGCGCGCCGGGTTTAGGCCAGCGGTTTTTGAGGCGAGGTGCATCCGGCTTCAATTCCTGGATGCCGTCCCGGACCTCCACAAACCCACGCCACGATGGCGTCCCCGGCTCGCGGTGGATATACGTAATGCTCAGGTCGGCAATCTTGGGCGCCGGAATGTATGTATATCCAATGCCGCAGCAGGCAAGAGTAAATGCAACAAAAAATATGTAACATAATCTACAAATCATATAAGGAAAACTCCCCCAAATTATCTACCTCTGCAAAAGTGATGTAGATAGAGAACAAAACCGTTGCAAAAAGCAAGCATATTTTCTGAAACATAATAACTCATTGGAGAAGGCAATGATACTCGATGAGATAGTCGAATACAAAAGGGGCTTTGTTGCAGAGGCGAAAAGAAAAGTGCCGCTTGAGGAGATAAAGTCCGCCGGTGAAAATGCAAGTCCGCCTCTCAATTTTCATAGCGCACTTTGCAACACGGCTGAATCTGTCCGCATCATAGCAGAGGTGAAAAAAGCATCGCCATCAAGAGGCGTGATTCGCAGCGATTTTAATCCCATAAAGATAGCACGGCGTTACGCCGAGTGCGGAGCCGCCGCAATCTCCGTCCTAACGGACGAGAAATATTTTTCCGGCTCACTGGAGCATCTGCGCGCAATCCGCAACGCCGTCTCGTTGCCCATACTTCGCAAGGAATTTATCATTGACGAATATCAGATATATGAGGCGCGTGCAGCGGGCGCCGATGCGGTGCTACTCATTGTGGCGATACTGGACGATGCTGCACTCGGCTCATTTTACGGGCTTGCGCGCCGGCTGGGGATGTCTGCCCTAATCGAGGTTCATACAGATGCGGAACTTAAACGTGCATTAAAGATTTCGCCCCGCATCATCGGTATCAACAATCGGAATCTGAAGACCTTTACCGTTGACCTTGAGCAGACCGCCCGATTGCGCCGGATGATTCCCGACGGTATATGTGTGGTGAGCGAAAGCGGGATTAAGGGCGCAGAGGACATCGCATATTTAGCAAGGCAAAGAGTGCAGGCGGTTTTAATTGGTGAGATGCTGATGCGGGCAGAAGACCCCGGACAAGCATTACTCACAATCATTGCCACCCTAGTAGTATGACCTCAAGAAAATGATGGGTAGAGTTTTTTTAATTTTATTCGGGCATCCTCGGTCGTAACCTGAATAACTATGGTTAAATAAATGACACATCCCACCGATGGCGCGCCTTCGGCATTATTAAGCGGTCAGGATACTATGCGCGTATAAAAAAGGCAGAGTGTAGTTTATAAAGGATATAGAATGACCGCACTTTTGAAATCTAAAACTGACAACCGACAATTGAAAACAAATTCCGGCACGCCATTCATAATTCTTAATTGTCAGTTTTTAATTTTTCGCTTTTTTTCAAGCGCAGTCTCGGATGATGCATAGGCACTCAATCGGCATAAAGGGTGTAGTCTACTTCGGGGAAGATGTTGTTTTTGCTTTCGAGGGATGCGAGGGATTGTTCGTCTATCTCGCCTCGCTTTATCTGCTCGTAAAGGGTGGTGAAATTCAGGATGTGCTCTTTTGAGCGCTGTGTGGCATAATCCACGACTGTTTGCGTTTTGAGGATGAAAGCCCAGTCGCTCGATTGCGCGAGCAACAGTTCACGTGCCGCCTGCTTCAGGGCGCGTAATTCAAGCCCCGCAGCGTCCCGCCTCTCATTTGCCAGCTCAATCATTCGCCCGGCTGCCTTGTGCAGATGGCGATATATCCAGTCATTGCTGCCCTCCAGCCACACCTCACAATAACCCTTGTAGCCCCAGCTGGAGAGCGATGGCGTTGCGACCTGATTCTTCGGAAATCTCTTTAGATATTCCGAGGGCGTGATGGTCTTTACGG
>CAZGKP010000048.1:12266-20263 GCA_964526215.1 uncultured Candidatus Sumerlaeota bacterium
CGTAATTCTCTTTTTTTTTCCGTTGGCGTTTTTGTAATCACGGTTTTCTGGTCGTAGTGAATTTTCCTCAGGAGGAAGTTGAGGAAATCGGGTCCCTCATACCACCAGTGCCCGAAGAGTTCGGCATCATAGGGGGAGACAATAAGGGGTGGGCGGTCCATAAGAGATGCGAGATGCTCGACCTGTTTTTCGCGGTTGAACATAAAGTTACCGGCGTGAGTAGCGGCATGTTCGAGGGCGGCTTTTTCACTGTAAGGTTCCTTGTTTCCGAGACCGGGTCCGGTGATGCGGTAGTATTTCACACCGGTGAATATGCGCAGACCGCTCTCGTGTATATACGGCTTTACGTAATCATAGTCGAGGTCAAAACCGATGTCGCGGTAGAATTCGCGATAAGCATAATCGCCCGGATAGCCTTCCTGAGCGCTCCAGACGCTCTTTGAAGATTCGGGGTCTCTGCCGAAAGCCGCAACGCCGCTGGGGCAATAAAGCGGGGCGAAAACGCCATATCTGGGGCGCTTGTCTGCGAACAGTATCCCGTGCGTATCCACGAAGAAATAGCGGATGCCGAATTCCCTGAGGTATTCATCGAGACCGGCGTAATAACCGCATTCGGCATTCCAGATGCCGCGAGGTTTGCGCCCGAAATGTCTTTTGTAATCAATAACGGCGTTACCGATTTGCGCACGCACCGCGCCCTTATGCACACTTAAAAGCGGCAGGAAGCCATGCGTTGCGCCGCAGGTGATGATTTCGAGATACCCCGCATCCTGGAGATGGCGAAATCCCTGAACGAGATTACGTTTGTGTTTTTCCACAAATGTATTCCGGCAATGCTCGAACTTGCGCAGATACATCTTTGCCGTCTCGTGGAATTCGGGGAGCCACCGGGTGCGTTCCACCTCCTTGTGTGCGAGTTCAATGAGGCTCTCTATATGCCGGATGTAGCGTTCCTGGAGGAGCGAATCAGCCAGCATCCCCGCAAGGGGCGGTGTGAGCGACATCGTTACGTGGAAATCAACGCCTTCTTGCGCCATTTGCTCGAAGTGTGTGAGGAGCGGGATATAGGTCTCCGTAATTGCCTCATAGAGCCAGCGCTCCTCAAGGCAGTCGGAGAATTCCGGGTGACGCACATAGGGCAGGTGTGCGTGCAGGACAAGCATCAGATAGCCTTTTGTCATTCAATTACTCCCATAAAGTTAATACGCGAGGGGCAATGCCGCCCTCTGTCGGTCATCTTTCCTTGAAGAGAATAAAAGATCTTTTGCGCAATTATTGTTGCATTTATCCTAAACGTAAATGTATCATTATATGGGTGATTGATGATAGTCAAGTCTTGCAATTCGTGTTAAATTTGCAGTTCTAATGATATATGCGTCATCCTTAAACTGAACTGCTCGTATAATCTTTTTTTTAATGGTCGCCCTGATTCGCTGCGGCGAATCTACTACGGCGAATTTTCGATACCCCAATAAGGATAAAAAGAATCCGTGAATCCATCGCGGGGGGCGCGAATGAACGCTAATTATATTACATCTGTACCGCCCTTCGCATCAGGTGGATAAACTCTGCCTGATTAAAGACCGGAAAACTCGCATTTGCTTGAAACATTCCAAACTCAGTCCCGACTCTTTGAAAATCAATGCTTAGCCAACTTTTTGCCACAGGAAATCTTTCAGAGCGCAAGGTGAGGTTTACGCTATTTTTCTTCTTTTTCTTTTTGTATCTTTTATTCCTTGGTGATTTTTCTTCTGAGCCGTTTTATTCCAGCGATGAGATTTTTTATTTCCGCCTCACACAGAGCCTGACCGAACACGCCTCGCTCGAGATAGAACCGTATCTGGGATACACCCACTCAAAATATGCCCCTGGTCAATCGGTTGCGGGGATTCCCGCATACGTCTTTGCCAGAATTATATCGGGCTTTTTCCCGGACGCCTCGCCATCGCTTGTAATTCTCTATATCGTTCATCTCACAAACGTAATCATTGGTGCCTGGCTATGCGTTTGTTTTCTCGGCTTTGCACTTGAGCTCGGATATTCAAGGCGCACAGCTATTGCCGGCGCACTTGTGCTGGGGATGGCGACCACATTTTTTCCGTATGCAAAACAATACTTCGCCGACCCGCTTGCGGCGCTTGCGCTGCTTTATACTGTTCGTTTCCTTTATCAATCAGAGATACGGAATCCCCGTAATGCACTATATGCGGGCGCCTGTTTCGGTTTCGCCGTTCTCACAAAGATAGATTCGGTGCTACTCATTTTTCCTATAGCCCTCGCGGGGTTATGGCACACAAGGCAACTCCCCCGAAAAGCCCTCTATTTCGCAATCGGGTTGATTCCTTTTGTCCTGCTCCAGCTCCTTTACAACCATTACAATTACGGGAGTGTGCTCAAGCCGGGATATGGAAAGCAGGCATTCGCAACGCCTTTTTTCATCGGGCTATTCGGACTGCTATTCAGTCCGAGCCGCGGGCTGTTTCTATACTCGCCACCTATAATTTTGTTCTTTATTGGACTCGGAAAATTCCGGCGGAAATTTCCTGCGCTCTTTTTCCTCTGTGCGGCGCTTATTATGACAAAACTCACCGTTACGGCAAAGTGGTTTTCGTGGCAGGGGGGGTGGTGCTGGGGACCGCGCCTGCTTTTGCCAGTGATACCGCTATTATTACTGCCGGTGTTAGAGGTCTTTGAAAACTGGCGTGCACAAAAAGGCGGAATGCGCCTTTTTATCCTCGGGCTTATCCTCCTGGGAATATTTGTTCAAATCGTGGGGTGCACCGTAAGCCCGAACAAATTCGATAATGATATATGGGGGATGCTATCGGGCGGAATGAACGAGTGTTTGTTCGTCCCGCAACTCTCCACGCTGAGGGGTAATTTATTTTTGCTCTCGCAGGGGAAAGTAGACCTTGGCTGGATTTGGTTTTTGAGAAACAGCGGAGTGGCTGCCTCAATTTTATTCGCTCTGAATGTCGGCGCGATGCTATTTTTCGGGGGACTCTTATTGCGCGAATTTGGAGCTGGAGAAAAAAGATGGCTACACGCCTTTTTACCTGATGCACGAAAATTCGCAATTCCCACGGCATTAATAATTGCCGTCCTATTTGCCTCATATGTGATTATGCGCGGGCAGGGGCTTGACACACTTCGTTACACATACATAGAGGAGGCGCACGCACCCGGCACAAAACCGCTCCCCAGAATCTGGCACGGATACATCTATGCCCCGGTTGAAGGGAAATACAAATTTGCCCTGAAGGTTCTGGGGACTTATGACATTGTCCTCGACAAAAAACCACTTTTTTTAAGCAACCGAGACATCCCCCAGCACTGGGATTATGCCGTCAGAAATCTAAAAAAGGGGTGTCATTATTTTGCGGGGCGATATACTCCGCGCACCGATGCGGATATTGCCCTTTTTCACATTTACTGGACTGTGCCTGACGGCGCAGAATACAAGACCATAATTAGCCCGCAGTATCTCTTTCGGGCGCAACCGGGCGTGATGCGGCGTATGCTCCTGGGATTTGTTCGACTCAAGAGCTGGTTGATTCTGCTCATCATCCTTGGTTGCGCTGCTATCAGGATGCGTCCTAAAAACCGCTGACCGGGCTGCGAAATGCAACGATAGCAAAAGGGGAAATATGGGATTCTCTTTTAGGAAAAATGCCAAATTTTATCATAAAAAAGTCTTGACTTTGCATACGAGTATGTGGGAAAAAGTTTTTGTATACGATGGAATAATCGGAGGGAATTGAAAAAATTTTCTCCGGCGCCGAAGGTGAGAACCACCTTTGGCGTTTCTTTTTTTACATCCCTAACTTGCTATTAAGAATCTCCTGATAAAATTCATCCATAGAGCGAATGAGCTTTTGTTTTGAGAAAAGCCTTTCCACACGGCGGCGCCCGGCTTCACCTAAACGCTTTCGCAATTCGGCACCTGTCAGGAGCTTCTTCAAGGCTTCCGCCATTGTCGCCGGGTTGCGCGGGGGTATAATGAAGCCCGTTTCGCCATCCTTTACTGATTCAGGATTCCCCCCCACATCAGTTGCCACAATCGGCTTTGCGCAAGCCATTCCTTCTAACAGCACATTTGAAAATCCCTCCTCGTGCGATGCCAGTAGCATCACATCAAATACAGGAATGATGTGTTCAATGTCGCCTCTACTGCCCGCCAGGACAATCATTTCTTCAAGATTCAGTGCGGCGATTTTTCCCTCAATCTTCTTTTGCATCCCACCATCCCTGCCGACAAAGACAAACCGCAGGTTCGGGAATTCGGACTTCAGCATTGTCGCAGCATCGAGTATCTCAAGATGTCCCTTATAGTGAATAAGATTCGCCACGACGCCCACGACGATGTCCTGTGTGACGATGCCCAATTCCTTACGCACCTCCGAGGCATCGCTCACCGGTTTGTATTTTTCCAGGTCCACGCCATTATAGATAAGGCGAATCTTGCCCTCGCAATGTCTTTCCCGTATAAGGACGTCCCGCCACACCGCCTTTGAGTTCACCAGAATTACATCGGTTTTTTTATTAACGTAATTTTCGAGCCTCTGTTTCCAGGGTTTATCATCTTTAAAGTATCCGAGACTGCGGCGACTCGAAATCAAGACCGGCACTCCCGTCCATCTGCCGCACACAATACCCACTATATACGCGGTGAAGAGATAGCCGTGGACTATGTCCGGTTTTGATTTACGGACTTGCCTATAAATCCGCCAGAGGTTTCTAAAGAGGTGCAGGTATGAAAATGGATTGTATTTCCCGTATGGTAGAGAGACCTCAAATATATGGACGGCGACGCCAGACCGTCTGACAGTTTCCACCATCGCGCCGCCGCGATTGATGCACCATATCTCAATATCATAGCGGGATTTATCCAGACCCAGCACAAGCTCAACGACCTGTTTTTCCGCCCCCCCCAGCCGCAGACTCCCGATGAAATATGCAATCTTGGTCTTTCCTTTGTTCAAACCCATAATCCCTTTTAGCAAATCGAAAAAATGCCGTATCAAAAACGTCTTTCAGCGAGACTTTATCAGTAACTTTTTCCATTCCTTCAAATCTGCGGCTCGGAAGAGAAAAAACTCTGATAGTTTTATGCCCTTATTCTTTTTAATGAAGAGTGTAAGGAAAAGCCCCGAATGCAAAAAATATGTGATAGCGGTGGAGATGCAAGCGCCATTTATGCCCCACTTCTTCGTGAAGAAATAACACAGGATGAGATTTGCCGGAAGCACCACCCAGTTTATGAGCGCGGGGATTTTGGGCTTTCCAAGATGCGCCGTGAAATATATCGCCAGTATCCGACTGCAACTCATAAAAACTACCGACAACAATAGAAACTTTAACGGAAACAGACTTGCTGAAAATTCCTCCTTCAAAAGTAGATGTATGCAGGCGCTGCCGAATATATACATTGCACCAGCGCCCAACAGGTTCACATACAGATTGTAACGGAAAACCTTCTGAATTAGTAAAGGACCATAATTTTTTCCCGCCTTCGCCGCAGGCTGATACGTCGCTCTCTCAAGCGAACCGGCAATCATCGTTACCTTGTCCGAAAACATAGAAGCCTGGCTGTAAAGCCCTACCCCTGCCTCTCCGACCATCCCCGAAATCATCAACCAGTCGAGTTTGTGCAGTAGAGTCGCTGCCACGTTCCCGATATAGACCAGCCAGCCGAAACCCAGAATCTTCTTTATGAAAGAAAACTTGACCGGCACGAACAAACGATACCGCCTCCCCAGAATCATCAGTGAAACCAAAAACGTAACCACCTGTATGATGACCCAGGAATAGATGAGCCATCTGATATGGGGGAGCGTAAATGTGATGAGCAGAATCACCGCTGCAGCCTGTGCAATTCTGTTCCACATCGTGAGGCGGGCATAAGTAGCGATTTTCCCCAATCCCACCATCACGCCCTGCCAGACGAGCTGGTAAAGCGAAAGTGGCAGCAAAAGAACCGCCATCAAAAGCAGGTCGGGAGGTATGCCCTTGAATATCAGGCGGCGAATAGGCTCCTGAAAAACGGCAACGATTATGCCGACAATCACGCAAATCCCCAAAATAGCCATCACGCCCGCGGTATGGATTTGTGCCACCTTATCGGGGGTTTTGCCCGAAAATACTCGCGTTGAAATCTCAATGCCCATATTAGTGAGATTCATCAAAAGCATATTGGCGAACAAAATAAGCACATATTCGCCGCGCCCTGCTTTGCCAAAGTATCTCGATAGCAGAATCCCGGCAACAAAAGACACCACCAGCCCGGCATTTTGCGCAAAATAGTCTATGAAGCTTTTCCGCGCTATTCCCATATAGACCTGCTGGAAAACATCATCAAAATACTTGAAGGACTATTTTGTGGAGAAATGCTAATTTGCAAGGTTAAAACTGCGTTGCTGCGGGCAAGTTTTTTTGGACTTGACGTATATCAAAGGGGGGATGTATAAAAAAATAGAACTTTATATTGAGCCGAGATTCAGCAAGAAATTCTTGCGCGCCTATAGCTCAATTGGATAGAGCATCTGACTACGGATCAGAAGGTTGGGGGTTCAACTCCCTCTGGGCGCGCCATAAAATATACCCCCGGAGGACTTATTTGTTGTGTAGCCTTCCGGGGGATATTTTTTCATCCGAATTTCACTGTCTTTTTTCATCACTTCACCTCAACTACTGAATCCCACGACCCCACTTCACTCTTCACGGAGGTAAAATTGTCAGGGTCGAGCATCCACTCGCCATCCACGATAAACTTATACTCGTAGCGACCTCCTGGCAGTGTAAGGATGATGCCCCAGGTGCCATCGCCTTTGGCGTACATCTTTACCGGTTTCCAGTTACTGAATGTGCCGGCGATATACACTCCCTTTGCCTCGGGGTCGAAAAATAAGAACGTTACCTGATTGCCATTCTGCTTGGGACCGACAGGGACGTAACCCACAACGGCAACCGAGTTCATTCCCCCATAGGGGTCGGGTCTGGCATACATATTATTGGTGTCCTGGACCCAGGTGCTGTCCACAATATATTTATATTCATAAGCGCCACGAGGGAGATAAAGGTTAAGCGACCAGACGCCATCGGCACCCTTATTCATCGGCAGGGATTTTGTGTTTCAATCATTGAAGTCGCCAGCGAGATAGACTGCTTTTGCATCAGGTGCGCGCCAGCGGAATGCAACCAGATTCCCGCCGGTTTTACCACTCTGCAAATCCTTTGCGGGAGAGTAAATTCCACCTGTCGGATTAAGGGCAGACATTAAGTATGGTTTGAGCTGACCCGGTGCCTTAAACCCTACTGCGCGCCCCAGCTCCTTACCACTCTTTGCATCGAGAAGCAGGATGGTGGGTACCTTGAATACGTGGAAACGGCGTGGTATAGAAGGTTCGAGAAATACATTGATTTTCACACAAACGAATCTGGCAAACAATGTCTGAATGGCAGGGTCGCTGAAGGTCTGTTGCTTTATATCATAACAGGCGCGTGCCCTGTGCGACAGTAAATACAGAAGCACCGGACGCGAGCTTACCCGTGCCGATTCCACCGCACCGGGGTAATTCGCCATCCAGTTAATTAATTGCTCTGCCTGTGCGCCTCCTTCAAAAAGCAGCACCATTAGCACCATAAAACAACCGACAAATCCCCATTGCAATTTATACCCGTTCATATATAACCCCCTTAGAGGAATCCTAAAATAAGGATACAGATCGGCGTAGCGTAGATGCAAGGGAAAAAATCCTGCGTTCCTTATGTTCCTTGACACGGAGAGATAATTCCCATAGAAACATACAGATTTATATCCGGTGTTAACCTGAAAATCTGCGGCTCTGAAAATTGATTTGAGGGAGGTATATTATGGGAGACTTCGGACTTTCTCGCCAGGATGCAATTGCGCTTCTTGACGAACACGTTACGACGGAAAATCTGAGGAAACATTGCCTCGCCACAGAGGCTATTATGCGCCGATTGGCTTTACGTCT
>CAZGKP010000049.1:0-20031 GCA_964526215.1 uncultured Candidatus Sumerlaeota bacterium
CATTCACGTGGAAAGAAGCAAGTTTAGTTTATAAAAATATAAACTGACCCCCATCTCCTGCTTGCATAATTCACCTCGCTTTTTTAAAAAGGTTGGTTTCTAATCCCTTTTCCCGCGGCCTTTTTGTCCTCTCTCTCAGGACTGTTGTTTCATTCCACCATGGCATGGAGAATCATCTTTTCCACTTTTTCCGGGTTTTTGAAATAGAAGCGCAGTGTCAGTTTTGGATTCCAATACCACCACCTCCCACTTCGTTTCGGATCGCGGCTCCGAATCTCCAGGAACTTTCCGAAAAACCCTTTATCACATCTTATGCTTGTTACGGTTTCCAAATCATTTCCCGGGTTTTTCCCGGGATACCACGTACTGATCTCCTGAATCATAAATCTAAACATCCTGGTTATCACAAGACAGCGCCGGTTGGTGACGAGAAGGCGTATTGCCAGGAAAAAAGGAAGGTTAAAGCAGATTCGATAGGTTGGTAGACACTTGCTTGTAATGAGCCGGAACCTTTTCTGCTCATGCAGGATTTTCTCGTCCTCCAGGAGAGGGGATATCTTGCCGAATTTAATCCTTGTAACGCTCATGCTCAAACCTCTCATCTATCAAGATATTTATACCCTTATGGTTTATACCTCTCCAACGCCTCCGCTATCACCGCCTCCGGTAATTGGGGTCAAACGCCCTAAAAAGTTTAATTTGTGAAGACCTTCTATTTCCATAAAGTTTATTTGAAAAATTTAGCGTGTCTGACCTTCAACACACTTAGATGCAATATCTTTCAATAGTGATACCGACAAGCCAAGATTCTGATTTTATCTTCAAATACCTGATAAACAATCCTGTGTTCACGGTCTATTCGCCTTGACCAACAACCCGATAAATCATGCTTCAATTGTTCCGGTTGACCTATACCTTGAAATGGATCTCGCTGAATCGCCTCGATTAGCTTAACGATGTGTAACGCTTTCTTATGATCTTTCTTAATCCACCAGGTTAAATCCTCGAATGCACAAGGGTCAAATTCCAAGTTTCTCACGAGCCACCTCAAAAGGAATACCTTCCTGGCGATTTTTGGCATCCATGAGTCGCTTCTTCATAATTTCGCTTTTCAGAAGATACGCTGTTTCTCTTTCCGATATGATTTCTTGCCAGAGTTTGATAGGCACGATAACGCCTGTAGCTTTGCCATTTTCATCCGAGATATATTTAATATTTGCCTGCCCCATTTTTTGCCTCCCAATTGGTATAGTTGGTATAGTAGTATGTTTTTTATGCTTCTTAGCTACGGTGGGTCAATGCTTTTCTATAAATTTCGCTTTGCTTTAGTTGTTTTCTGTCCTTTCAAAATAGTAACCGATGCCGTCGCACACCAGCAATCCCTAACAATCCTTCCGCTTTCGCGAGTCGCTGACGCGCCAAAGCCGCTATGGCGACGGCGCGAGGGACGTAGCTTCGCTTCAGCGGAGTCCCTTTCTGTGTCAGCCCATAGTAGTTCACTCTTAATTTTGCAATTATTATAGTGGCGGACCCCCTTTGCTCTGGCATAGGGGCGGACCGGGCTTAATCCCGGCAATGCAAATAAGGTGTTGACGATGGGAAAGCCTCAATAAATGGTTAAGATATAATATGGATATTGAAATTATAGGAACTGAATCTCTGGGAGTCCGTGGCTTATGCTGTTTTGTCAAAACAGGCGATAGGAGGATATTGTTCGACCCGGGCATAGCCCTGGGTTACCATAGATATGGCTTACTCCCTCACCCTTTTCAGGTAGCTGTGGATGAGCAGATACAAAAGAAAATTGTTAAAAGATGGTCTGAAGCTACCGATATAGTCATCAGTCATTTTCACGGTGAACATACACCATTAGTGGATGCGAATCCTTATCAGTTCAATATCAACAAAATCGCCGGATTAAATCCAGGCGTCAGGCTCTGGACCAAGGCGTTACGGCATTTTTCTTCGCTTGAAAAGGAGCGAGCCGTGGCGCTTTCTTTCGTCCTGAAAAACAGTTTGATTGAAGCGGAAGGCACAAAACAGGGAGCAATGACTTTTTCCAGACCCGTGTTTCACGGTGATAAAAAAGACCACTCGGTAACCGTAATGATGACGAGGGTCGAGGGAGATGGTGTGTTTGTGCACACCTCTGACATCCAGCTCCTTAACAGGGAGGCAATTTACCAGATATTGGACTGGCGACCCAATATTGTGTTCGCCGATGGTCCCCCTCTCTATTTACACAATAGACTTTCGGGAAATCAGGTCAGGCAAGCCTGGCATAATGCAAAGCGTCTTGCCCGGGAGGTTGATACCTTGATTCTTGACCATCACATAATGCGGAATCTTGAGGGGCTTAAATGGATAAAGCGCTTATCTGCCGAAACGGGGAAAAGGGTTATGTGTGGGGCTGATTTTATGAAGAAACCCAGGATGCTGCTCGAGGCGAGACGCAAACGCCTGTACAAATATATGCCAGTCCCTGCCGGATGGCACGAAGATTACGCTAAAGGCAGAGTCAATACCGATGATTATGGGAACTCGGCTGAAAGACTCTGTAAATTGGATGGGCAAAAATGACTTTTTACGGGAGCCTCGTTGAAGAAATTGTCCCAGCGCCGAGGATTATGTCGCCTTGGTAAAAGACGGCGGTCTGCCCGGGTGTGATGGAGGATTGAGGCTCATCGAAGAGTACCTTCACGCGGGCACCCGCTTCAATCGGGATGAGGCGCGCTGGGGCGGGCGTATGTCTGTATCGAATCTGAACAAGAGCGCGCCTTTCTGATTTCAGCCCATCAATTGCCACCCAGTTAAGATTCTCAGCAACCAGACCCGATGAGAATGTTCGGGCTTTTTCACCGACGATGATTCTATTCTTGTCGGCATCTATTCGCACAACGTAAAGAGGATGCGTGTGTGATATACCCAGTCCCCGCCGCTGTCCCACTGTATAGAAAGCTATCCCGCGATGCTGCCCCAGAACTTGCCCTCCTGCATCAACTATCTCACCGGGACGTAATCGCCCTTTCACCTCCGGTCGGGTTTTAATGAATTCTGCGTAATCCTGTGGGACAAAACATATTTCCTGACTGGAGGGCTTTTGCGCAATCTTGATGCCGAGTTCTTGAGCGATATGCAAGACTTCATTTTTTGTAAGGTTTCCCAGAGGTGTAACAAATGCGGCGATTTGTTTCTGTGTGAGCCGCGCGAGGAAATATGATTGGTCTTTGGTTAAAGCGCAAGCCCTCTTCAGAAACCAACGGCCGCGCCCTTCATCAAATCCCGTATGGGCATAATGCCCGGTCGCAATGAATTTTGCGCCAATTCGCCTCGCCTCATTCATTAGTACGCCAAATTTTATTTGCGGATTACACAGGACACAAGGGTTGGGCGTCCGTCCGATGAGATACTCCTCAATAAACGGTTTTACGATTTGTGCATCAAATTGTTCAGAAACATCAACGATGCGAAAGGGTATGCCGAGTTTTTCGGCAACTTTTCGGGCATCTGCCTCATCGCGGGCAGGACCACGCCCGAAGGGATTAGCAAGCATTGATAACCGCACGCCGCACACGTCCCATCCATCGCGCACAAGCAGCGCAGCGGCAACAGAGCTATCCATACCACCGCTAATCCCTACAATGATTTTCTTTTTCTCCCCCAAGGGTATCGCCTCGCAAAGTGGTGTCTTTACAAACAAATCCAGGCGACGAGTGTCAAGGTTTGCCTCTGGTATGGGGATGCGTGGAGAAACCCTGTGGAACTTTTATCTCGAATAAATAGAAGAAAAGAACTTGACGAATGCACGGGAGCGGGGTTTAAGGGCAAATAAAATTTGACGGCAAGATACGAGGAATTTTTCATTGGCTGAAAATTTGTCCGGGCAGATATCCACTTGTGTGCTAAGCTGGACTGTGCGCCCTGCGCGTGAAAATCCAGAACGTGCCACAGGTGTGATATTGTTGATAGTAACGATTTGTGCATTCATCGGCTGGAGTTTTGCATCAATCTTCTGGGCGGTTTTTTCGGCATTTGTATTATTTGCATCGCTGGCGCGCTTTTTTCTGCCGTCTTCATATACATTGACGGAAGCCTATGCACAAAGCAGATTTCTTGGCATAAAGCAAAGGCGCCCCTGGTCTGTTTTCCGTCGTGTAGAAAAATCAAAGAATGGGATTTTTCTCTCACCTTTTTCAAAGCCGAATCGCCTGGAGAATTTCAGAGGCATCCTTTTGCTTTGTGGAAAAAATCGCACCGAGGTTCTTGACTTTGCAAAAAAAAGACTCCAGAAAAGCACATAAGTCGTTCAGGGAACGGTTTCATCATGCATTTGCCGTCGGAGATGTGGGCGAGCCTGACCCTGAAGACCTCGCTGCGCTGGAGAGAGTTGCCCGCTTTATTGTGAACCGTCGCCTTGAGGCTCCGGCGATTCTGTTTCTGCAAAGCGCCGTCCCGCTCTCTTACATCGGCAGCCAGGTTATGGTGGGGCTGGAGCCGATATTAGGTCCATTTTTCCCGCGCGATGACTTTGAGCGCCTCTCACATATCTTTGAGCGGCGCGACGGCATTGAACGCTTGACTGCAAAGATTGAAGAACTCGTGAATGAGAGAGACTTTAATGGAAAGTAATGAGTTGAATGTCATAATTGCCACAGACTGTGGTAGCACAACCACAAAGGCTATCCTGATTGAGAAAAATGAAAAGGGCGAATATCGCCAGACATATCGTGGCGAAGCGCCCACAACCGTTGAGGCTCCTTACAACGACGTCACGCGCGGTGTGCTGAACGCAATGCAGGAGGTGGAGGAGCTTTCGGGCAGGAAAATTTTAGACGGCGAGAAAATCATACATCCCGCCAGCGGTAATACCGGTGTTGACATCTATATCTCAACTTCGAGTGCCGGAGGGGGACTGCAGATGCTGGTGGCGGGTGCGGTGAAGGCAATGACCGCCGAGAGTGCACAACGTGCCGCACTCGGAGCAGGCGCAATCGTGATGGATGTCCTTGCCTCCAATGATGGTCGCCTGCCGCACCAGAAAATTTCCCGCATCCGCAGCCTGCGTCCCGATATGATACTCTTGTCCGGTGGCACAGATGGCGGCACCGTAACACACGTGGTGGATCTGGCGGAATTTATCGCTGCCGCCAATCCTCGCCCGCGCCTGGGTTACACATACACACTCCCGGTTATTTACGCTGGAAATATTGAGGCTCGCGAAAACGTTAAAGAGGTTCTCGAAAAAAAGACTACCCTCTATATCACTGATAATATCCGCCCCACGCTTGAGCGCGAAAACCTATTCCCCGCACGACAGAAAATCCAGGAACTCTTTATGGAACACGTGATGGCGCAGGCTCCCGGTTATGGGGAATTGAAAAAATGGGTCGAGGCACCCATTATGCCTACACCGGGCGCGGTCGGTTACCTCATACAAACGGTTGCCGAAGAAGAGGGCATAAACGCAATGGGTGTGGACATCGGCGGCGCAACCACTGATGTCTTTTCGGTCTTTGAGAAGGTTTTCAACCGCACCGTCTCGGCTAATCTTGGTATGAGCTATAGTGTATCAAATGTTCTGGCGGAGGCGGGGCTTGATAACGTGTTGCGCTGGCTCCCATTTGAGATGGGTGAAGAAGATTTAAGAAATCGTATAAAGAATAAGATGATTCGCCCGACAACCATTCCTCATACGAAGAACGAACTCATCATCGAGCAGGCGCTTGCGCGTGAGGCGCTCAGGCTCGCATTCGACCAGCACAAGCAACTCGCTGTGGGATTGAAAGGTATTCAGCGCATCCGTTCGGTCTCCGACACATTTGTTCAATCACGCTCTGGCGAGACGCTGGTCAATATGATGGTGCTGGATTTATTCATCGGCAGCGGTGGCGTGCTTTCACACGCACCCAGACGCCGACAGGCAATGCTTATGATGATAGACGCATTTCAGCCGGTGGGCTTTACGCGCCTTGCGGTTGACAGCATTTTTATGATGCCTCATCTGGGTGTCCTTGCAAGCGTGAACAAGCCGGCGGCAGAGGAGGTTTTTGAAAAAGATTGCCTGCTACCTCTGGGAACCTGTGTTGCACCGCTGGGAAATGCAAAACCGGGGACAAAGTGCCTCGATGTCTCGATTGAAATTAAATCGCCTGATGCAAGCAAACCGCCGATTCGCGAAAGTATCCCTGTGGGTGAAATTCGCCTCTATCCGATGTCTGTGGATGAAGAGGCGGTTGTCGAAGTAAACCCGGCACGCAGATTCAATATGGGGGATGGGCACGGCAAAACGGTGAAAAAGACGGTTCGCGGAGGTCTCGTGGGGCTTGTGATAGATACGCGAGGTCGCCCGCTCATTATGCCCGACAAAAAAGATGAACGCCGCAAGGTGATGGCAAAATGGTATGAGGACTTTGGAATGTATGATTAGGAAAGGTAAAAGGTAAAAGGCAAAAGGCAAAAGGTAAAAGGTAAAAACTAACTCATCATTCTTCTGTTTTCCATTTTAACTTTTGCAATTTGCAATTTCCAATTTAACTTTTACCCTTTTACCTTGTTCTTGCTCGTACTTTTTCCATCGGTGATAAAGAACCTGAACAAGAGCTGAAGGGACGTTAAATGGCGCACGCATATACACCGGGGCTTCAGGTTATAGCCCGCACAGTTATCGTGAAGGAACGCACACTCCCGATTCCGGGCAAAGTCCTCGTAAAGCCGGGAGATAGGGTGAGCGCCGATGCTGTCATCGCCGTAACCGAGTTACCGGGCGATGTCCAGACCATAAACGTGGTGAATCAGCTCAGCATCACCCCCCGTGAGATACATAACTATATGCTGAAAAAGGAGGGAGAGACAGTTGAGGAAAACGAGCCGATTGCTCAAAATAAGCCCTTCCTGGGCATCAAATTCTTACAGACGATTGTGCGCGCACCTTTCAGGGGCACGGTAGAGAGGATTTCAAACGTAACGGGGCAGGTTATTTTGCGAAAGCCCCCACGCCGCATCTCGCTTAAGGCTTATGTGAATGGCGTTGTGAAGGAAGTTCACGAGGGGGTCGGCGCCGACATCGAGGTCGCCTGCACATTTATTCAGGGGATATTCGGAATCGGGGGTGAGACGTTTGGCGAACTTTTTGTGCTTTCCGAGACACCCGAAGCCGTGCTTGAGGAGAAAGACATAACATCTGACCTTTCCGGGAAACTCATTGTCGGCGGTTCACACATCACTTACGGTGTATTCAAGAAGGCTCAGGATTTGGGTGTGAAGGGCATCATCGTTGGTGGATTTCACGCAAGGGACTTGAAGACGATTCTGGGTTATGAACTCGGCGTTGCCATTACGGGCGATGAGGAAATCCCCACCACACTCATTATAACCGAGGGCTTCGGGAAGATGACGATGGCAAGTCGGACGTTCGACCTTTTGAAGTCTCGCCAGGGACACATCGCCTCAATCTCCGGTCGCACGCAGATACGCGCAGGCGTAATGCGCCCCGAAATTATTATCCCTTTTACCCCGGAAGAGGCAAAAACCGTCCAACCACATCCCCCGAAGGCGGAAACCGGTATTGCCCGTGGCGATGAGGTGCGTATTATTCGCGAGCCACATTTCGGCAGGCTCGGCACCATTGTGGCTCTCCCGTCCGACCTTGCACAAGTAGAGACAGAATCTTACGTGCGGATTATGTCGGTGAAACTCACAGATACGGGTGAGACCGTAACTGTCCCCCGAGCAAATGTCGAAGTCATAGAGGTATAAAATGAAAATCCCCAAATTAACCAACTTGCGAGGATGCCTTTTTTATCTTTTACCTTTTACCTTTTCCCTTTTCCCTGTGCTTGCGTTTCCAGCATCGGCATACCAGATCGTCGCCCCCTCCGGCTTAAAGGCGATGGATACACCCTCCGATACTGGCGACAGCCTCCTGCTCGTCTGGCACAAACTCCCCGAAGAATCTCCTGAAGTCTCTTACATTCTTTATCAGAGTACCTCACCAGAGGGTCCCTTCACCGAGATAGGGCGCCTGACTTCAAACAAATTTTACAAGTCCGATATGTCTCGCTACTTCGGCTTTGCAAAAGAGAACAAAAACCTCCACGCATACAAAGTTACGCCGATATGGGAGATGAGAGAAAAAATCGTGGTTACGGATACGGGCGAAAAGAAAAAGACCTCCGAGCGTGTGAAGCAGCTCCCCACTTATTATCGTCTTGGCGTAACGGATGGCACAAAAACCGTTATGGGGAGTGAGGTGGTCACCGCAACGCCGAAAGAGAACTGGTTTCGCAAAGACCGTGCAAACGGGCTTGTTGCCCTTATCCTTATGTTCATATTCGTGGTTTACTTCATATCGAAGGCGCAGCGAAATCCCAATATGTTCCTCCGCAGGATTCCGGGTATAGATGCCGTTGATGAGGCGGTGGGGCGTGCAACCGAGATGGGGAAACCGATACTTTATTCTACCGGATATAGCGACATAGACTACATAAGCACTATATGTTCGGTGAACATCCTTGCCCATGTGGCAAAAAAGGTTGCGCAATACGATTCGCGCCTCATTGTCCCCTGCAAGTGGTCAGTTGCAATGACGGTCTGTCAGGAGGTTGTAAGGGAGGCATACATAAACGCTGGGCGTCCCGATGCCTTCAATCCGGATGACGTATTCTTCATAGCAGGCGAGCAATTCAGCTATACAGCGGGTGTTGATGGTTTGATGGTGCGGGAGAAGCCTGCGGCGAATTTTTTCCTGGGGACTTTTGCTGCAGAGGCGCTGTTGCTTGCCGAGACAGGTGCTACTACCGGTGCAATCCAGATAGCCGGCACGGATTCCAACTACCAGATACCGTTCTTCGTTGTCGCCTGTGACTACTGTCTCATCGGTGAGGAATTGTACGCCGCATCGGCATATCTATCACGTAATCCGAAATTAACGGGGAGTCTAAAGGCGCAGGACGCTGGCAAAATCATCCTGTTTTTCGCAATTCTCCTCGGCACGCTATTACTCACCCTGTGGGCATTCTTCCCGGAACAGGAATGGCTTCTTTTTCTCAAGCATATATTCACTGTGAGGTAGATTCAGTATGGAGTTTCTAAAGAGACGGCTTCCGCTTACCATAGTTTTTCTTACAGGGGTGTTGCTTATAATTTCATATTATGTCCCGCATAAGCCCTTTATGCAGATATGGACGGGTTCATCGGGGTGGTATATGGTCATAGCGGCATTCACACTGGTTTTAGGTGTAACGAGCCTTATCCGTTCGCACTACCTGAAAATCCGCCGGGGCAAAGAGGGATGGGGATACAGTATAATAATGTTTTTGGGGATGATAGTAACAGCGGTCTTCGGGCTGATACCGGTAAAATACGGTCCGCTCTTCGGTGACAAGACGGGTTCAGTATTTATGTGGATTTTTGATTACGTCAATGTTGCGGCGGCATCCTCCGTATTTTCAATACTTGCATTTTATATCGCATCAGCGGCTTATCGCGCATTCAGGGTGAGGACATTCGATGCAACCGTTATGCTCATCACGGCGCTTATAGTTATGGTAGGGCGTGTCCCTCTCGGGGAGATGTTTTCCGAGACGATAAGCCCCAGGGTCGGTGGTCATCTGCCGTTTTTGCGTCTGGACAACCTGACCTCCTTCTTCTTGAATTTCCCCACCGTGGCGGCAAAACGCGCAATCTTTCTGGGTCTCGCACTGGCAACTGTATCAACATCGCTCCGCATAATTTTAGGTATAGAACGCACATATATGGGAAGCCAGGAATAAAAGCAGGGTAAAGGTTAAAAGTTAAAAGGCAAAAGTAAAAAAGTATTTTGAATTGTCAGTTGTCTTATATTTTACCTTTTACCTTTTCACTTTTTACTTCAACGTCAATAGGAGGTATGTGCCGGGTTGAAGATAGATGCACTTTTGAAGATTGATAGGCGAATTATATTTGCCATGGTGGCAATAGCCATCGTTATCCCGATACTTTTGCCGCTAAATCTGCCGGTGCAGATTACGGACGAGGCACGCGGGGTCTATAGTGAGATTGAGAAACTCCCTCCCGGCAGTCACATACTCGTCAGCTTTGATTATGAACCATCCTCCACGCCAGAGATGGACCCTATGGCAATCGCCGTCCTGCGCCACTGTTTCCGAAAGAAACTAAAGGTCGTCGGCATTAGCTACCTCATCCTGGGCAGTGGTAACGCCGAAAGAATCTTCTCGAAAATGCAAGATGAGTTCCATCTCACCTACGGCAAGGATTATGCCTATATGGGCTATAAGCCCGGCTACAGCGCAATGGTTATCAAACTCGGAAAGGATTTCAAGGGCACCTGCCGCGAGGATTACTTCGGTAATAATGTCTATACGATGCCCCTGTTAGAGGACATTGAGGGACTTGGCGATTTCCCATATATGGTTGACCTCCACGATGACAGTATGATTAACGCCTGGATTATTTACGGCTACGAGATGACGGGCATAAAGATAGGCTCCTGTTGCACCGCCGTTATGGCGCCGGGGATTTATGCCAACCTTAACGCCGGGCAGATTACGGGCATTGTCGGTGGACTAAAAGGAGCTTCGGAATATGAAAAACTCCTCAGATATCGCGGTGATGCCACAAGCGGGATGGATTCCCAGGCAGTGATTCACATACTTATTGTTATCTTCATCCTCATCGGTAATACCGCTTTTATTATTAAGGAACGCCAGAAACGAAGGGAGCGTCTGAGATGACGGCTTATCCACATGGGGCAATAATCATCGGAACCTGGATTGCGGCAGGCATCACCATTGCCATTTACAGCTTCCTGTATAAGGATAATCCCTTCTACAAGCTCGCCGAGAATATCTACATCGGCGTATCCACCGGATATATCATTGTGAAATCCTGGACAGAAGCATTGCGTCCATTGCTTGTCAGACCGCTCTTATATCCCGAAAGTAACCTTGACTATATAATGATTATCCCCGGTCTTTTGGGGATTTTGATGTTTACGCGATACTTCAGAAAGATTGCCTGGGTGAGCCGCATCTCGCTTGCATTCCTCATCGGATATGGAGCAGGGATTGCCGCACCGGCAAATATTCAGGCATTCCTCATACGCCACACCGGAAAAACAATCGTCCCATTATTCAATGCGGCACGATTTCAATTCACGCCACTCACCATATGCACGGGTTTATTTTCCCTCGCCCTTTTAGGTACCCTGGTTTACTTCGTTCAGAAAGATAAATACACCGATTGGGAGCCCGGACGCAGGTTCATTCTTGTGTTTGCAACCGTTGCCTTCGGAATCGCCTTTTTTCTCTCCGCCTGTGGATTCAGCGTTCCGGCATTGATGAATGTCTTTTGCAACCTGGTCATACTTGTGGGTGTTATATCGGTTTTGTTTTATTTCTTTTACTCCATCGAACACAAAAAATCCCTCAAGGGGCTGTCTAAAGTCGGCATCCTGTTTTTGATGGTCTTTTTCGGGTCAGCTTTCGGTTACACCGTAATGGGACGAGTTTCTCTGGCTATCGGCAGGATGCGTTTTTTGGTAAACGACTGGATAAAGCAGAGCACCGGTAGCCAATGGCTCATTGCGATACCCATAGCCGCCATCATCGCAGGATTATTATTATGGCAGGAGAGGGCAGGTCGTATCTCCAGAGGAGAGCAGTCCTCCGCCAGGGGTGTCAGTCAAAAGTAACTCGAACCGTTTTTAATCCTTCGACCTTTTCCGATTCCTACCGATAGTTCGGTGCGGGATTTTATAGACCAACCCACTCCATTTTGAGAAGAGGAAAGCTATGTCAGGCTATCAATCCAGGGTAGTTGCTATCTTGATGGCAGTGATTCTCCTGCTGTCGGTGCTTTGTGGCTGTATCAGGCAAGAGGTTACAAGAGAACCCAGGCTAAAAGTAGCCATCCTGCATATCGGTCCCATAGGGGACTATGGCTGGACATATGAAGGACACCTGGGGGCGCAAGGGATGGCTAAAATATTGCCCTATGTTGAACTCTCGGAAAGGCAAAAGGCGTGTGGCTCTGATGCTCCACACATAATGAGGGAATATGCCGAAGCTGGATATAACGTAATCTTCTGCCACAGTTACAATTTCGGGAAATATATTGAAGAAGTGGCTCCGGACTATCCTGATGTCATATTTATGTGGGGGGCAGGAACTGAGAAAAAGGCTCCCAACGCAGGTATATATTTTGAGAGAATGTATGAAGCCAGATTCCTGGCGGGAATAGTAGCCGGTTCTATGACCAGAGCAAACAAGATCGGTTACGCCGCCGCCCTCCCAACATCTGAAGTGGTAAGGGGCATTGATGCCTTTGCCAGAGGAGTTGCCTCGGTCAATCCCGATGCCAGGGTCTATGTAGAGTGGATAGGCAAGTGGTATAACCCACCAGGAGAGAAGAAAGTAACGCTATCCCTTATTGACAAGGGATGCGACATTATCACCCACCATTCCGATTCTTATGCACCCGGGGAAGCAGCAGAAGAGAGGAGCGTATACTATATCAGTTTTGGCTCGGATATGAGGAGATTTGCCCCGGATGTCTTTCTAACCGGCACCGTTTGGGACTGGGCTCCCATTATGACTGATATTGTGGAGGCAGTACATAATGCAACCTGGGACGAACATCCAGACCAGGACTGGTGGTATGGACTGGGTAAAGGAGGGGTAAAGCTCACCCCTTTCAGTAATTTAGTTCCCGATGATGTGAGGGTGCAGGTTGAAGAGAAAAAGCAAGCCATCATCGCAGGGAAATTCGAGGTCTTTCCCGGGATGACTGACAAAGAGCTACGGAAGATTTATTACTTCGAGTCGAACATTGTCGGCGAGCTTCCTTAAAGTTCCTATCAAAATGAACCGCTGCCGCATAGAGGTGAACATTTTAGCTTTGCTTGAACTGATAAAACAGAGGAATTATCTATGCCTTGGCATCCCCGCAGTGAAATCACCCTGATGCACGGATAGGCAGACCGGCAAATTGATTCGAGCAAGGCTATGCTCAATGCGAGCATTCTCTCTTTTTGTTTGATTTTTGTCTGGCAGAAATATAATATTGTTTTATCTTACCTGAAAAGGAGGTTTGCGATATGAAATACAATGTCTTGCCCGAACGAGTAATTCCGGTATCGAAGCGGCAAGTATGCTTTTTTCTGATTATGTTTCTGGCGGGATTGTTATCCGCCCGCGAGACTCCCGTTCTCAAGATTGAAAAGATACCCGTGCAGGAAGTGAGCATATTTAAGGATGGTCATAGTTTCGTTCTGCACGAGGCGAGTGCGCCACTCGATCCTGATGGCGTGGTCGAAATTGAGTATCTGCCGGAGGCGGTTCTTGGGACATTCTGGGCATATTCAGCCGAACCGGGAATTGTGGTTAATTTTATTCAGGCATCCCAGGCGGAGAAGGAGGTTACCGAGCCGGTGGCGAGCATCGCCCAATTGCTGGAGGCAAATGTTGGGCGCGAGGCGGAATTGTTCCTCACGTCTCCTCTCAAATGTAAAATTTTATCCGTCCCCCGGGAAAAGAAAAAAGAGACACGAATTGTCAGACCCGCCAGATGGGTCTGGGATTCGGTTCTGGGGCGTAGTGTGTGGTCACCGGAGCAAAAGGAGGAGGTGTTAAAGGAAGAACCGCCAAAAGTTGTGCTCGTAAAGCCCCGGGGCGCCAAGGGCGTGCGCGCAATCCCTTTCTTTGAGATAAAACAAATTCAGATAGAGGGCAAAGACATAAATCTTAAAAGGACACGAAAAGAAAAAGTCGGGAAACTGACATTGCGTCTGGGGTGTGCCGATGGCAAAAAGCGCCCCCTGCCAGATGGGGCGAAAATCGGAATTATTTACCTCCAGAAGGGTCTGCGATGGATTCCTGAATATGCGGTGGATATTAAGCTCGATTCCTCGGAGGATAAAGGCGAGGTCAAAATCAAATTGCAGGCAACCCTCATCAATGACCTGATAGACCTGAAAGATGTGCGGGCACACCTGGTGGTCGGTGTGCCGAACTTTGCATTCGCACATAATCTCTCGCCGCTTGCAATGAAGGAAGAACCCGCAGAGTTATCGCGGTACTTTGGTCGCGAGGCTGGAGCATTCTCCAATATCCTGATGACCCAGAGCGCCTCACCGAGACTGGCTGCGAGAGAAGCGCCCTCACGTGGACCTTTTACGGGAGAGACGGGCACCGGCGCAACCATCGAGGGTGGAACGGAAGACCTATTCGTCTATCAGGTTGACTCGCTCACCTTGCCAAAAGGGGCACGCGGGATTACGTCCGTAATCGAATTTACCTGTCCGTATAAAGATGCCTACGTAGCCGACATCCCCTTTTCACCGCCGCCACAGGTATGGAGAAACCTGAGCAATCAGCAAAGACGCCAGATTGCCGATATGTCCCGCCAGAGGCGCATCCGGCACACCTTGCGCATCAAGAATACCTCGCCCGTTCCCTTCACCACAGGCGCTGCGATGATTCTGAAACAAAATCGCCTCCTTGCACAATCCCTTCTTAGATATACCTCCATCGGCAACGAGACCGATTTACCCGTAACTGATGCGATTGATATTCATCTGAAAAAGTCCGAACAACAGATAAAGGTAACTATGAATGCCGTAACAATTGACGGGAGCCATTTCCGCAAACTCGAACTCGAAGGCACACTCGAACTCACTAACTTCAAAGATAAGACCGTCAGCATCGAGGTTCATCGTTACCTCTTCGGTTCCGCAACCGAGGTAAGTGCTAAAGGCAAAATCAAAATCCTTAATATCCTTGAAGATTTCTCATTTTTGCCCGGCGCCGCCTCCCCCAGTAACCGCTCATATTCCTATCCACTCTGGTGGGGTTGGTATGATTGGCCGTGGTGGTGCTGGCGCCTGAATTCAGCAAGTAAGATTGATTGGGAAATTACGCTCAAATCCAAAGAGAGCAAAAAATTATCCTATAAATGGAGTTATTACTGGAAATGAGAAAAATACTCGTCCTTACAATTTTCTGCATTGCGGGAATAGCCGAAGCGGCGAATTTTAAGTTCGCCGTCTTGGGCGACAGTCAGTTTGATAACCCCGATGTATTCGAGAAACTCACGCCGGAGGTCGAACTCCTTAAACCCGACCTCGTCATCCACATCGGCGACCAGATTCACGGCTATACTTACGACCCGGAGGAACTCAACGAGGAATGGGCACGTTTCAAGAGTCAGATTGCGCCAATCACCGCACCATATTATCCGGTGCCTGGAAATCACGACGTCGCCACTACGCCGATGGAGGCTGTGTATGCAAAGGTATGGGGCGCGGACAAATTCTATTACTCGTTCGACCACAAAGGCAGCCACTTCGCCATCCTTGATTCCGATTATCGCCTGAAATACGGCATAATTACTGACGACCAGCTCGAATGGCTTGCCGCAGACCTCGAGGCAAACAAAAACGCCGATAATATCTTCATCTTTGTGCACCGCCCGCTGTGGCGTGACAGGAATTCAAACTGGCTTACCGTCAGAGAGATATTAAAAAAGTATGACAACATTCGTGCCGTCTTCGCCGGTCATACACACGAATATTGCCTTGAAAAGATAGACAATATCCCCTGTTTCATCGTGAACTCTTCGGGGTGGATGCGGTATTTCGCTCCCGCCGCCGGTTACTTTTTCCAGTTCCTTTATGTATCGGTGAATGGAAAAGAGGTTACCGAGGCGGTGATTCCCGCGGGGAGTGTGAAGCCTGCCGATTATGTAACGCGAGCCGAGCGAAACCGCGTTGCGCCATATTTCACGCCACCCGGCGGCGGTCAGATTCCTGACCCCCGTAATGCCCCACTGGACATCGTTTATTCGTTTCCGCTCAAAAATCGCACGAGGGAGATAAACGTTTACACAATTACGTGGGAGACGCCGAATCCGGCATTCAGCGTTGAGCCGCACCAGCAAGCTATTATGCTCGCCCCCGGTCGCACAGAAGATATATACGTCCGTATCAAGGCGCCCTCGCGCGAGTATAAATATTATAGTCTCCCCTATGCCCGCATCGAGACATATTACACCACATTGCGCGGCGAATCAATCGTCCTGAAGTCGCGACACGAACTGTGCATCCCACGACAGGCGGTCGCAAAATATACCGCAACTCCCCCCTGGATTGACGGTTTCCTTGATGACACCGCCTGGCAGTCCGCAGACGTCATAAACGGTCTCCAGATAAACAAAGTCGGGGATGAGGCAAAGGTGCAAACCTGGATACGCACGCTCTTTGATGAGGAATATTTTTACATCGCCGTGCACTGTGCCGAACCATACACACAAAACCTTGTTGCTTACGCCACCGGTCCTATACACTTTACCTGGGGCGATGACGATATTGAAATATTCCTCGACACAAATCACGATATAAAAACTTTTATACGTGCATACGTGACTTCGGTAGGCACCACGTTTAACACGTTACCCGGAAAAGGTATCTGTCCCGCGTGGTATAAGCACGCCGAGCACATCGGCAAGGATTATTGGTCTATCGAGTTTCGGATGCCATTGAAAACGCTTGGAGTGGAAGATATGCCGACATCAGCGACCGTGTGGGGATTCAATGTGCGCCGGCACCGTCAGAAGCCACATCGTGTCCAGAGCGACTGGGTAAAGATGCAAAACTTCCCATACGAACCGTGGCGCTTCGGTCTCCTGAAGTTCTCCCGCCAATAAATTCCCGATGGACAGGTAATATATCACACCGGATATTTCTCTTATCCGCCTTGGCGGATTCACTTTTTACCGAAATGTTAGGAGTCCGATTTCTTTGAAATCTGCACAGGAAAACACATTGGGGAAAATAACTTTTACATTTCGGGTTTTTCTCTTCATTGCGATTCTTGCTCTGACATCGGACATTACTTATGCTTTTACCAGCGGGTGGATGTTGCGGGCAGAAGCAACGCATCCACCTCCACCGAAACATATCACTATCGGTCCCGGTCCCCAGATTGGCTCTACCGCCGGTCAGACCTTCTTTGAGGAATTTCAGGATTGGTCAATCGCCGATTGCCGCGCTCTCGATGAACCTGATGATACCTATGATTTTAACGATGGCTATGATACATCGCGAGACATCATTGCATTCTACTCACACGATGACGCCGAACGCGATTCTTACTTCTTCCGCGTGCATTTCCTCGAACTGGGCATCTATGCCGAGAATCAAAACCTCGATGTCTTTTGCCTGATTGACTTCAATTCACCGGCATCAGGGCAGGAATGGCTCCCCAGCTTTACCGACTGTAAGACCGACCATAAATGGGAAGTCGCCATCGTCCTGAATGACACAAATACTTATACCGTATTTGACAGAGAGTGGAATGTGCTCGCATCGCCCACCACAAACCCCGAGAATTTCCTCGGCGTATACTATCGAAGCGACCTCGACAGCGTTGAATTCGGCATAAAGCGCAGCGTCCTTACCGGGCAGGGATGGGATGGCACATCTACGCTGAATTTCCAGGTTGCCACTGCAAAGGATGGCACAAATGGCGGCGCAGGCGAAATCTCCGGCGGCTTCGGTGATACCAGCGACCTCACAGATGCTATTGTTGACGATGACCGCGGATTTTTTAACGGCTTCCTGAACGGCGCCATACCCTCAACCGTACACTCGAAAAGCATCCGCTATTCCTTCATCATCCACGGCAATCAGGCAATCTCCTGCGCCAGCGCTATTCAGGGCTTGATATACAACGACACTATCAAGACACCGAACGGCAACCCGACCGGTTATCACCGCGTCCTCGATACCTGTGAGATATTCGGCGCCTGTCCCAACATACACGTCTCCGCCACACTCGTAGCCTCTGCGCTCTGGGCAGACAGACCCGGCACTTCAGACCCGCAGGATGGCGCGGAGTTCGTTAAACGCATCGCTAAATTCCTCGATGGCAATCCTGCTAATGGCGAAGGCGCACTCATCCCCGGCGTTTATTCCGAACACATTGTGCCCTACTTCGAGGGAGAGGCAAATCGGGCATCCATCGCCCTGAATGAAGATTTCCTCCGCGCGGTGTTTGGTCGCACTTTCCCACAAGCCAATAGTGTGTTCTGGATTCCCGAACGTGTTGTGCGTGGCACAACCTTCGCAGACCTAACCGCGACAGGGTATCATTACACCGTGCTCGACCAGATAAACCATTTGCGCACCTGGTTCGGGCAGGATGCTGCCGATAACGCTGGCTTCAAAATCAGCCGCATAAACGGTGTCAATTGCTTCTTCATAAATGACCGCGCCGACCGCTTCAAATTCGCCAATTCCGACGGTGGACTCTATTTCGACACACGCCTCTTGCTCCTCGATAAAGCCCTATCCGATGACCAGCAACAACTCGTCCTCGTCTTTGACGACTGGGAGGCTTACGCCGGTCGCTCCTTCACATTGTTCCAACAGGGAAGTGATAATCCTGATAATTTCAATACAAACATTCGCTGGCTCGCAAACCATCAATGGATACGCATTGTAACGCTCGAAGACGTCGCCGCACTCGGCTGGACACCCATCGAACGCGGTACAGATAACGCGCTCCCCATCGAGACTTACGACTGGCTCGACCATGCAACCGAGGATTCCTACGACCACTGGCATTACGGCTCCGACCTCGAGGAAGATTTCGATGACGCATACCCACCAATTCGCTCCGACCTCTCACAAAACGGAAACAAAAAAATCGGCGCCATCTGGCAGAGCGGCACAGTCTTCGGTGATGTATGGTCGGGCACAAAAAACGCACCTGGCAGCCTCGGCACACTCGCACGCACCGCATTCTCCTGCGCCGCTTTTGAAACCGCCTGGCATAATGAAGACAACAATGAACGTTGCGAAGATGGCACCTTCTGCATCCCCGATACCACCTGGGACGCCATAGCCGATTTCTCGCGCCTTCTTCAATTCCACAATATGCGCTGTGTAAACATCATAACCGCTGCAGCCAATTGGACAGCCTCATCCCCCGCCGCCCAGACTCAACGCGCCGCTATTGACCTTGATGAAGACGGCGAAAATGAATACGTCCTCTCCAATAATCGCATCCTTGCAGTTTTTGAGAATGACGGGGGGCGACTCATTGCACTTTTTGTCAGAAATCTTTCAACACAGGACACAGCTTGCGTTGCAGGGAATCTCCTCTGTTTCCCGGACTACGATGATGAACGCGAAAGCAATCTAAATGACAACGCCAGACGCCGCTCATCGCTCGTTGATTGGTGGGCAGCCGGTCCCGATACTAATCAATATGTCAATGACGTTTATTCTGTTGAGCTGATGGAGCACGGAATCAGGCTTCGTTCATCGGACTTAAAGATTACAAAAGAGGTTACGCTTGCAGACGGGTCAAATTCGCTGGAGGTCTCATACTCGGTTGATGCATCTATAACGACGCTTTATATCCGTTTCGGGCTTTCGCCCGACATAGCCACTCTCCTTGTGCGCGGGCAGGACGTCTTGAGCACAGGTGTCAACGGCAGCCGTTTTACCCTCACGAACACCGCCACAAACACATCAATTTCTCTGGATTACAAAGGCACAGGGCACAATGCCGCCTACAATGCTGCCGCAACCGACGGCACTGTGAATACCCCCCGCAATATCCCCCAGACGCACACCGTAGAGTTAAGCGGTTCTGGCAGTTTCAAATTCAGCCTCATTGCGACTACCGCATAAAAAAAGGAAGAGAGGCTGACTTTGCCTCTCTTCCCTTTATCAGCTTTACACGCCTTCAGTTTTCTATCATTCAATCGAGAAGACCGAGAGCTCGATAAGCACACTCGGAAACCACCCTGCGGCGAATTCGGAGAGATTGTCCACATTCGCCCAGACGTAGTGAGGAAATGGACCTGCGGTGCAGCATCCGTAATGCCACAGAACTGCATCTGCACAGGCATCTCCCATCCCACCGATGGCGCGCCGTCGGCCACTCATTACCGGCTGTGTCAATGTTAATATGTCCGACCCTCGCCGGTGTCATTGGTGATTTTGCTATAGTTGATTTTTGGCTTATG
>CAZGKP010000050.1:0-14440 GCA_964526215.1 uncultured Candidatus Sumerlaeota bacterium
TCTCCCCTCAGCCGTGCCTTTACCCTATAGACCCGCTTGCCTTCATAAAACTCTGCCGGAAACCAGACGCGGTCCTCCTCCAGCATCACCTTTTGCTTTACCATTTTTTGCACAAGGCGACCGATTGCCTCCCAATCCTTCTTCTCAAATACAAGGCGGTACAACAGAATATCTCTTCCGACTATATATTCATAATCCTCGAGGCGCGGTCTCCGGGGAGGAATCCAGCCGGGTGAGGGACTGGGGAACTTTGGCGGCAATTTCTCTTGTAATGCGGAACCCGGAGGCGGCGTGGGACTAGCTTTTGCCACTTTTTTAGACAAAGATCTTTGATTTAGCAAGGACGTATATCCCGATGACAATTGCCGATAGACTAAAAGTCC
This sequence comes from uncultured Candidatus Sumerlaeota bacterium, assembly GCA_964526215.1. Classification (GTDB taxonomy): domain Bacteria; phylum Sumerlaeota; class Sumerlaeia; order MWCT01; family MWCT01; genus CAZGKP01. Next base: position 384 of record CAZGKP010000050.1, read on the forward strand.
CGCAATCACACAAAGCAGCAAAAACAAACCTGTCCTGACCGATTTCAACCTGTCCCCCGTTTCGGTTGCTGCTTTATGCGTCATTAGTTGCTCCAACTTCCTCTTCAAATCTCCACATTTGCCTCAGGGGCAATGAGCGAGATATTCATCAATTGCGGTAGCTCCGCCCGAAAAAACCGTAAAGTTTCCTCCTCACTATGCTTCCCCAGAGAAAGCGCATATACAAATTCCCCCTCCTTATCCGAAATCTGGGAATATGAACGAAACGTTATCCTGGGAAACTTCCTTTTTGCCTTATCCATCAGCTTCTGTCCTGCAGGCTTGTCCCCCTTTAAGATAAACGTTAAAATGTGGTCGGAGCTTAATGAGGTGCCAAGTCGCAAAAAATGCAGCACCAAAAGCGTTACATCTATCACTACTGTCCCGATGACGGCTATCACGTAATCCCCCGTTGAACACGCCAGACCAATCGCAATGCAGATGAACAAAAACGCCATATCTTTGGAATCCTTGATTGCGCTACGAAAACGAATCACCGATAGTGCGCCTATTAGTCCCAACGATAGTGCCAGATAATTCGCTATCACCATCATCATCATTGTTACGACCATAGCCACGCTCACCATAGTGATATTAAACGAGCGGCTGTAAGCATAGCCGGAGTGCGTCTTGCGATACACGAATGTTGTCAATAGCGATAAGACAAGCGCCATAAGCAAATTGCTCAAGACCTTTATAGGACCAAAAGACCCCATTTGAAGTTGGCTCAACAAATCTTGCAGCATTTTTCATCACCCTCCTTCAAAAATTCAGAAACCTTCTCTACTCACCTTCAGCACGCAATTTCAATGCAAAATTTTCGCCACGGAATATATATTGCCACGGAATATGAAGGCAGTTTTGACAGGATTTATGTGCAAGTCGCCGAGGGATTAAGTTAGTGCAAGATTAGAATAGTAATCTTCGAGGATTTTAATCACGTTATCAATGCCGTATCTTTTACGGGCAAACTGCTTTGCATTTTTGGAAATCTTTTCACTCATTTTATTATCCCCCTTCCTTTATCGAATTTTTTATATCCAACTCATTCAAGCACCCGGCAAAGAGGTATTAGTTCCGTGAAGGCACACCTCCGAGGTTAAATCCACGGTTTGTCAGGCACCTTGTGAATCCCAGCGGCGTATTAAATATAGGTACAAAAGCATACAGAAGGAAAGGAACCATCAAATCTTTTCAGCCACAATCGCGCTTATCCAGTATATGCCGTAATATTTTCCATCAATCCCTGAGCACCAGTGAATTTTTGTGGAAAATCCAAACTCTTCAAGAATTACAGGCAAATCATAACCAAAATCTGTATAAACGAGTCCGCCCCTGGTAGGGTCAAGGTGATAAACTTTCGGCAGCAAATAAACCGCCTCCCCATTTCTCATTTCAATTCGTTTTACGGTTTTTTTCCGGGGATTTACAGGAACGGTGAAGATATGAAAACCGCCTTTTTTCAAAACGCGGTGGACTTCCTTAAAGCCGCTTTCAAAATTCCTCACGTGTTCAAAGACGTCCTGGGTAATCACAACATCGAAGCTGTCATCCGGGAAAGTTAGATATTCCAGGTTCTCACAACGAATCCCCTGCTTATTACACTGCCCGGGGGGGACATCATAAAAGAATTCAGAACAAACGTAACCTTTAAGATTTTTCAGCGTGTTATGAATAGGTCCATAGCTGGCGGCCTCATACACCTTAAGGTCCGGCTTGGCGTCTAACAGTTTGCCAAGGGAATACGGCGGTAAGATGGCAAATCGCTCCTGCAGGACTTTGGCGACATGGCGGTTCCTGGAAAAGGAGCCGCAATATCTGCAAGAGAAGGTCTCCCGCAGGTTCCTTCCTTTTTTTGTAAAAACAGTGTCACGGCCACAGAGGGGACAAAATCCCTTGTATTTTTCCGAGGAAAGGATACCCTTGATTTCATTCAGGGCATTTCTGCACCTGACACGGCCCCTTTCAATCATCCTCCCGATTTTAAAAACCTCATTTCATTATGTTGAAATCAAATCGGTATAGTATTGTTCGAGAATCTTTATAACATTCCCGACTTCGTATCTTTCGTGAGCAAATTTTCTTGCGTTATGAGACATCTTCTTCCTTAAATTCTCATTCTTGAAAAGAAGGTTGATTTTTTCGGCAAATTGTTCTTTACTTTCGGCAAGAAGGATATGTTTGCCGTCCTGTGCACCGATACCCTCATTTCCTATTTTATTAGTCACAACCGGGCATCCACAAAACATCGCCTCTACCACCTTTGTAATCACACCACCACCTACAAACATCGGCGCAACAAATATCGTTGATTTTAGATAATACTTAAACAAGTTCTCAACATATCCGGTAATGGTTACATATTTATGCCTTTTTGCCCATTCGAGCATTTCTTTGGAGGGATTTCCTCCTGCAAAAACAAGGCGGGCATCGGGGTATTTCTCCCTGACCCGCGGGAAAATCTCTCGATAAATAAATCTAGCCGATTCCACATTGACGTCTCGCTGAAATGCACCCGTGAACAAAATGGAATTCCCAAGTGGCTCGACCTCACCAATGGATTTTAATTTCGCCCCATCCAGTGGATGAGGCAGGACATCTACCCGCGTCCCTTTATAATACTTCTTGACCAGGTTCATATCATATTCCGAACGAGTTAGAACAAGGTCAAAATTCCTGTAAGTGCGATACTCAAACCATCTCGTCAGCCATACATCTATGAAGAGGAGTATTCTCTTCAACCAGTTTTTTTCCCTCCTACAACGGCGGAGTGCCGGTTTCAAATTGACGTCGTGAACATCGAGCACCATTTTTGTATTTCCAGCCCGTTTTATGTGGAGTCCAGCTTCCGTAAACTCTACCTGAACAACGTCATAATTATTTTTCCGTATCAAATCATTCGCCAGGAGAATAGTCCAGCGATGCTTGAGTGGTCCCCGACAGAAGCCAGACATCCACGATAAAACCTGCCTTACATTTTGATTAAGCGAGATGCTACGCCTTGCAGAATACACATTTCTGCAAATCCGTAACATCTCGGTAAATTTTTCGTTATCCCCTTCAGCAAAAGCTGAAACGAGGTCAACGCTATGGCGCTTTGCCAACTGCTTGATATAGGTATAAACAGCTACCCCACCTGCGGTGGTGATTTGGGAATATGGCACAACAACTGAAACAAATAGAATCCGCATAAGGAATTTAGCAAATTTGCCTTAAGAGCACTTTGAATACAAATTTACGTAATGACTCTTTAATGCTCGAAATGCCTTTTCTCTCTGGGTAAGTTGTCCACCAGAAATTGTATAGTAAATTGAATGGCAAATGATTCCGCTCATAAAACAGATAAATTCTTTCTTCGGCTTTAATTCTCTTCTTAATGGCATCTTTAAGATTTTGCGGGATATAAAACTTTTTGCTTTTCTTAACCACAAGGTTTTTGGCGGCATCTCGCTTGAAAACACTTTCCTCACGCTGGCAAATCAGATAGATTACGCCAATTTCTTCGGGATAAAATGAACATACAAAACGGAAAGTGCAAAAGATTTTCTCCGTTGCATTCATTGCATCAGTATATGAGTTAAAGTGTTTAAAGACCTTCGGGATTCCAGTCAGACTAAAAAACCCAGATTCCTTCTTCACTAAAAACTTAAGCCCTGCCGCGAGCAGTCTTTCTTTTAAGAGAAAGATAATTTGATATGACAGCCGACTGCCCTCGGCAAAAATATCAAGAACAGATTGCTCTAATTGTTGCTTCGATAAAGATGCCCAATTTTGCCGCAATTCCTCAACGCTCTTACAAAAGTCCTGAAATCCACTTCTGGGGTCAATTCCAATTTGGGGCAGCAGGTCTATAATAAATCTCATCGCGTTTGCGACTTGTATACTAAAACGTATTTTTATTTGTCTCTTTAATAGATAGTATTGGAAAATGGAAGGGTAGTAATTTAAGCATAGCTCCCATATCAGGGCTAACCAATCCTTTTCGCTGAGTTGAATCTCCGGGAATCTTACACCCTCGCCATAGAGCAAATTCAAGTTGCTGAACGGTCTTACCAGGAAATAATCTGTTAGTAACGATTCACTTGCAAAGTAGGGGTGGTGGCAACCGATGAAATACCGATAGTTATTTAAGAGATTATAGTGTTCCTGCTTAAGTAATTGAACGTCCTTTTTTGAAATTGAGTCGGGCAAAATAATAAGCAAGTCAATATCTGATATGCCCGGTGCACCAACACTTCCGAACTGATATATTTGCTTAACGCTTGGGATGCTTGAAAGACCTTTAATTATGTCCTCCAGTACTTCATCATATTTTTTTCTCTCAACGATTACGGGGTAATCAGAAAATCTATATGCTATTTGTTTTGTCACTTTTTACTCGTGCGTAAGGAAAAATCGAAGGCATTTTTGCATAGTGGAATCATTTGTTCAAGTAATCTGTCAAACTGTATGTTGTATTTTTCAAAGTAATTTCCAGATGCTTTATCAAGCCGAGCCAACAGAGCCCAGCCAAGGCGCGGATTAACATTTAATGTCCATTTGAACGCTGAAGGGAGAACGGTTTTTCCTCGCCAGTGGGATCTAATGCTTTCAGCCTGCCTTATGGGGATTAACTCATCCTCCGGAAAATACTCGCTCATGACGTCAAAACTGTGCTTCTTGTACATAGGACGATTTATTGATTGCAGGAAGAATAAGGGAAAAGTTAAAATTCTATGAAGAAACAGCATACGGTCATAATTAGTTTTCAAAGATATTTTCTTTGTTCGTAAATATTTCCCATATATTTGCAAAAAATAAGAAACAGCATCATTCCAAAAAATGTGAATACGCTCAAATTTATCGTCTCGCCTGTTCACCAGAATATCATTTTGAACAGGAGAAAACAGAAGCCCATAACTATTTAGAACATCAACCGGGAAATAGGCATTGGCATAATGCAATAGATCAAGTTCCGCGCATACAAATATTCCATGTAGATGTAAATGGTTAAATTTATATAAGAAGTTTCTGGTATAGTAAACATATCTTGCCAGTGTTAGTAATCTAGCTACGTCCATTAAGCTTTCTTTTCTAACTATCAATAACGTATCAATATCACTCCAGGTTTCTATATAATCATCAGTGGCAAGACTACCATGTAAATAAAATGCCAGCGAATGCTCGGCGAGGTTTCTTTCTGCGAACTTCTTTAAGTCTATGATGGGTTTGAAATATTTTTCGTTGCTACGGTATTTTTTGAAGGAAGAAGGGCATAGCAGATTTTTGTCGCTTTTCAAGGCGGTAGAATTTTGCTGTTTCTTTGTAAAATGCACGACAGCTTCATTTAAGTCCCGATAATATGATACAATGCAATGTGCAATTACTTGTTTATCTACTCTTCTTATCGTGCTTAACCGCTCCAGGTAATTTGCATAACTTGCAAACCATCCTCTCCTCTTTTTTAAGAACAAGACAATAGTTTTTATATCTAATATTCTCTTTCTGATCCTTACCAAGACATTTGGGTAGAAAAAACGGGAGATTAAGCCCGGGCAGGGATGCGCATTGTTCAAAAAGGAATAAAGAACCTGCCGCATCTGATTTTGAACTACCGTTAGCAGGTAATTACACTCTTCACCTGCGGCTTGGGACTTTACGATTGATTGTGCATATTTTAAGGGGATTATAAACTTGTGATAGTCATTCCAATCCGGGAACAGAAACAAATTGTTCGCCTCATCGCAAATTATGTCATATTTATCCATAGTATTTTGAATTTGCCTATTTCAGCACTTTACAAAGGGCGACTGCTATGTCTTTTGCATTCCCTTCTGAATAATTTAAACTCATTGTGTCGCCCTTAAATGAATGCTTTTTCAACTTTGATAAAAAAGATAATATTTGTCCCTCGGTAGGGGTGGGGCGGTTTAAGACATCCTTTATTTTCTCCGGCAGGTCTTCGAGTGCATAAACATTGGTTGAAAAACCGGCATCTCTATACCAGGCTTTCCCGAAAACGAGTAATGGTTTACGGAAAAGTATGGCTTCAAAGCCGGTGGTGGAATTGATTGTAGCCACTGCCTTTGCTCGCTTGATTAAATTGTGTGGGTGACATAACGGGTTGATAATCCTTATGTTTTTACATTTCTTGATTAGGTCGCGCATTTGCCTGAAAGGAAAACAGCCGATAAGGGATGGATGTTCCTTCACGTATAACTTGTAACCAAACGGCAGGGCATTTGCCAGTATCTCTATTAGGGCGAATTGATTGTAGTAATGTGGCGCACGAATTACAATCTGTGCATCATCTATATAGTGCATCGGGTAAAAGATAAAATTTTCATCTCTTACCGGAGAATACAAAGTTTTCATTATATGTTTTCGTGTGATTTTCCAGAAACTTTCCTTTGTATAATTCCATAAAAGGGCGTGTCTGTATCGAGGGCTTCGGGCAAATAATTTTCTGTAATAGGCTCTCACAAAAAGCAGGGGCATATCTAATTGGAAATCCATTTTCCTAATTCTGACAAAATCCTTACGGCTCTCGCGCAGGTCTTGAATGAAGGCAGTCAATTCCTGTTTCTCTTCCTCCGATATTACCTCAGGTTTTTGCCAATCCACCCCCTCAATTTCATAATCCATATTCTTCAAGAGAAAGACCCTGCCGGGCAATGGACAAACATAATTCTGATACAAGGGGATGCCTCGCTTCTTGCAGGCATAATAAGCCCCCCAGCGAAGCATTTCGCCTCCGTGCCCCATAAAGCCGATATTAAAATGTCTGTTTGATAAGTATTTCTTCCAAAAATCAAAATATTGTGTTAAAATAAATGCGGATTGTCTTTCTGTTTTTAATCGAGGGCGATGAATCCTATCAGTAAAATAAAGTCGGTGAATGCAGGGAATATTAAATTCTTTTTCAATGGCGTGAACCCTCTCATCGAGGTCGAAGGGGAACTTTTCGGGGACAGAAAACAGCCCGGGAATTTTCCTTTCAACTACAACGGTATCATCCGGGGGGAGTTTGAAATCAACGTTGTAGTTTCCAAGGGTTACAAATTCCGCCTCCCAGCCCCGTTCTTTAAGAAAAGCGGCGACATTGCGCTGAAATAAGTATTCTTCTTTACCGACGCTAACAAATAATATCTTCATTTCCCCAGCATAAGAGTTCTTAATTTGTAAAATTTTTCGGTTAAATCTTTCCCAAGAGTCGTAAGTAGTTTTGTTTTCTTATCCACACTAACCCAGAAAGGCAAGTAACTAATGAAAATAATAACAGTGCCAGAGATGAATCGCAGCGCGTCATACCAGAAATTATCGCCGCGAGGGCACAACAACCGGTTCACTGGATAAAAAATCAAAACGGCATAGAAGAATGGTAGCCATAAACGTAATAATAGTTGTATAATTTCCTTCAGGGAACTGTGCAATAGGAGAATGCCAGCGATTAAAATTATGGAGCAGTTGAAAAGGAAAAAACAAATTAGAGTGGCGGCTGCGACCCCGATGATGCCGGTTTCCAGCCTGATGGCTGCATAGTCCAGTGCGGCGGCAAGAACGAGATAAAACAAACTCAACCCGATTACATAGCGCATCCTGTCCCGAATGACAAAGAGATAAAAAAACATATTATACAGCCCGATAAAGAAAGTCCCGAGTAGCAAAATCTGCGCAGGGACAATGCCGGGCTTAAATGCGGGCAGACCATAAACGATTAAAAAACTTACCCCGAAGGTAGAGAGGGTGAAAAACACAGGGACAACGTCCGCCACTGTCCTTGTATTATGAAACACCTCGGATTTTAATGGCGAAACATCAGTCTTGAACCTTGCCCCTCGCTCTAAAAACCCCGGAAACACAACTTGCCAGATGCTGGCTGGAATTAAGAAAACTAAATTGCACATCGTTATGCCGATTCCGTAATATCCCATCTCTGTTAAGCCCAAAAACGAAATTACCAGTAAACGGTCTATTTGCTTGAAGTTTAGAAAGATAATTGAATACAAAATGACCGGCGTGCCTCGAACCACCAGAAGCCGGATGATCCTTCCGGGTAGGGAAAATCTAAAAGGGTAGTTCACTAATTTGAAAAAGTAGAATGTACTTACAATCCCGACAAATAAGCTGGAAAGCAAAAGTCCCTTAAAGGCATAATAATATGTGAGGACTATCGTGAGTACCGCTAAGAGAGTTGAATTAAATGCGTAATACTTAAAAAGTTTGAAGAATTGTTTTTCGGTGCGGGAAAATACAATTAAATAATTACATAGAGCCATCAGAAAACTTATCGGCGCATATATCCTGAGAGACCATCTTAATAAACCGGTTTTATTTTCGGGAACAATGTAACTTGCTATGAGAAGTCCGACATTTATAAATAAGGAGAGAGCCAGAATAATCGAGAAACTGCCTTTACGAATCTCATCAACAGACTTCTGGTCTTTCACCCCTTTGTGGTAAGGCACTTCCCTCGCCAGCCCACCCCGAAAAGGCGAGTAAACATAATCAGAATAAAGATATATCATATTTAAAAGCCCGAAGAGACCAGAAAGGGTGGGACCAATAAGGCGCCTGATTACGAGACCGCTGATAGCGGCAACCAACTGGGCATAATTAGAACCAAGTGCCAGGTAGAAAATGTCGGATACAAATTTTCTTTTTTGTTGGTGGGCTTCTTCAGTCACTACTTGTAGCTTTCAATACAAATGATTATTTGCTAAGATTTTTAGGATTCTGTCCCTGCCGTGGGAATCTATTATCTTTAGTACTTTTTGCGACAGTAGAGAAACATCCTCAGGTTTACTTAAAAGCTGGTAAAGGTCTTTTTTAAGTGCTTCCTCATGAGATTCGTTTCCCATAATTACTATCGCCGCTTCTTTCTGCGCAAAACCCTGACATATAATACGCTGGTTCGCGGCTACCTGAACAATTATCATCGCCACACCCAAATAGGCAAGCTCCTGCGTCGTTGAACCCCCTGCCGTTATAGCTATGTCCGCCTTGCTCATCATTTTCGGCAATTCGGGGGTATCAAAAATCAACGTCTGCCGCAAACTACCTGCAATCATTATGGTTTCTGTTAAAGTCTCTATTTTCATTCTGCTTCTGCTACAGGCAACAAGGGCACAGTCATAATAACCTGTGAAATCCCGCAATTGAGCTAACGCAATTGGTGTATAACCCTTAATATCAGAACCACCGAATATAATCAAAATAGTTGGTTTTTTGTTACCCCGAATAATGTCTTTCAGTCTTTGTTGCCTTTTTTCTCTTGCCATTTTGCCGGTTTTTACTATTTCATCGCGCAGCAATACATACTTCTCGCCTAAAAGGTAAGCAATGGCATCGGGGGCAATCTCTTTATATCTCGGCAGTAGAGATGCTGCGCCCAAATTCTGATTCAAAATAATATCAGCGGTGATTTTTTTAGAATCGCCGATGTCGTCAAAAACCAAAAGCCTCAGTCCGGCTGCTTTCAAGAAATTGCGAAAAGGCTCTTTTAAGCCGTAATGGTCAATTATGACAAATTTCGCCTTTTGCTCTCTTGCGATTTCAAGCGTAGCGGTTGCATCTTCATCCTCTTTTTTGCTATCATCAAGCAGGATGGGTTCAAACCCACAACTTGATAGCACCTCCCGGGCGGTACCATCAAGATTTTTTGAAATAAACCGTGGACAGACACTTGCCCGTCGAAATCCCTGCGCCAGTGCCACGCACCGCATCAGATGCCCGATACCAATCTCCGCCGAGCCATCGGCGCGGATGATGACTGTTTTATCTCTATACAAAATTGAAGTCATACGGAATTTCTTACTGGATTATTGAAAAATTGGGAGGGGCTGTAGTTTTTTTCAATCTGAAAATTATGGCGGATTTTTTGATACGAGTAACTCTCCGTATTTTTCAATAAGATCTGCAAAATGACACTTTTCAAGGCGCACGAGGTCAATCTGTTCAGTGCCCAGCAATTCCTCAAGTTCACCAAATACTGTGAGATAATCTTTGCCCTCCAGCCCCTCAATGGCAATATCAATGTCAGAGAATTTTCTGAAGTCATTTTCTTGTAAGATAGAGCCGAAAAGATAGACACGCTTGAAGGGCTTACGGGTGAAATAATTCTTGAGAGCAACTTTCACTTCTGCGAGGCGGCGTTTGCGAAAAGCCTCACGCTCACTTTTCCGCCGTGCCTCAATCTTTCTGAACAGCGATATGTCAAATGTGGTTTTTCCCATATTTTGAATACTACTAATAAAAAAATCGGGTAATGTTACTTGGCAAAGCGCTATGTCAATCGTGTAAATCGCATATGAGCAACGGGTCCCTTTAATAGCTGCTCCACTTTACCCTTGTTCATTGCATCAGTCAATACAGAAAAGGTTTCACTAACTGCCTTCAAATAATTTTCGATATGGCAATTCTGATGAGCGTAGGTGGCATAAAATGCATTGGTTGCCAAAAACCCTTTCTCAAGCATCAATTGTGTAAATAGTGTGCGGAGCTCCTGTCCGTTGTCACAATCAAACGAGAAATGTCCCAGTGGAGCAAGTCCCGAGATATTTACAGGGAGACCTGACTGTCGCGCTGCTTCTCGCCAGCCGGATTGAATACGCTTCCCTACATCGATGAGATGATGAGGAACATTGCAGCGTCTGTGTTTTCGGATTGTAGCTAATGCCGCCACCGGACCTATTCGCTCCGTCCAATAAGTACTACTGATAAAACTGCTCTGAGCAGCCTGCATCACTTCGCTGATTCCAATCACTGCCGCCATAGGATAGCCATTGCTAATCGCCTTGCCAAAAACAGCCATATCGGGTGTTATGTTATACAACAGATGAATCCCCCCCGAGTTCATTCGCCATCCGGCGGTAACTTCATCAAAAACGAGGACAGCGCCTATATCGTTGGCAATGTCTCTAACACGTTCGAGGAAACCCGGTATTGGCTCGTGGTCTCGCACTGGCTCCATCACAATCGCTGCAAGTTCTTCACGGTTTGCTGCTACAATGCTTTCCAGTTCATCAATTTTATTATAGTGAAAGGGAAGTGCCGTGCCGGTTAAACTGCGAGGAACCCCAGCAGGCTCCAAACCCGGTAGCAGATGACCATCGAGGGCGTCCCGTTCTCCCAGATTGGCTGCAAGATACCAATCGTGCCAGCCGTGATAGCCGCAGAAAGCCACCTTATCTCGCCCCGTAGAAGCTCGTGCAATGCGAACGGCGATAGCCATTGCTTCGCCACCGGTTCGGGCATATCGCACCATCTCTGCCCACGGGTGAATTTCGCACAGTAATTCAGCCAGTTCTACTTCTTCGGGACAATTCAAAGTTGCCATAGTCCCATCACGTATCGCATTTATAACAGCCTCATCTACCTCGGGGTCGGCAAATCCCAGAACACAGGCACCAATCCCGCAATAGCTCATATCAACGTATTTCTTGCCATCTAATCCCCAGGTTTCCACCCCTTTTGCCCTGGAATAGTAACTTGGCCATTGTTCCGGCAAAAACATTTCAGGGCGCTTTGAGAGTAGCTGTGTTCCTCCGGGAATTATTGCCCGTGCCTTCTTATATAATTCTTGACCTGATAGACTCATATTCTCAACCATCGTTATCAGAATTATTGCGAACTTTGTTTGTAGGCGACCCGATTATTTGGTCGCTTTTTAATGAGCGAAAATAGCCTTCATTTATCATAATTCCCTTGTTGATTTCTACAAGTTCGGGATTTTTCTCTAATAAACGAACGACGTCTTCCATCAGGAAAATCTCTCCTGGGCGGTAAAGGTGTTCATAGACCTTCCGCACAAACTCAAGGTCCCTCGGTTCATCCACAACCCAACGTAAATGAGATAAGTCCCTATCCTGAGTAACATCACCCAGTCTAAAAAGTTCGCTGTGTTTATGAATATAAGGTGTTACATGCTCGCGTTCAGACATCAATTTGGCTTCCCGCCAGGCTTTCTCTAATGCTCTAAATGAAAAGACTTCCGTGTCCAGACCATCCGGATAAGTCCGTTTTTTGATATTACTGCAATAATCGCGACCGCCTTTAAGAAAAACGCCAACAACTTTATCCACAACCTCGGGGTCAATTAAGGGGCAATCGGCAGTAATTCGCACAATAATGTCTGCGTCAAAATATCTGGCAGTTGTATAATAACGGTCGAGCACATCATCCTCACTCCCCCTAAAGAAATGAACACCCGCTTTTTTACAAAGACTAACAATCGGGTCGTCTTGGAGTTTGTCTGTTGTGGCAACGATGATATTATCAAGGGTCTTAGCACGACATAAACGGTTCCAAATATGCCACAGCAAAGGATTGCCGACGATGTCTTTCAATACTTTCCCTCGTAATCTTGTTGACCCCATACGAGCCTGGACGATAGCGGCTATCAAAATTTCACCTCCCCAATTTCTTTAATACAACCCGTTTGAGCGGATGCCTTGGATGCAAAAACCAGGCGCATTACCTCCATTGCATCGGACACCGGGAGTGTGGTTTCTTTGCCAGAGCGCAAACAGTTCAGAAAATGGCTCATCTCATCTATGTACATTTGATTCATTTGCCAGTTTTCAGGTTGAGGAAACATCTTCCACGAATTCTCTTCTGCATTGAACCAACGAACCTCGGCGTTGTTAAAGTCCCAAAATAATGAACCTTTTTCACCAACGATGTGGCACCCCCGTTCATAGGTGCGCTGCACGTAGTCCAGATGAATTTCCGACAATGCTCCATTTTTGTGTTTGCAAACCAGAACCGCTACATCTTCCACTTCAATTTCTATTGAACTCAAATGCTCACCGATGCAAAAAACCTTGTTAACATTGCCCAGATACCAGCGAGTTAAATCAATCTCATGAATACAATCCAGAATACACCCTCCCCCCATAGCCGCGCTGGCACTATAAGTTTTGCGATAATCTCGCCCCGTCCTCCACTCTGGTAAGTAAGAACCCGTATGAACTTGTGCAAACAGGATTTTGCCAATGACTTGTTGTCGCAGGAGTTCCTTTATTTTCGCCGGTCCCGGATGAAAACGCATATTACATCCGACAAGAGAAACCAACCCCCTGCTGTTGACCTCCTTTACCAGTTCAGACACTCGTTGTTTTGTGTGGGAAAGGGGTTTCTCTACAAATAGGTGGCAATTTCTTCGCGCCGCTTTGAGTGCGTGGTCTATATGGAGATGATTAGGACTGCAAATCACTGCAAAATCTGCATTCCAATCCAGCCCTTCGTCAAGGTTATCAAACCCTTTTACATTAGCTTCTTCACAAATGGCGATGCGCCGCTGCTCATCGGGTTCGATGATGGCGAGCTGTTCCACTCCGAGAGATTTCAAATTAAACAGGTGGCGTCTTCCGATTGAACCTCCCCCAATAACAATCCCTCTCATTTCTTCATCTCTCTATCCGAATGTTTATATTCCGAGCGCAACAAACCCATATGCACAATGTCTTTATACTGACCTTCGAGGAAGCAATCCTCCCGGAAATGACCCTCTATTTTAAAACCCACTTTCTCGTATGAGCGAATGGCTGCTTTATGTTCCGCATAGACCCCCAGGTCGATTCTCCTTAAGTTCAGTCGAAAGAAGCCATATTCCACCATCAATTGTGTTGCTTCGGAGCCTAACCCTTTCCCCCAGAATTTATTGTCTCCGATTAAGATACCAAAAGTTGCTTTTCGGTGAATCCAATTGATTAGTCCAAGTTTCACATTTCCTATATGCTGATCCGTATCTTTGTCCACAATAGCGAGCATCACCTGGCTGGTTGAACCAGAAACTTGCTTGTAAAATTGTTCCAACCCTTCCATCGTTGTGGGAAAGATACCCGTTTCCAGATACCGTGTTACCTCCGGGTTATTAAGCCAGCTTAGATACCTTTCATTTATATCATTTCGCTCGAGGGGGCGGAGATATATTTTCTTACCGACAATATAAGGTGTTTTCATTACCCAAGTCTCCCAATGGTATTTACACTATAAAGAAAGTTTTCATAAATTTGGGAAATCCTTTATTCTTCTTG
>CAZGKP010000050.1:14450-19556 GCA_964526215.1 uncultured Candidatus Sumerlaeota bacterium
GAATTATTAGAATCCATTTCTCTGCCAGAATGTTATTTTCTACAATTTGCGTCTCCTTATAGTTAAAGCCACACTTCTCAAAGGTTTTATTAGAAGCGATATTAGACGGTTTTATAAGTGCAACAATTGTTGAGATGTCTGGATGATGTGGCGCAAAATGTTTAATCCCTTCAGTTATGATTTTTTTCCCAAGCCCTTTCCCCCGCCACTCTGGCGCGATAGCGATACTTATCTCGGCTTTTTGCTGTGATGATATATCGAACCTGACTTCTCCAAAGGGGATTTTTTCGGGCAGAATTTCGCCTATGTAGATTTGCCGCCGGGGATTATTCAGGGAATTTTTCAACCATTCAATGTGAGCCTCCCAAGGAATTTCTTCCGAATGGAAAGACGCCTGACGGCTGACTGCATCGTTTCGCCATTCAAAGAGCAATTTTGCATCTTCGATTATGGCTGGTCTTAAGGTAATTGTGATGTTATGCATTGTGTTTTACAAGTTCGATGAGATTTTTGTTTTTTAATAGATTGGCAATTCTCATAACCGTTTCGAATTTAGCGTTGAGGGATTCGGCAATATCCGCCACAGTTTTTGTGCCATCTATTAAATCGAGTGCACCAAATAATGCGGCGTGTCCCTCGGGATCCTTATAAAAATCTATATGCATTGCATAGCGGGAACAGAACACCTCTCCCTTGAAGTTATTTTTTAAGATGAAATTGTTTCCAAGGTAATTCAGCATAGTAAGCACCAGATCTACCGAATCTTTCAGCCTCTTCTCTGATAAAATCCGGGGGGTATCTTTGTCGGTGTGATACTCCGGGTAGGGCCACTTGCTGGATTCTTTTGTAAAAACACGACTGATGGAAAGCATTGGTATTCTTATCCCCGGTGCATTAAACTGCCTCTCATCATTCCCTATCACTTTCCTAAAAGGTGCATACCATCCATCCGGTTCCTTCTCCTTCAAGGCAAATTTAAAACATTTGTCAACTTGAGCGTCCCCCTGAAAGGACAATTGTAACGCCGGAGGATTATCCAATCCCAGCATCTCGAGAAAGAGTCCACCCACAATTTTTTTATGGAGGTGTTCATTATGGCTGAGCCAGCAAAGGCTGCCGATTGTCTCCGGGACGATTAAAAAGCGATAGGTATAGGGGCGTTTTGGCAATCTGGCAAGTCTCCTCATCACCTCCACACCGACAACGACCCCTGTCAGGTCGTCCTGTACCATTGCAGGATGGCACAGATGTGCGCACAACACTACCGATTCATCGCTCTCACCGGGTAACACAAATTCCCCAACCTTTAATTTCCCATAGCGGAACTCGGTGTGGATGACAACGCGATATTTTTCATCTGTGAGAGTCTTTTTCAAATTCTTCGAACAGCAAAGTCCCCAATCACGTTCGTAATACTTGAACTTAAATGGCACAGCATCGGGTAATTTCGGTTGCGTATAAAGATGTGAGAAGAGTTCTTCTCTTGTAACTTCTCCATCAAATGGGAGCGAATATGAAACGCAATGAAGCGGGTTGTCTTCGTAGGAAAAAAGCCTTTTGCCATCCAGCGTCTCAAGGTAAGCCTCCTTGCACGTCCACTTCTCCGGCACAATCCAGGTATAGGCTTCCGTGCCCGTGGGGTATTCGTGTATCTTCATCTGTGCACCGGCGTAATTAGCATTCTCGATCTGTTTCAGTTGCTCCGCGACAGCATATAGAGCCGCATCATATCCATCAGAAATAATATCTCTGGGGAGCCGCCACAACTTCTCAATCATCGTCATCATATCGGCATTTTCCGACAGCTTGACATCAAACCGTTGGAGATTGGAAGGAGCCACAAGGTCTTCACTTTCTCCCGCCTTTGGTCCCACTACAAGGAACCATCGGTCTTTACCCAGCCCTTCCTTGCAAACCTTAAACACATCACGACATTGAATTCGATTCACCTCACCCCTTCCAACGATTTCCGCCATAACAAGCCCATAGGCTCTGGCTGCCTTTTCAAATTTCTTTGTCTCGAGCACCGTCCTGGGGTCGTTCAAGTCATGGCAAGAATAAAGCACGGCATACTTTTGAGGTTTCCCATTAATAATCAATTCTCCGTGGAAGAGTTTCTTATAGCGATAAGGTACCTTGAGGCAATTTTCCACATAATGGATAAAAGCCGAATGTGCGCCGAGTCCAACATTGCAAATCGCCCCATTGTGTTCGAGCAATCTCTCCCAGAAAGAACCCGGTCCAAAGCATTCATTGGAAACATCCTCAAGCAATTCCCTCGCCTTTTTGCCCACACCCGCGACAGAAAATATCGGGTCAAACGAACGGTAAGCCTTGGGAAGTTGCCTTAACATCTCTGGAAACATACCAACCGTTGAGGGTGTATTCGCCGGGTCAAACGGCTCTCTCTTGCAGAAGGAGTAAGTGAAGGTAGGAACGCACAAAGTCCCTTCTTCACCAAGCACCTCCATAAATGCACCGAATACGGTATGAAATACATTCTCCTTTGTATTTCCACCTTCGGGGATTCCCAGAAAACCCAAGTTTGAATGACAAAATACAACATCTCCCTTCTTCACACCGATTTTTTTCAGGGCCCGTATCAAATCGTTTCGGGTATAGTGAAATCCAGTTGCCATAATCGCCCTTCGCCACTTTGTCTATGTGGGTTGTTTCAGAGCCGTAACAATAAAATAATCCTGCCACGCGGTGAACATAAAGTCGTTTATTCTACCGACATAAATTTCCCTGAAGTTTTTAGAAAAGTAAAATTTGATATATTCCGGAGTATCAAAATAGAAAAAGACCTCTCCTTTGCGGAAATCATCCTCTCGACCAATTTGATATTTATGATTACCAAGCAACTTCGCGCCTTTTAGTATCATATGCTGGGGACCGGTCGTAGACAAAAACAACCTGCCATCCGGTTTCAAAACCCGCGCATACTCGGCAATGGCTTTCTTCATATCCTCTTCATTGTTTTCGTAGTGAATAACGTTCCAAGACACCAAGTAATCAAAGAAATTATCCTCAAAAGGAATGTCTCTATTAAGTCCCTTCTTTAAGGTTGCCTTTATTCCGAAGCGTTCAATTTTTCCCCTGGTCAATTCACAGATTTCATCTGACACTTCCGTCCCATATAGTTCTAAACCGAGTGTCCCTAAAAAAAGCAGATTATTTCCCGCCCCACATCCTATATCCAGAACCTTCTTTCCCTCATAATCTTTTTTGAGTCCGGTAATATAATTCCCCTTAAACATCCTCACCAGAGAAATAGCAGGCCAATTCAAAACGGTTCCGGATTTCACAAATCTGCTGTATGCCTTCGTCCATTTTTCAAATGCTTCTTGCCGTTGACTCATTTCACCCTCCTTTCGCTAACCGGGATGATCCATCATTTCAGATATTATGTTCGCAAGTCCGCCGATATAACAGAATCTACGGTCTTGCATCCGCTCGGGGGTAAATTTAACTTCAAATTTTTCCTCAATGCCCAGTATTAAATCCACCACTTCAATTGATTCCAGAAGCCCTGTCTGAAAATAATCTACTTTAAGTTTCTCTTCTTCTGTTTCTCCGGGGATTCCTTTGCGCTTTTCAAAAAAATTAACAATCCATTCCTTAACCTCTTTCCTCATTTTTCCCTCCCGCGTCTTCATCTACAACAGCAATCACCCTTGCCGGAGACCCATCTCCATTTTTCAACTTTAACGGAAGGGCGATCAACTCGAAAACCTTTGTTTTGATTTCTTCCAGATTACACAAATACTCCACCAGTATCACACCTTTACGTAATAAAAGCTTATGATTAGGAGAATCATTTCCTGACGTCTTATCGTCGTATGGATTATCCGGCGATGGCGTATCTATACCAACCAACTTCACATTTTTTTCTATCAGCCACTGACACAATTCATAAGAAAGATAAGGCCAATCCTTGTAATACTGCTCACCATTCCAGAACCTAGACCAGTCAAATCGAAATACAATCCTCTCAAGATTCTGAACTCCAGAAATCTGCGACTTTACATCTTCCACGTCAATTTTTCTCAAAGGTTCGCATTGGGGAAATTCCACAATATATGCTTTCCCCACCAGTATATTCAGCGGGGTTTTTTCAATTGTCGCCCCTCCTGGTATAAAATGTGCCGGTGCGTCAATGTGTGTCCCGGTGTGGCTGCCAAGCACTATCTTTCTCGTCTGTCTCCCCTCGAGACTATACCTGCCCAGTATGGATATCTCCACAACGGGATGCCAATGGGCGGTGAAAGTCAGCATCCCTTCTTCCAGTATAAAGCTTAAATCAATTATTTTTCTCACTTCGGTTCAACTTTCTGGGAAATTCTATCAATTCTAAAACTTGTCTTTCCAGGGAGTAGAGTAAACAGATTTTCAACACCTTCCCATTGACGTTCAGGCGAAATATCTCGCTGAGGTTAGTACCCCCGTTTGCCTTTAATTTTTCACAGTCAGATTCAATATCAGTAGTAATTAGAGAAATTAAGTTTCCACCTGGAGTATCCAGCTTTGGCAGGTTATCAAACTTTTTACCGCTCTTTTTTATACGTAGAGACATTTGCCAGTTAGGAATTGGGACAGAGGGTAATAATTCCAGGTACTCCCCTGAATTGCTAACAAGCTTAAATCCCGCACCAACAGTCCAGAAGACTTCGGATAATTTGATGTCAGTGGTCTCCAAAATCACCATATCAACACAACACCTTTCGTTGTCTTCAGCGATGAATATAGACCCAACAGGGGTTTTACGAAACCGGTAATTTTCATCCCGAGTCTTTTGTGGATTTGAAGAAAGGATTATGTTCGAGTTTTTAGCACCTGATGCAAAACATCTTAGATAAGTATCAAATGTGGAGATTAACTTATTTTCTATTGGTCTCGCAGCTCCCGGAGGATAATTTATCAATTCAATCCCAACAGAGTTTACGTTCCCTTTAAGAAAAGCAATACTATGTTTTGGAGTATAGTGTGAAAGAAAACTCCTCTTCTCTCTTGCGTTTAATAAATCATTTTCCACAAACTTTATGGTGAACCGCAATTTTTGAAAAAAGGCGATTGCCTTCTTCAGGTGATGAACAGTAAACCCGA
>CAZGKP010000051.1:0-19517 GCA_964526215.1 uncultured Candidatus Sumerlaeota bacterium
TGCGGCTCTGATTAGTTATTCCCTTGGGGTTTTCTCCATCATCCCCTTCTTCGGGTTATTCCTTGGTATTGCAGCTTTCATTCTGGGGCTGAAGGGGTTGAAAAAAGCAAGAGAGCACCCCGAATGTAAAGGGAAGGTGCATTCCTGGGTCGGGATTCTTGTTGGGGGATTTTTCGGGTTTGGATATCTGATATTAACCATTATCATAATTATTGCAGCTATATCGAGCTGATAAGGAGGATATGACAAATGTTTTGTCCAAAATGTGGAACCTATAATGACGATAATGCCTACAAGTGTGCACAATGTGGAGCCGTTCTTCATCAAGCCCTACCTACAGCCCCCGCAGCGGGAGTAAGGGTCCCAAACTACCTTGCACAGGCGATTTTGTGCACCCTGTTTTGCTGTTTGCCTTTCGGGATTGTTTCGATTGTGTATGCGGCGAGCGTAAACGGCAAGCTGGCAGCCGGCGACATCTCCGGCGCAATGCAGGCATCACGGATGGCGAGAACCTGGTGCTGGGTATCCTTCGGATGCGGATTCGCTGTGATTTTAATCTATGTCATCATATTCGTTATCGCAGGTGCAGCAAGCAGTTTCTAAAAAGCCGATGTCCGGATATTCAAGAGAGCGTCTTGCATCGGGGGCGATAGTGTCGGCGGCAGTGATTGGCGCCGTCTTCCTCTATCTGTTTCCCCCGGATGTATACAAATTTTATCCGCCCTGTTTATTTCACCTGCTCACGGGGCTTTACTGTCCCGGTTGCGGGACGGCTCGCGCCCTATTTAATCTGTTTCACGGTAATATTGCCCGTGCATTCCATTATAATCCGTTAGCGGTGCTTATGGTGCCGCCTCTCGGTTTCTGGTTTCTGTGCCAGTTCAGATTCGCCGTTACGGGGAAAAGATGGCGTCTGCCTCTATTACGGGCGAAGTTTATATGGTTATTTCTATTTATTATTTGTATCTACTGGATTCTCAGGAATATGCCGATGTATCCATTTACGTTTCTGGCACCCCCGCCCTGATCGGTCATACTTGTATGAGTATTCCTGTAACCGACTATCTTACGAAGGTTTTGCGCGGCGGGTTGTGGGGTGTGCGTTATGTGAGGAGCATTTCCCGAATTCGGGAGATGCACCTCATTATGTGCCTATCTCCCAGCTGGCGAGGTATTTTTTCTGCTCCGGCGTGAGTTTGTCTATCTTGACGCCCAGTGCGGCGAGTTTTAGACGCGCAATCTCTTTGTCAATCACACGCGGGACGGGGTAGACTTTTTTCTCAAGGTGTTTAGAGTTTTTGAACATATACTCTGCGCATAACGATTGATTGGCAAATGAAATATTCACAACACAGGCGGGATGCCCCTCTGCCGCCGAGAGATTTATCAGCTTGCCCTCGGTGGGCAAATTTATGTATTTGCCGTTTGGGAATGTTTCAGATAAAAAGGGGATTAGTCCAGGCGCTGTGCCCCGATGAATCGGTTACCCTGATGCGGACGTAACTTGCGTCTTCTGATGGTAATCTGAATGTATGTTGAGTCAGGTATGTTCCCTCTCGAGCCGTAATAGTTGCCCCTTTCCCTGGCGATGAAATGAGCACTATTCTCCGCACTGGCGATGTCTTGATTGTGATGTTGTTTTTTATGCAACTGACCTCATAAATCGTGGGACCGGTGGAGGAATAAAATGCCCCTTTCTTCAGTGCGGTGCGGATTGATTTTTTGGTGAGCGAAGTCACCCTTACCATCACCCATGCCTGCATCGAATCTTTATAATAGTTGTGGGCGTCATCCACCGCGATGCCACATAATCGGTGTCCACGCGAAAGGACGTCATCCCATTGAACCTCCGCAAGCCCGCGCCCGATCTCAACTTCACACCCGGTGTTCCACACCTCAAGCGCAAAGAGGTCATTCACCACATCCTGGATATCTACCCACGTTACACCGTTCCAATAGGGATGTGCAAGTGCGACGAGACCGCCCTGCGAAGAGATGAGGTCAACAAGTTTTCGCGCTGTCCACTTTTTCCTTCTATCGCGAAAGAATAAAGCATCCTGATTCACATCTATTCCGATAAAGTGATAATCACCGACGTCGGTTTTTCCACCGTCCAGTTCCACACCGGGGATGTAGAGAATATCATTCTCAGCGGCTTTCGGGCGGGGCGTTACCTTCCAATGGTCGGTAAGACAAACGAAACCGTAGCCAGAATTATGATAAGCTTTGAGGACGCGGTCAGGGCTAATCCAACCATCGCTTGCGGTCGAGTGCGTATGTAGCATACCCTTGAACCATCTGCCTTTTTCGGGGAATAGCAAATTCATTTATCTTTCTCCTTTCTGCGGAGTTGGTCGAGCACTAACCGCTTCCCTTTTGCCTGAGGGCACATTTGCTACGTTTTGTATCGAGTGAGATTTTGCACAATGGGGTGCGCTATGTGCCTATCTCCCAGCTGGCGAGGTATTTTTTCTGCTCTTTGGTAAGAGCGTCTATCCTGACACCCAGTGCGGCGAGTTTTAGACGCGCAATCTCTTTGTCAATCTCACGTGGGACGGAATGGACTTTTTTCTCGAGGTGTTTAGAGTTTTTGAACATATACTCGGCGCATAGTGCTTGGTTGGCAAATGACATATCCATAACACAGGCGGGATGCCCCTCTGCTGCGGAGAGATTTATCAGTCTACCGTCGGCGAGCAGATTTATATGTTTGCCGTTTTTCAAGGTGTATTCGGTAACGAAGTGGCGAATCTGGCGTTTTTTCGCTGCGATTTTTTTTAGGGCGGGGATGTCTATCTCAACATTGAAGTGCCCCGAATTGGCGACGATTGCGCCATCTTTCATCTTGAGAAAGTGCTCGCGGCGGATGACGTTGATGTCGCCGGTCAGGGTAACGAAGATGTCGCCGATTGGAGCGGCTTCCTTTATAGGCATAACGCGGAAGCCGTCCATAACTGCCTCGAGCGCCTTCAGTGGATTTACCTCGATAATAATGACCTGTGCGCCGTGTCCCTTTGCACGCATTGCCGTGCCGCGTCCGCACCATCCATAACCGCATACGACAAATTTCGACCCTGCAAGGAGGCGATTTGTCGCTCTGATAATGCCGTCCACAGTTGATTGACCCGTCCCGTAGCGATTGTCAAAGAGGTGTTTGGTATCGGCGTCATTTACGGCAATGATGGGGAATTTAAGGACGCCCTGTCTCTCCATTGCACGCAGTCTGATAACGCCGGTTGTGGTCTCCTCGCTGCCTCCTTTTACACCGCTAACAAGGGCTTTGCGTTCTTTTTCGGGAAGCCCATCATACCATTTCTTTACGACGGGATGTATGTTTTTGAAACGCCGTATAGCAATGAAGAGGAGGGTCGAGACTAAATCTGCACCATCGTCCATCGTTATGTGGGGTCTGTGTGCAATTGCGCTTTTGATGTGTTCGTAGTAAGTAGCATTGTCTTCGCCCTTGATAGCGAATACGGGGATTTTGTAATCTTTGACGAGGGAAGCGGCGACATCGTCCTGCGTCGAGAGCGGGTTTGATGCACACAGGGCGACATCGGCGCCGCTGGCTTTGAGCGTGAGCATCAAATTTGCCGTCTCAGTGGTCACGTGGAGGCAGCAGGAGAGGCGTGCGCCTTTCAGGGGTTTTGTTGTGGCGAATCTGCGGCGGATGGTTTTCAGGACAGGCATATCCTGAGCCGCCCACTCAATATGGAGTTTGCCCTTCGGGGCTAATGAGAGGTCTTTCACATCGTAATTCATATCTTATCCTTTCTTTTTAGAGTAGGCAATATTTTTGTCCGTTGTTCGTTGAGTCCGTTAGTCCGTTCAACGTTTCCGCCTGTGGTTTACGCGCCTTAGGCAGGCGGTTTCAGAATTCACAGTTCACTATTCACAGTTCCCAATAAGTGCAGATCTATTTCAGCGCCTTTGAGAACGGCTCGGTCATATCGGTTTTTTCCCAGGTGAATTCCGGTTCATTGCGACCAAAGTGCCCATAGGCGGCTGTTTTCTGGTAAATTGGTCTTTTCAGGTCGAGCCTTTCAATGATGGCGGCGGGACGCAGGTCGAAGCTCTCAAGCACTATGCGGGTCAATTCTTCGTCGGGGATTTTACCGGTGCCGAATGTGTCTACCATCACCGATAGTGGTTGTGCCACACCGATTGCATAGGCGACCTGCACCTCACATTTTGTGGCTGCACCCGCTGCCACTATATTTTTTGCCACCCAGCGTGCGGCATAACTTGCACTCCTGTCAACCTTGCTGGGGTCCTTGCCGGAGAATGCACCCCCGCCGTGCCGACAATAACCACCGTAAGTGTCCACAATGATTTTCCTGCCGGTGAGACCGGTATCTCCGTGTGGTCCACCTATGACGAAACGCCCTGTTGGGTTCACGTGATATCTTGTATTTGAATCCAGCATACCACCAGGGATGACGGGCTTGATTACCTTCTCAATAACTTCAGCCTTGATTGTATTGAGCGAGACATCGGGTGAGTGCTGCGTGGAGATAACGACAGAGTCTACACGTCTGGGTTTTCCGTCAGCATATTCAACGGAGACCTGACTTTTTGAATCGGGGCGGAGCCAGATGATTTCCCCCACCTTTCTCATCTGTGCGAGATGATAGACCAGTTTATGAGCCAGCATAATAGGCAGGGGCATAAGTTCCGGCGTCTCATCGCAGGCGAAGCCGAACATCATACCCTGGTCGCCCGCCCCCTGTTCATGCCCGGGGGAGTTGTTGACCCCCATTGCTATGTCGGGCGATTGCGGGCGTATGGCGGAGAGAACAGAACAGGTTGCATAATCGAACCCGGCGGCGCTATCAGTATAACCGATCTCCTTAATGACGCCCCGCGCCACATCAGACAAATTCACATAGCCCTTCGTTGTGATTTCACCCCCGATGAGGACGAGTTCTGTCGAGACCATAACCTCGCAGGCGACACGCCCATTTTTATCCTTCTTGAGCACCGCATCCAGCACGGCATCTGAAATCTGGTCGCAAACCTTGTCCGGATGTCCCTCCGAAACGGATTCTGATGTGAAGAGGAACGATTTTGCCATAACATACCTCCATGTTATCTAATGTCAATTTCCGAAGAGTCTCCAACATTCAGGCGAAAGGGGTTACTCCCTGCCTTTGCATTGTCTCCGATAAGTGAATCCTCAAGGACTATGTTCTTAACGTGTGCCTTCTGACTGAGGATTGAATTTTTCACAATACTGTTCTCAATAACCGCGCCCTCCGAAACCGTAACGTAGGGACCCACGACAGAATCGGTGATTACGACAGATGGGGCGATAAAGACCGGTGGCTTGATGATGGCAGAAGGATAGCGTTTCTGAATCTCCTCGTTCTGGTGTGCTGATGAGGCTCTTAAGAGGAGTTCGCGATTAGTTGCGAGTAACGTTTCGGGTTTGCCACAGTCGAACCATCCTTCTATCTCGAATGTGCGGAAGGGCGCCCCTTTATCCAGCATTACCTGTAAGGCAGTGGTGAGCTGATACTCGCCTTTCTCCTTTTTCCCGGCGCGAATAATTTCATCGAGACTATCGAAGAGAAGAGCGGGTTGTGTGATATTGTAAATACCGACGATGGCGAGGTTTGTTGGGGGATTTTCGGGTTTCTCGATGACTTTGCGCACACGTTCGCCATCCAATTCCACAATACCGAAGCGGCGGGGATCTCCCACCTGTTTTACTCCAATTGCATTTTCCGACCAGTTAAGGACGGGGGTCAGATGTGCGCTGAAGATTGTATCGCCGAGAATAATAAGCACCGCACCGCTCTCTTTATGAAAAGGCTTGGCGAGAGAGATTGCGTGTCCGAGACCGAGCAATTCGGGCTGTTCAACGAAATTGGCGTGGAATTTATAATTTTTGCGGACATAATCCTCGATTACGTCTCCAAAATAATGAACGATAAAGGTTACCTCGTCTGCGCCGAGTGTGACCAGACTATCGAGAATGTGAGCCAGGATAGGCTTTCCCGCCACCATCAATAATGCCTTGGGGGTAGTATGGGTATGAGGGCGGAGGCGTGTCCCAAGCCCCGCAACGGGGATTATTGCCTTCATCTTTTCTCGCCTCTTTTCTTATCTTGTAACAATTTAGCAGTGTGAGAAACCAATAAATTCGGTTAGCCAGCTAACCTTCCGAACTTTCACCTTTTTACTTTTTACTCGCCACGGCGAGTTTACTTCTGCCTTGCTTTTGGGGTGGGGAGAATTTCTCCACCTTTACGTTTGATTGGGCGAGTAGCTCGACCGATAAATGGTCGGGATAGTCACCCTCGTAAATGATGCGCCTCACGCCGGCGTTTATTAAAATCTTTGCACACATACTGCAAGGGTGCGCAGTCACGTATATTTCCGAGTTCGAAGTGCTGACACCAAGCAGGGCTGCCTGTGCAATTGCATTTTGCTCGGCGTGTGCACCACGGCAGATTTCCTGACGCTCCCCTGATGGGATATGTAGTTTTTCCCGCAGGCATCCCACATCTGCGCAATGTGCAAGCCCCGCAGGCGCACCATTGTATCCCGTCGCAAGTATGCGTCTATCCCTCACCAGCACGGCTCCCACCTGTCTGCGCAGGCAGGTGGAACGCTTCTTTACCACGTGTGCCACTTCCATAAAATACTCGTCCCAGGAAGGACGGGCTTTTGGGCTTTTTTTGGTTTTCTTCTCTTTCAGCTTCATAGGGTGATTTGAATAAGGAATTGTGAATAGTGAATTATGGACTTGGAACCCCTAACAACCGGCAATTCTTCATTCAGTATTCACAGTTCCCGATTCTTCATTTTCATTTCCCAAGATGCCTATGTGGAGCGGGAAGTGAGAGCATACCTCGCCGACCTGTTTGCGCACTTCGGCTTTCATTTTTTCGTCATCGGGATTTTTAAGCACGCGGGCAATCCAGGCACCGATGGCTTTCATCTCGTCTTCCCTCATCCCACGTGTTGTGAGCGCAGGTGTCCCGATGCGTATGCCGCTTGCCTCCATAGGTTTTCTTGTGTCAAAGGGGATCATATTTTTATTCACCGTGATACCCGCCTCTTCCAGCGCCGCCTCGGCGACCTTGCCAGTTATGCCGAAGGGTGTAAGGTCAACCAGTATGAGGTGCGTGTCCGTGCCGCCGGAAACGAGGCGAAGGCCCTTTTCCACAAGCGATTCACCCAGAGTTTTTGCATTGCTCACTATCTGCTCTGCATAGATGCGGAAAACCGGCTGGAGTGCTTCATAGAATGCCACAGCCTTGGCGGCGATGACGTGCATCAATGGCCCGCCCTGAAGCATCGGGAAAACTGCCCGGTTAATGGCTTTCCTGAATTTCTCCCTGCAAAGGATGAAACCGCTACGGGGACCGCGCAGTGTCTTATGAGTTGTGCTTGTTACGATTTCGGCGGACTCAACCGGGTTTGGATGAACGCCTCCAGCAACGAGACCGGCAAAGTGCGCCATATCTACCATAAAGATTGCCCCGACTTCATCAGCTACCTGGCGGAAACGCGCAAAATCTATAATGCGGGGATAAGCAGTGGCGCCTGCCACAATCAGTTTGGGCTTATGTTCTCGTGCCAGTGCCGCAACCTGGTCGTAGTCAATCTGTTCGGTGTCTCTTCTCACCCCGTAAGAAAAGACCTTGAAGAACTTTCCGGAGAAATTCACAGGGGAGCCATGTGTTAGATGTCCGCCGTGAGCAAGATTCATCCCCAGGAGTGTGTCGCCGAAGGTGAGGCAGGAAAAGTAAGCCGCCATATTTGCCTGTGAGCCCGAGTGTGGCTGGACGTTGGCGTGTTCGGCGCCAAAGAGGTTTTTAGCACGTTCTATGGCGAGGCGTTCTACGGTATCTACATTTACACAACCTCCATAGTAACGTCTGCCGGGGTAGCCCTCGGCGTATTTGTTTGTCATCAGGCACCCTTGTGCCTCAAGGACGGCAGGGCTGGTAAAATTTTCCGAGGCAATCATTTCGAGTGTTCCGAGCTCTCGCTGATATTCCAGTTCGATAGCGTGGGATACTTCAGGGTCAATGCGACTTAGCTGGCTCAAGATATTTCTCCTTTGCATATTTTTTGAGAGAGTCGTGCGATTTTTTTGACACGGCGGATATGCCGGCTTTCGCCTGTAAAATGATTTGCGAACCAGCACCGTATGATAGCGAGATTAGTTTTGAGGGGCTGGTGGCGGGCACGTAAAGCAAGGACATTTGCGTGATTGTGCCTGCGGCCACACTCTGCGGCATATTCGTCGGTGCATAGTGCGCAGCGGATGCCGGAAAACTTGTTGGCACAGATTGACATTCCTATCCCTGTACCACAGACGAGGACGGCTTCATCGGCTTTTCCCGACAGCATTGCGCAGATGGCTTTTTTTGCATAATCGGGGTAATCCACAGGTTTTGCCCCATTTGAACCGTAGTCCAAAACCTTGTGTCCCACATCTTCAATACAGGCAATGAGGGTGTGGCGGATATCCGCCGCTGTGTGGTCAGAAGCAAATGCAACTTTCATATCTTTCCCTCCCCACTCGAGGGCTACGTTGTATACTGTCAATTATGCCCGGTTTCTTTTGATTTTTTCGGTGTGGTTGTTTTTTTTGTTTGGAGCCGAGCAGCTGACGTCTTGCGGCTACTTTTTGCCCCGCGTGCACCAGTCCGGGATTTGCCACTCTTTTTAGCCTTCTTGGGCTTCTTTCCGGTAACAAACTCTGATTTCATAAGCCTGTTGCAGGAGGTTCTGATTTCTCCGAAGACCCTTTTATAGACCTCCAGCGTGCACCCCATTGGGTCTGGAATCTGGGCGTGCCTTGCGTCGCTTCCGGTGTATTCTTTAAGGAGGAAGGTCTTGCTCCGTGCCTCGGTAGACAAACGCAACGCTGACTGGACATGAAAGGGCGTCATCCCCAGTATGAGGTCTGCCTTTTTTATGCGTTCAGGGGTGAGTTTGCTGGAACGATGTTTACGCAAATCTACACCGATGGCATCCATAATCTGGATGGTCTCCGGCGTGGCAAGTAGCCCCGTAACAGTCATTACACCAGCGGTGAGCACCTCGATGTTTCTAATCTTCTTCTCTGCCAAAAGTTTATTTAAGTAGCCTGCAGCCATAGGGCTTCGGCAGGTATTCCCTGTGCAGAGGAAAAGGAGTAATTTTTTCTTTTTTTTCTTCCTCTCCATTTTCCAATTCTCCCCACAGAGACAGCGTATTTTTCTCTTCCCTCCCGGAGTCATAATTGGTGGAGGAAGAACGCTCCCAGTGTGGCAAATGAGACATTAGCTAGCCATCCCGCCATAATCGAGGGAAAAATCAAATGATGTCCCATTGCCTGTGAAAAGGCGGTTAGGGCATAATATCCAATGGCGCAAACTATACCCAGTGCATAGCTCATCACGAGGTTCCTCGATTCGAGGCGAACGGCGAAGCGAAAACATAAAAGAGCCACAATGAGTGAAGCAAAGGGAAAGGCGAGTTTGAGCTGGAGGTCGGTTTGATAATATGCCACAGGCTCGCCGCGATTGGCAAGAATCCGGATATAGTTTCGCAGGTCAATAAAATTCATCTCTTCGGGTTCCTTGCGGCTGCTCAGGAACTTCTCAAGGTCTTCCTCCATTGTCAGCGTAATAGGTCTGGCGAATTTCTCGAATTTCACAAGCCTGCCCGAGGCATCGTAAGACCACCGTCTGGCGTTCTCAAAGCGCCAGAAACGCCCGCCAAGCTCTTTCCCAATCAGTTCCGCCCTGTCTGCATCCATACGCATAACAAGAGAAGACCCGCTGGGGTTTATGTCAATAATGGTGGGTCGGGTCATTATATTCGTTGAACTGTCGAAAGCCTTCATCACATAGAAGCGCTGTCCTTTGCCTTTGACAAATATCTCCCGACTACGTGTGATGATTTTCTTTCCCTTGCCCTCGATGTATACCTTTTCAATATATAATGCCCGTTCCTGGCAACCAGGCACCACCATCTCGTTTAGAAGCAGAGTCAGGAAGCAGATTACGAGTGCCGACATCAATATCGGAAGGGCGATACGACGCAGGCTGATGCCCGCCGCAACCATCGCCACCAGTTCATTATGCCTTGCGAATCCTCCCACCGTGTAGAGAACCGCAATCGCAACGGCTAATGGAACCACCTCAAGCAACCTGAAGGGCAAGCTGTTGAGAAAATATAAAGTGGTGTATCGCAAACCCGGATTGTTTTTCAGGATGTCTTCATAATTTTCAATGAGCATATGAACTAAAAGAACAATGATACACATAAACAATACACCCGCAAGGCTATAGCAGAATTCCTTGAGGATGTAACGGTCGAGAACTTTCATCTATCATCGGGGGAAAATTTCATTTATCTTATTTAACCTGATAGGGAAGGAAAACTACAAAGGGCGATATATTGAATGCAAGCACAAAATAGAAATAAACAGGTGCTCAATTGCTCATCGCGTGGGGTAAAATTTATCTGTTGATTTTTTTAACTGATGCCACTATATGATAGATATAAATTGTGTTGTGAGGTTTGCTATGAGAGATATAATGAAAGTCGTAATCGAGAAGCAGGTTCTTGAACATCAGTCAGTCATCGGCGGGCTGATAGAATCCTGCATTGATTCGGTGGAGCAGCTGGGAGGGGTCTTGCTCAGAACACTTGAGACGAGTGAGAAACTGATTGTTTTCGGTAATGGTGGTAGTGCAGCAGACGCCCAGCATTTTGTTTGTGAGCTTGTGGGGAGTTTTCAGAACAAAGAACG
Source organism: uncultured Candidatus Sumerlaeota bacterium (assembly GCA_964526215.1). GTDB lineage: Bacteria > Sumerlaeota > Sumerlaeia > MWCT01 > MWCT01 > CAZGKP01. The sequence goes on from CAZGKP010000051.1 coordinate 10,763, forward strand.
CCGCCCCCTGCCCGCAATCGCCCTTACCACAAATACCTCTTCACTCACGTCCATAAGCAATGATTTTTCATATGCCGATTCGTTCAGGAGACAGATAGAGGCGCTGGCGAAACCGGGCGACCTGTGTCTGGGAATATCCACCAGTGGCAATTCGCAAAACGTCTTTGATGCGCTTGTGCATTCCAGAGAACTGCGATGCGTCACCGCGGCTCTCCTTGGCAACGATGGCGGCAAGATTAAAGATATTGTGGATTATGCGGTTATTGTCCCCTCTGACAGCACTCCCCGCATTCAAGAAGTGCACATCCTTATCATCCATATCCTTTGCAAAATTGTTGACGATGCCTTTTCCCCTCAGTGATTTTTCCCATAGAATTCACGATTTTTTTCAAAACCCTGAAGAAGAGAAGTAAGAGATTAGAAATAAGAAGCTAGTAGTCTGACCGCTTAATAATGCCGAAGGCCGAAGGCGCGCCATCGGTGGGATGTGTCATTTATTTAACCATAGTTATTCGCGTTACGACCAAGGATGCCCGAATACAATAGCACACGGATGATGTGGATGCAAGCATCCGGGTCAACGGATTTAACGGATTCTCACTGATTTTGTTTATTGATGTATATCCGTGCCATCCGTACTACTATCCGTCAGGTTTTACGTATTTTGCGTAAGAGTTCATGCTGATAGTTCCATAAGTTCCTTGTTTTGAACGGTTGACGCCGTCGTAATCAAGGCGCTAATTTCGCGACTTTTATTTTTGGTTGCGGCTATGCTGCCCCGTGTCATCTGCGTTCTATTCTTAATTTCAGTAGTTACGGTTATTCAGGTTACGACCGAGTATGCCCGAATAAAATTGAAGAAACTCTACCCATCATTCTCTTGAGGTCAGCTATGCTGGTGAAGGGAAATCTGTTTGTGCCGTCTAAAATTCGCTATGTCCGGGGGCATAAACCGGATGTGGAGTGTATCCTTTGCGCTATTATTGCACGCGACCCGAAGGTCAAGTCCCTTGAGGTCTTTCGCTCTAAACGCCTCTGCGTCTGCGCTAATCTCTATCCGTATAGCCCCGGTCATCTCCTTATCTTCCCAATTCGCCATATCGAGGATTTGCGCTCCCTTACCCACAAGGAGGAAGCCGAACTTTTTAAACTCCAGAAGATGGCTCTGAATATCCTCGATGAGGTCTATTCCCCTCACGGCTATAATGTCGGCTATAATATCGGCGAGGCGAGTGGGAATAGCATAAGGCACCTCCATATCCATATTGTGCCGCGCTATAAAAACGAGCTTGGGTTTGTTGACATAATAAGTGATGCCCGCATTATTGTGGATGACTCGAGGGCAAACCTACCGAGACTCCGTCTCCTATTCAGGGAAAAAGTCTCCACATAGTGGCATTGAGTTGTCCCACCTGCAAATAAATCCTTCACTATCCTGCATAATGCTGCAAATAAAGAACTTAACGTGCAATTTTTTTTGCTAATTCTACCAGAAAAACTTGACAGCACGTGGCAGGAGTTTGTATTGTATATTTTACTTCAGTTCGGGGGTTAAAAGAGGGGATTAAATTTTCAATAAGTTTACGTTTATTTTCAATAAATTTATGTTTTGATGCCATATATAGATATGCAGGAGAGTTCGATCTCCAGCAGTTGTGTTGTAACGTTCTATGACTTGTCATAGTAGGGAGGGTGAAGTAGAATGACTGGACGAAAGGCGAAGATGGGTTATACGGCTGAATCTATTCAGATTCTCGATGGGCGTGAGGCGGTGCGGAAACGCCCCGCTATGTATATCTCGAATACCAGCTCCCTCGGTCTACACCATCTGGTGTGCGAAGTCCTTGATAACTCTATAGATGAGGCAATGGTGGGCTTTTGCACAAAGATAAATGTTATCGTACATTACGATAACAGCATTACGATATCAGACAACGGGCGAGGGATACCCGTCGAGCCGCATCCCGCCAGAAAGAGTAAATCCACCCTTGAGGTGGTAATGACGATGCTTCACGCCGGTGGGAAATTTGACCACAAGGCATATCAGTATTCAGGTGGCTTGCACGGTGTGGGTGTATCGGTCGTGAATTTCCTTGCCGAGTGGCTGGAGGTGGAGGTTAAGCGCGATGGGGCTATTTATTTTATGCGCTTTGAGCGGGGCGTTACAAAAACACCTCTCCAAAAGCTCGGCAAATCGAAAAAGAGCGGGACAAAGGTCAGATTCCGTCCCGACCCTGAGATTTTCGACACGATTGAATTTTCTTATGACACACTCGCCAAGCGTTTCCGCGAGCTGGCGTTCTTGAGTCCCGGACTCACCATCTCCATAGATGATGAACGCACCGACAAGAGTAACGTATTCAAGTTCACCGGCGGGATTGTCGAATTCGTCAAATACCTGAACCGCAATCGCTCTGTCATGCACAGGCGCCCGATCTATTTCAAGAGGAGGCGCGCTTTCAAGAAGGCTGATGGCTCTGGTGAGGATGAAATCGAGGTGGAGGTTGCCCTGCAGTATAATGATGGCTATGATGAAAGTGTATATTCCTTCGCCAATAGTATAAATACTGCCGATGGTGGGACGCATCTTTCCGGTTTCCGCCGAGCTTTCACACGCGCCATAATAAATTATACCAAAAAGAATGACCTTGTAAAGAAGTTAAAGGGGGATTTGAGCGGCAATGATATGCGTGAGGGACTGACAGCGGTTTTATCGGTGAAGATTGCAGACCCGCAGTTCGAGGGACAGAATAAAGGCAAGCTGCTCAATGCCGAAATCCAGGGTGTGGTGGAGGCAATCGTATATGAAGCGGCGATGGAGTATCTCGAGGAGAATCCCTCCGACGCAAAGAAGATTGTTGAGAAGGTAACAATGGCAGCGCAGGCGCGTTATGCAGCCCATCGTGCCCGTGAGATAGTCCGCAAAAGCGCGCTCGAGATTGGCTCTCTGCCCGGTAAACTCGCCGATTGCACTGAGAAAGACCCTGCGCTTTCGGAACTCTATTTAGTAGAGGGAGACAGCGCCGGGGGGTCGGCAAAACAGGGTCGCGACCGCCACTTCCAGGCAATCCTCCCCCTGCGCGGCAAGATATTGAATGTCGAAAAGGCTCGCCTGGATAAGGTGCTTTCAAACGATGCCATTCGCACAATCGTTACGGCGCTTGGGACAGGCATCGGTAAGGAGAACTTCGACCTCTCCAGACTGCGCTACCATAAATTGATACTTATGACGGATGCCGATATAGATGGGGCGCATATCCGCACACTCCTTTTGACATTCCTCTACCGCCAGATGCGGGGCATTCTTGAAAGGGGCTATGTTTATATCGCACAGCCGCCTTTATACAAGATTAAAAAGGGCAAGAAGGAAATCTACCTCGAAAAGGATGAGAATAAGGACCGCTTTCTTTTAGAGGCTGGCTCCGAAGGCGTAAACTTCTATATAACGGGAAGTCGCCGCAGACCGATTGAACTCACCCATACCCAGCTGAAACAGCTCCTGGGATACGTAATGACACTGGAGAGGCTTGCCAGGACGGTGCGACGCAAGGATGTCCCCTTCCGCGATTATGTCCGGTTAAGAAACGATGAAGGACACCTGCCTCTCTATCAGGTAACCGCCGGCGATACTGTCCATTATGCATATAGCGAAGAAGAACTCGTCAAATATCTACCTGAGACCGAGCATAACGGCGATGGCAATAATGACGCCACGCCTGATTTGTTTAATTCCCACGAAGCAGATGTGCCTCAGGACTACGCCGAGGATGAAGAGACTAAGAAGATTAAATACGATGTGCTCGAATTTATCGAGGCAAAAGAGATTGAACGAATCCTGGGAAAACTCGAACAAATGGAGATTAACACAAATTACTATGACATTGACCACCGTGACTCGCATATTAACATAAAACCCCAATTCAAGGTTGTCGAGAAAGACCGCGAGTATCCGGTAATTTCGCTGATCGAGGCGGTGGAAAAGATTAAGGAGATTGGAGCACGCGGTGTTACCATTCAGCGATATAAGGGGTTGGGTGAGATGAACCCTGAACAGCTCTGGGAGACCACGATGAACCCAAAGACCCGCACGCTCCTGCAGGTAAGGATAGAGGATGCAGTAAAGGCAGAAGAGATGTTCACCACCCTGATGGGTGAGCAAGTAGAGCCGCGACGGCGTTTCATTCAGAGGCACGCCCCGGAAGTCCGCAATCTTGATATATAGCAACAGTATAAGTCCTGTTTCCCACTTCTCAGAGTTGGGTCTTTTGTATCTCGGTGCCCTTTTTATTTCAGTGTGATACATACCTTTTTCATTCCCCGCCTCAACGCTTACGGCTGTCGCTCCTGAGGAAAACGAAAGGGCAGTATCAACAAAACCAAGTGACAACGGACAATGGAGCGAGTCTAAATCTCGAGGCAGTCATTATGAGGTTATGGCCTCTCCCAAAAGGATGGAAAAAGACTTAATCTTTAGACAGGATTGCGCAGATTCCACGGATAAAAAACATCCGCGTTAATCTGTGATGTTCTGTTCTCCACAGGCGAATGTTCCATCTAAAATAAATTTTCGGGATAGATTCTGAGCTATAATAGATGTGGCTTTTGGCGACATTTTGTTTACTCTGCACCTCGCTCCTCCTCACGAACCTTCTGGGCATCAAACGCCTTTCGCCTTTCATCACCGCCACACTTGCTATTTTTCACTTCATAATTATGGTGGATTTTTTTGTCTTTGGTCAGGTCTCTCTCCATCCCACATACATCCTGCTGATAGTTTTATTAGAGATGGCAATCACATTGGGGTTATACCTCTTTCACGTATCACCGAAAATAAGACCCCTGCGAGTATTGGGTAATGCGTTAGGGCGAGCCACGTTCTCCGACTTCCTCCTCCTTTTGCCATTAACCCTTATTCTGCTGATTCTGATTATTCTCGGGCTGAAGATTGGTCCGCGTTACAGCGATGCGGTGGAGTATCACCTGGTGGAGCCTGTCAGGTGGGTCCAGGCTCGTTCAATAGATTGGGGGGGGATGGGGAGACATACCTGGCCCCCGCTATCCCGTGTTCACGGTTTTCCCAATACGAGTGGCATAATAGCTTTTTATAATATGGTGTTCACGGGGAATCTTTACGCCGGTGCCCTGGCGCAGGTAAGTTTTGCACTTATGGGACTTGTCGCCCTTTATGCCCTCTCGCGGGAGCTGGGTCTAAAAAGAAGATATGCAATTATGGTTTTGTATTTTGCGGTTTTCATACCCGAATTTCTGCTACAATTTTCCGAGGCGTATGCAGACCTGGCAATGTCAAGTTGTCTGATTACGGCACTACTTTTCCTTTTGCTTTTTATAAAGACAGGGCGCTGGTGCTGGATGGTTCTTTTTTGTATCGTGGCAGGCATAATCGGTGGGGTAAAAACCACAGGCATCATTTTTTCTTTCGTATTATTTTTTATCGTGATGGTGTATTTTGTAAAGACAAAGGTCTCACGCAAACGCATCCTGACATTCATTGCCATCTTCGGCGCCTTATGGCTATTGCTCACTGGACCGTGGTATATACATAACATTGTTAAATATTCAAATCCCCTATATCCACTTGAGGTTCGCATACTCGGAAAAGAGATATTCAGCGGACCTCACCCGAGTAAATATATTTATGGATTTATGGAGAGGAAAACCAATAACTACCTTGAGGCTGTCTGGATAACGTATCGCGAAGATGAAGGGGGTATAAGCCTGGCACAGATGTTCAGCGGACTCGGGAGTGGATTTTTCATACTTGGCATCCCTGCGCTGGCAATTGCTTTTCTCCGGTCGCTTCGCAAAAAAGAAAAGATGTTTGCCACAACCTGGCTCTTCTTTTTTATTATCTATCTCCTTCAGCCGGTGAAGTGGTATGCGCGTTTTACACTATACTTCGCCTTCTTTTCAGGCATTTGCTTTTTATCCATAATGCAGGATGCAAGGCGACTGGAGCGCGCCATCCTCATATTCCTTCTTTGTGTATGCCTTTCGTATAACGGCGTAAAATCGCTTACGGCAATCTCCTCGAATTTTTTGCCACCCGATTTCTGGTATTTCTCCTTACAGACGGGCGATTTCTCCCCTCAACAACTTCACAAGTATCCTTGCGACAACACTGTCCGACAATATATACGTGAACACTTTGCCTCCAGAAATAAAACCGTATTTTATTTCCCGAATGTCGGGGCAATTTCCCTTATGCCTCAAGATATGAAACTCCGATTGATAACTTTTGCCACTGAAGATAAAGACCAATGGTTCTCAAAGATGCTTAAGCAAAACGTCGATTACGTTCATACACTGAGACCGAGAAACTTTAGACACTTTGCCCGGGAGATGAGGTGGCTGAAAGAGAACCCCGGCATTTTTGTGCCGGTTCTCACAACGGTGTCGCCCGGTTTGCACAGAGGACGCTATTATGGGGAAAGACTTGCGGTGGAGTGCCTTTATCGAGTCAATAAGGATGTGCTGACAGTATATTGCAATCCGTCAGAAGGCGGATAAAGAGAAGCAACACACGGGAGGCGGTCGTGCCAGCAAGTAGAGGTAAAAGAAGCGTCATTACGAGTGTGATTTTCTGGGTATGGGTCGCACTCTTTGCCTATCTGTATATCAGCTCTTGCGGATTTTCCACCTTCTGGCGGATAAGGATGATTCCCTGGGTAGGTGAGACGTGGGGTATCGTGATGAATAAACCCGATGCCGTTGAGAGGTTGAACTGGCACGCCCGGCAAGTTTTGTTAAGTCGCCTTGCAAACCATAAACTCTCACTCGAAGAGAATAAACGATATTTCTCACACTGGCGCGCGGACTATCTGAGATTTCACCTGAAGGCGGTGAGTGATATTACAAAGGCGCAAGATCGTGCAAAACTAAAATCTATCCCGGTGAAAGCCCTCTCCTTCACTGAACTCTACCGCACCGGAAAATTAAAAATTCTCAATGCCACTGTTGCCTGTAAAAATGACTCTTTAATTCGTTTGAGGGCATCCGGGAAATCGTGCAGGGTGGAGTTAACCATTCCCGACTCTATCTTAACCTTATCTTACGATGTATTGAAGATTTATGTCAGGATGAAACCGAAATCAGACGATTCAATCACCCCATTCACCAACTATGTCAGAATATACTGGATGTCAAAGAGTCAGCGCGAGTATTCGGGGGAGAGAAGTATCCCTCTCGACCTTTACTCGCTGGAGAAAGGGGAATATATAGAAGCTGATATGAGTAAGAACCTCCAGTGGCTAACGGGAATAGAAGTCAAAAAAATCCTGATGATATTCTATCTCTCAAGCGAATGTGATATAGGTCTTGGCAAAATTGAGTTTAGGAGTGCCCCTTCGGGAGCAACATTAATGACTTTTTGAGTCCAGCTCTATTTGAGGCGCACTCTTATTGACATTTGTGAGATGCAGCACATAAACGTAAAGTAAGCTATGACTGAGCGAGAAATCAGTATTTTGATTCTGACGGCGAGGCGCCCGGCGAAGCTTCTTGCCTGCCTCAAGAGCCTTGAACGTCAGACGCGTATGGACTTTGAGGTCGTCGTTGTTGATAATGCGCCAACAGCGAAGACGGAGGAGATAGTTCGCCAATCATCCCTCGATGTACGCATAATTAAGAACCCGCATTCGGTGAGTTATGCCGAGGCGCGGAACCTTGGCGTGGACGCCGCTCGTGGAAAGTTCGTTGCCTTCATTGATGATGACTGCGTTGCGGATGCGGGATGGCTTGAGAATCTAACAAAGGTGGTCGAGAACGCCGATGCGGCAGGCGGGCTTGTGGTGCCACTGCATCCACTGCCTTTCCCGCGCTGGTGGGACGAGAGGCTGAACTGGCTCATCGGGTTATCTGTGCCGGGGCTGCTTGGTCCCAAAGGTGGCAGTATCCATTACCCACAGACCGCAAACCTGATTGTGCGGCGTGATGTTTTGCTCAAGGAGAGATTTCAGGAGATTGGCGGGCGGTTCGGGCAAAAGAACACATCACGTTATGCGGGGCGGGAAGATGTGGAGTTGTGGCGTCGGCTTCGCCTGCGGGGGTGGCGTTGCGTCATTGCCCCGAAGGCTATTGTGTATCACGATATCCCGCCGAAGCGGCTTCGTCTCTTCTATCTTGTGCGGCGTGCATTCAATGACGGTCTGGCATATTTTCGTCGCGAACAAAAATTCGGCTACCTGCGCTGGGTGATTCGGGATATTCTCTCTTTTCTACCGACCATAATTGCAGAGCGAACGCGGGGCGAAAAAATCAGCCGCACTATCGCAACCACCACACTGACACGAATTCGCCAGTGCGGTTTTATTTACGGATATATAACGGGCGGGTTTCCGCCGATGCGCATAATTTCGGCTATGGTATGGTTTTTTGTGGAGGCTGTCCGATACGCATTCGCGCTGATTAAAAGGCTCATACGAGAAGCGATTGTTGCGTTTTACCGGCGCAGGAGACCGCGCCGGGTAATTCCCCGGAACCCGCAAAGTCTCCTTGTGGCGGGATGTGGCTTCCTGGGCGATATGGTTCTTCTGGCGCCGATGCTGGGGCAATTGCGATGCTCACTGCCTGAATCGAAGATTACGTTACTATGCTATATGAATGGTTATACGCTCTTTCGCGACTCCGGGCTGGTTGACGAGATACTCGTCTGTCCATCTGCGAAGGATTACGCGCTCCGCCTCCAGAGGTGGTTTTTGAAGACGCGCTTTGATGGGAAGCATTATGACGCCATCGT
>CAZGKP010000052.1:0-1200 GCA_964526215.1 uncultured Candidatus Sumerlaeota bacterium
GTGAGATGCCGTCCAATTTTTCATAGATTTCAATGAAGAATGGATTAAGGAGGAGACCTCGGCGGGATTCTCAACCAAGCTTTTTATCCACCTCCGCCGTAGCAGGAACCAGCCTGTGCCGAAAAAGAGAGCCACAAGAATAATCAAATCCTCGGTCAGGGAAAGTCCGAACAATCCCACCAGGAAGATACTCACGCCGAGACCACCAAAACCCAGAAGATACACCAATCCCACCCGCTCAAAAAACACAAGTGCGCTTTTTTGATGCCGGAACAAAAGTGCACACAAAAATCCTCCCACGAAGATGACCAATAACTGTGAGTGCACCAATTTGATAATGGTTATCATTTTCTCTTTAGTGTCAGAACGCACCAGCGTGTCGGCGTATATGGCGTATAAATCAAAATATACCGCACCTGCTTTTTACGCATCCAGCGTTTTACATAAGGACGGGCGACCTCGTAGGGGGCAAGCACCCGCTCGTCATAGAGGTATAAGCGCAAGGGATACATATAGTAATTCAGGAAGAAAAACGGAGAATTCTTACCAGCAAGGAGCAGGCGGTCGTCAGGGTTGAAGTCCTTGCCAATTACGCACGAATAGCGATACCCGCGCCCGCACATCATCCAGCGCTGTTCACTGCCACCCGGTGCAGATAAGCCATACATCTTGCCCCACCACAGTCTCTGCTCTGTAATGAGGAATATCCCTGCCAATATGATCTGGATAAAAAGGAAAAAGAATAGCAAGGAACGTCCGGGTTTAGCGGCTGTCTCTTCAATAAGTCGCCTGAGCCGCTCGGGTGCAAAGAGCGAAGCCAACCCTGAGATGATTATGCCGAATCCGCAAAACCACATCGCATCCTTGAAAAATGTAATCCTGGTGTAAATCTCTCGGTATAGCCCGGTGCTCAATGGTTGTCCGAATCGCAGGTCCCGGGCTAAAAGTATGAGGGAAGACGACTGAAGAAAACGAGAGGCAAAAAGGAGAGCACATCCCAGCAGGATAAAATATATGGACAATCGGAAAGTTGTCTTTGTCATCTATATATCATCCTGACGATTAAGTACCTATCCGAAAACCTAAGATGGAGGGAACAAATAACTATACACAGCATCCCTCATAACCTGTCCCTGCACAGTTTTGGCTGGTTTCCCAATATCTGGCTCGCCAGATTATGCCGAAGGCGCACCATCGGTC
>CAZGKP010000052.1:1210-19147 GCA_964526215.1 uncultured Candidatus Sumerlaeota bacterium
AGGGTTTTCGGATAGGCATTAAGCATAACGTCTCTGTATGGAATGCAGTTTTCCCATTTGGAAAGTCAAGGCAAAAGAGGTAAAATGAGGTGCGAGGCACAAGGCGGGATTTTTTTATGTGCAGTCATTTTAATTTGATTTTCCCCAAAACATCTCGGTAGGTAGTAGATAACTATCATGAAAGAGAGGATAAGTATTTTATGAAACTGAAGATTACGACTGTGTTTTTTGCTGCGGCTTTTCTTATGGGGACGGGATTCGCCGCTGACCCCGAGATGCGCGCCTGCTGGATTACGCGATTTGAATGGCCCGATACCGATGAAACTACCTGCAAAAATCGCATCAGTAATATGATGCAAACCCTTAAAGATAGTAATTTTAACGCCGTCCTCTTTCAGATTCGCGGAGAAGCCGATACGCTCTACCCGAACCCTTATGAACCCTGGGGACCGCAGTTCAACTGGACAGACCCGGGGTGGGACCCGGTTGCCTTTGCTATCCAGGAGGCACACGCACGCGGCATCGAATTCCATGCCTATATCAATACTCACACAATGATACAACCGACCCCGCCCGAGAACACCACGCCCCAGCACATCTATAATCTCTACGGCAAACCCGGCGCCTCGCCCAACTGGCAGATTGCGGGCGAAGATGGTCAACCCGCCGGGAAAGTCGGCGACTATGTCTGGCTCAGCCCTGGAGTACCGGATGTTGAGGCTTGGACACGCCACGCAATACTCTACGTTGTTACGCATTACGATGTGGATGGGATTCATTTCGACCGCATCCGCACACCCGGTCCGCAGTATTCTCACGACCCGATTGCACAGGCACGTTTCGAGGGCGATGGTAATCCCGATGGCGAAGGATGGGGAGATTGGATGCGTTCACAAATCACACGCCAGCTCCGCAAAATCTATGGAGCGGTGAATTATGTGAAACCGAATGTGAAAATCACTGCCGCCCCGTTCGGGATATGCAAAAAGGAACCGAGCGGCTATCAGGGCTCAGGCACGCAGAGCTATTACCAGTGGTATCAGGATTCCTTCGGCTGGATGGAAACCCACGTTCTTGATGCCATCTATCCGATGATATACTGGGGGATTGGCTCGGCGCACCCATTTGAGGTTTTGCTACACGATTTTCTGAACCACACAGGCGACAGACACATTTACGCCGGATGCAGCTCGCGTAATGATGTTATAGCCCAGGTTTATGAAACGCGTAGTCAGGGTGCCAAGGGGAATACGGTTTTTTCTTACGGTAGTGTAGATTTTGCGGCATATAAGAACGGTCCTTACACAGAGCCTGCACCGCTCCCGGAGATGCCCTGGAAGACACATCCCACAGTTGGCATCATTGTCGGTTACGCAAAGGATGTCGCTGGAGACCCGGTTGTTGATGCAAAGATAAATCGCTCCAGTGATGCGTATAATTATCTATCATCCGGCGATGGTTTTTATTCGATAATAGAGGTGCCACCTGGAACTTATACAGTCAGCGCCGCCAAAAATGGTGTGGGTGCTGCGTCCGCCGTTGCCACCATTGCCGCAGGTCAGGTCGTGCAGATAGACCTCACACTCCGGTCATCGAAAGGTTATGTCCGGCTTGAGAAGGCGATTTATCGCATCGGTGATTCGGTCCAAACCACACTCACCGATTCAGACCTCGCAGGTTCAGCGACAGCTACCGTTGAGGCGGTGAGCTCAACAGAGGGCGTCCCTGAACGAATTGTCCTTACCGCCGAAGGAGGTGCGGGCAAATTCAGTGGCGCGGTTCAACTGCGCACAGGCGCGCCAGTTCCAGACGGCATATTACAGGTCTCCCCCAACGACACCATAATCATTACATATCACGATGCCTTTGACGGCACGGGTCCCTCCACTGCCACCACATCAGCAACAATTGATGCACACATCGTAATATTTGACGAGCCACTCGATTCCGACCCCGGATGGGACACCGGGGGCGAGTGGGCTTTCGGCACGCCCACCGGTCAGGCGGGAGACCACGGAAATCCCGACCCCACATCGGGGCATAGTGGGTCTTATGTTTACGGCTACAATCTGAGCGGCGGCTACGCACATAATATGTCAGGTGCGCAATACCTCACCTCGGAGGCAATTGATTGTTCAGGCGGATACTCGACCATTGCCTCTTTTTACCGCTGGCTCAATGTGGAACGAAGCAGCTGTGACCACGCAACATTTGAGGCATCAAATGACGGGGCAACCTGGAGCGTGGTCTGGGAAAATCCTGACTCCACAATCACAGATTCTGCATGGGTTCTTCAGGAATATGATATATCGGGGATTGCCGACTATCGCCCTACCGTTTATGTGCGCTGGGGAATGGGACCGACAGATTCGGGCTGGAACTACGCCGGCTGGAACATTGACGATATTCAGGTCCTTCAAATCCCCAGCGGGCAGGCGCAGTTCATCATTGACAATGACACGCCCGGCTTCACTTATAGCGGCAACTGGCGAACCAGCTCCCAGGGGCAACCCTATGGTCCCGACAAACGCTATAATACCCCCGGAGACGGTAGTGAGAGCGCCTCCTGGATATTCAACTCAATTCCGCCAGGGAATTACCAGCTCGATTTCTGGGTGAACGACAATGATTATGCTGCGGATGCACATTATTATGTGAAGTACAACAGCGCTCCCCCTGAGGGTGGGCTTATCATTGCGAGTCAAAACTGGCGCGGGGACGGCTGGCATCCACTCGGGACATTCGCATTCACAGGCGGCGCAGCCGAAATCACACTCACGAATTTCTGGGAAGGCGAAGGGATTTACGTTATTGCAGACGCAATGCGCCTCACCAGATATTCCTCCTCCATAACACCCCAGCTGTGGTTGTTTTATTAACCGCTTTGCCCTCCCGATAAAAACTTTCTCCTTTCTTATGTTGACTTTTCTTAACTCTGTTCCTACTTTCTAATTCTGGATATTTTGATAGTTTTCGGGATTAAGTGCGAAAAATGAAAATCTTGCGATTCATCATACGGCTGGCAATCATTGGGGGCATCATCTATTTTGCCTATAACCGCATACCTCACCAGACCTTTGTCCATTGGAATCAACGCCTTGGTTCTTTACGTTACATAGCTTACCCTGCGGTAGGTGTTTTGCTTTTTATTCTCCTGGATACCCTATTCTCGGGGTTTATGAACCTGGTGGATTGGCTGTTTGGCTTCATCATCGGTATCAGATACGGTCTTGTGGGGGAGGGAAACAAAGAGCGTCGGATACAGGCGAAAAAGGCGGTTTATGCCCTCTTTTTCGGGCGGCGGGAAAACGCTGCGAGGTACTATGCAAATGCGGGTCTCCATCTCCAGGCAGCCAGATGTTTTGAAAGTATCGGTTCCTTCGCATCCGCCGCAGAGGCGTATAAGAAAGCCCAGGGATACTCAAAGGCAGCCGGGAACTTCGAGGCAGCCGGGAACTTTGAGGATGCGGCTGAATGTTACAAAAAATTAGGCGACCGCGAGGCGGCAATCAGGTGCTTTTCTCGTTGGGGAGAGAAGCTTGTTACCAGCGGCAAATACTTGCTGGCTGCCGAGGCGTTCCTCGATGCCCGCAAGTATCGCAGCGCCGCGGAGTTATTCGAGAAATCCGGGCATACGCGCCGTGCCGCGGATGCCTTTGCCCGCGCAAAGGACCCCTTACGAGCAGCCCATCTATATCTTAAATGTGCTAATGACCTATATAGCCGACTTCAAAAACGCACTGTATTCACCTCACCGACAGAACCCGACTCGAAGATTGCGGAATGTGCTCGGAAGGCGGGTGAGATTTTTGAACGGCTCGGTTATGTCGAGGAGGCACTGAAGTCATTCGCCCTAATGGGTGATGCGCGTAAGGCGGCTAAAATCTGCCTCGATGCCGGGTTTATTGAACGCGCTGCGAAAATCTTTGAGGAATCAAAACAGTGGTCGGAGGCGCGCTCCTGCTACGAGCAATTGGGTAATCAAACTCACGTAACCCGGATGGATGCCCACATTGCCCTTGAACAGAAAGATTTGAAACGTGCTGCTGGGCTTTACGAGGAGGTAAACGATATACACAAGGCTCTTGAACTCTATCGCACAATTAACGATTCCGCCGGGCAGGCGCGTTGCCTGGAGAAACTCGGTCGCCCACTCGCTGCCGCCGGGTATTATCATCGCGCAAATAATCTACCCAAGGCTGCCGAACTCTATGAAAAAGGCGGCGATGTGAATGAAGCAGCAGAAATATATCGCCGTCTGGGTATGCTGGACAAAGCCACAGAATGTATGGCACAATCTGATAATCCTTACTTTGCAGCGCTTTTGGAGCGTGAGAAGGGCAACATCGAGGCAGTGGTCGCAAAATTGCAGTCTGTCCCTTATACATCGAATTACTACCGGCGCGCAGTCTTATTTCTCGCCGAGTGTTACCTCGACCTTGACCGCCTCTCGCTGGCGGTTGATGCCTTTGAACGCATACTGCCCTCTCTCCCTCCCGATGCATCAAATATCGCAAGTTTTTATCTGTATGCCCGCGCCCTTGAAGCAACTTATAATCCCGAACCAGCCCTTGACATTTATCGAAAAATCCAATGCATTCAACCGGATTACAAGGACGTGGGAGACAGAATCGCTGACCTGAAATCCCCCGGTCCACGGAAACGTAAGCTCACACTGAAAGAACTCGCCGAGGTACGTACCCTCGCCGATGATACATCCGGACTCGATTCGCTCAACACTATTGTCGAAGAGCAAAGGACCATTATTGAAGGAGACACAAAAAGGCGTGTTGATGAATCCCCCGGAGACATCACCAAGCGCTATGAAATTGTGGAGCAACTGAGTGAACCCGGGGCAGGTGGCATTGTATATAAGGCAAAAGACCGCGTTCTTGACAGACTAATTGTTCTGAAGGTTCTGCCAGAGGCAAGTTCCGCAACGCCCCGTGCGCGCGAATTATTCCGCCGCGAGGCTAAAGTTATTGCCCGTCTCAATCATCCCAACATCGTTACCATCTACGATTTTGGTGAGATGCGAGGCTCGAATTTTATCTCGATGGAATACTGTGGTGGGGGAAATCTCCAGGAGCGCGCCAGTAAAGAGGGTGGATTAAACCCTACAGATGCCCTCAATATCCTCAAGCGGATCGCCGATGCCCTCAATTACGCCCACACAAAGAGAGTCATTCATCGTAACCTGAAACCAACCAATATACTCTTCAGCGATGCCGGCATCCCCAAGATTGCAGATTTCGGGATGGCGAAGATTATGTTCGATACAACCCGAATAACGCAGACACCGGATACTACATCCACACTCGAAATGCCAATTTACATATCCCCCGAGCAGATTCGGGGTGAAAAGATTAGCACCGGCACAGACATTTACGTATTGGGACTCACGTTTTATTTTATGCTGGTAGGGAAGACACCGTTTGAGGTTATGGGAATAAGTGAGTCTGATGCGATTATAGACGTGCATCTCGAGAGTGGCTTTCCTCCTCCCGGCGAATCGAGTCCCGGCGTTCCTCCTGCATTTGACGATATTTTCGCAGCCTGTGTTGAGAAAGACCCCGAGAAGCGTATTGCGAGTGCCGGGGCACTTCTTGAGCGTCTCAGGGTATGAGATATAGTTCTGGCATTACCATTCAGGGCAATCAATTATGTAGAGAATTGCGCTGGAGACGTTTTTTTGCTTTTTGTTTGTTGGACGCAGTTTTTGCCGCACTTAGTAGTTTCTGCCAGATGGCGGTTGCCTCATCTGAATGTCCGCTTTTATCCAGTAGTTCACCTAATCCCACAAGTGCCCATTCGTGGTCTGGCTTAAGAGTAAGGGTGCGACGGAAAGCATCTATGGATTCTTCAACGCGATTCAGAGAAGCGAGTGCGTTTGCCTGTGCAACGGCTATCTCCGGGTCGTTGGGTTGGAGTTTTTCTGCTCGCGCCAGCGCCTTTAGGGCATCTTCGGGATTTCCTGTTTCGATAAGTTGTTTGCCGAAGAGGAGCAAAAAAAAGGCACGGTCAGGGACGAGTTCAGTTGCCCTTCGCAGCCAGGCGGTTGTGTCCTTTGAGTGTTCAGGAAGTGTCTGGGAGAGATTAGCTAACATCACATAACTCCACGCCTGTGCAAGGGAGGTAGCTTTTTTTGTATGGCGTTCATGGAGTTTAAGTTGCATCCAGAGTCCATCCCGAATCATGTGCAAAACATCATCATAAAGGTAGTCTGGTGTGGTAGCCCACAGGTCGCCGCATTTTTCCACAGGGAAGGGACTGATATTTTCGAGTGATTCGGCGGCGATAAAGACAACCCGCCGTCTTTTGCCAAATGGCTTGCCGGAGCGAATAAAAGGCGGCAGGTCACGGAGCGCCGCCATTCCTATATTCTTTGCCTGATTACCTGAATTTATCATTGCGTTCCTGAGATACTTATCGTCGTCTAGGAAACCCACCGTAAGCACAAGTAGAGACGGCTCCTTGAGTTTTTTCAGATAACTCATAAGCATTGGGTCGGAGTCCTGCACTTTCACGCGCCAGTTAATTTCATTTTTAAGGTCAGGGATTTTCAATAGCTTTTTGCTAAAGGTGCGTGCCTCGTCCATACGCCCTGAGTTAAGGAGAATCTGGCGTAGACAAAACATCGCCCACTGGTGGTGTGGTTGCATCTTAAGGGCTTCACGGAAGAATTTCTCGGCTTCATCAGGTTCGCCACGTTTAAGTAATAAGCGCCCAAGGCTCACCCTGTCCTCGGCAAGGGGCGGAATCCCCGTCACAGCACCGCGCCATTCTCGCTCCGCCTCCTTTTCTCTGCCCAGGCTTTCTAGCAGTATAGCGTAAGCAGCGTGAGGGTCGCGGCGCAATGGGTTTAAGTGAATTGCTTGCTTAAGGGATTCTATAGCACCCTCTGTTTCACCAAGAATCATCTGTGCAGTGGCAATCTGTCGCAGCAGCTCCGAGGGGAACAATCGAAGCGATTGATTAGCGTAGCCCTCCCTTAGCACCTCCTTTTGAAGTGCAATGAAGCGAAGTAGCCGATTAGGTGAGGTGTCCGGTTCGTTCTCAAGAGGGAAGTAGTATGTCCAGGGAGGTATATAAAACCCGGGTCCCTTGTAGGGAATATTGCGTTCTGAGGATACAAAAACAACACGGAGTGGTTTATTTTCCCCTTTGCGTTCTGGGGAGTATAAATTTAGCCACTCGTCCGCATTAAGAACCTGGTGAGCCACCTTTGCATACTTATTGGCGTATGCTAAATGAGATGCGACGTTATCCGGGGAGAGTCCGATTCCCACCAACGTATCTCTGGGAGAAAGTCCCTTCTGGGAGGCAACAAGCAATGAATCAACCGAAGTCGCCCCCCGTTTGTAGTCCCGCAATTGAATGAACGGTCCCCACGTCAATAAAGCAGCCACTAATATAGTCGCCGCAGGGTAAAGTCGCCGTTGAACTCCTGACCTATCTCCATTAACCCATCCCATCATATGAGTAATACCCCTTGCCTCAACCAGAACAAACCAGGGGAGTAGAAAAAACCATTGCCGGGTCGTGGGGTAATAGAGGTATTTGAAACAAACGAAATACACAAAGGCAAGCGTAATAGGGAAGCCGAGTAGAAGAATACTCGCTTTCTCACAGTTTCTCAAAATAGCCCATACTCCGACTCCAAATAATACAAGACCGATCATTAAAGGTCCATAATCTATGGCACTGTTAATGAAGTGAGTCCCCGCGAACTCAACCAGGGAAAGCCAGGCAACACGCAGGCTTTCTAACCCAAAGGGTCTGGTCGCATTTGGGTATTCCGAGATAGTCTTGTAAATGAACCAGGGCAAGAATACCAGGAAAGAAGCAAAACTCGTTAGCGTAAACTGAAAAAATTTACGACGAGTATCCCTGAAGATCCGAGACTCATTTCGTGAAAGAAGCAAGGAGCCAAGAAGCCACAACCATCCAATGCCTAAAACGATACCGGTATAGTAATGGGCATAAAAGCTGAGTGAAGCCAGGATAAATACTAACAACCAATTTTTCAAGATTGGGCGATCAATGGCGCGCAATATCGCCCATAATGTTGCCATGGATAAAAAGCAAAAAAGGGCATAATAGCGCGCCTCCTGACTAAAGTAAATGTGTAAGGGCGAAATGGCAAGCAAGAACATAGCCCAAAGACCCGTGGCGTCCCCGGCAAGCCTCCTCCCTATGAAAAAGACTAACACTATCGTAAGCATCGCCCACACTACGGCAGGCACCTGGACGGTTAGATTGGTTTCGCCCACCAGATTGATCCACCAGTGGAGGATGAGAAAATCCAGAGGAGCTGCCCCTTGATGTTCCCTTCGGATGTGTTGGAGAACGGATATTACATCAGGCTTTCTGGCTGTCTCAACGGAAAGAATCGCATCCGCGCCTAACTCTGCCTTTGCCAGTCCCCAGAACCGCAACCACAATGCGACACACAGTATTATGGCAAATATTACCCACTTTCTCGCTGCCACTATATTATTATGTGTTATTTTGTTTCCCATTGCAAATAAGCCGGACCATTCTCACCTTGACAATCATACTATATGTCTATTCTCTCCAGCTGTTTGGTGTCAATCAAAAGCAGTTGACCCGGCGGGGACAACCTTGTATAAATAATCAATCTTTCTGGCAATTATTTATGGGGATATCGTGGTCGCAAAATCTCTATTCATTTCGCTTTCACCTAAACTGCGCAAGCAACTCGACCTGCCTGCGGAGAAGGACGAGTTTTCTTTCTACGAGGCACTCGGCATCTCCCGGAATTTCTCCCTTGAGGATTTATCCCGTGCACTCAATCGCTCGAAAGAACTCCTTGAACGCCTGAAATATAACCCGAAATACCGCGATGAGGCAGCGGCTATACTTGAGCACCTTCACGCCGCCGCCGAAGTCCTTAGAAATCCCGCAAAACGCTATGAATATGACACTGCCCTGCAGGTATACTTCGAGGCTATCAAAAGTCGGAAACTTGCTAAATTCAGACAAATTGTTGAATTGACCACCAACGCTGGCGGACTCTCTCCCGTGCAGAAACAGAGCCTTTTTCAATTCGCCGCTGAACGAGACATCAAGGCTGATGACGCCCACTTTATCATTGATTTACTCCCCACCGTTGCACAGACCGACGCCCCGCCGATGGCTACGCCGCCGCGCCTCATTGCGCCTGTCCCACTCTATCAGGATACTCAAGCCTTTACCTTGATTCTGAAAAAAAGTAGCAAACGCCTGAATGACCTCATAACATTACGTTGCTTCCGATGTGATAAACCTATTCCTATCACGCATCTCGCCTGCGGATGCGGCGCACTTATGCGCGGGAAACTCGTATGTCTCGACTGCGCCGCACTCCTGCCCCGGGACGCCGAATATTGTCCGACTTGCGGCAAGGAACCTCAAGTGATGCTCGAACTCACTCCCGCGGACATATCTGCTATCCATAGGGCTATTAAATCTTTTACCAGCCGCCGAAAATATTGCGCAGCTTTCGAGATGTGCAAAGACCTCCTTGCGGTTAAACCCGGCGATGAGGACGCAACCGCAATGCACGATGACCTCGCCGCAAAGTGTCGCGAAGAACGACAGATACGGGAAGCTCTGAAGGTTCAAAAAGACGGCCTCTTGGCGTGGCAAAACCACAATCCTTCACGCACCTATCAACTCTTGATCACCGCCTCTGAAAAAATCAATCTCTCAGATGAAGCAGCGTTTGCCCTTCAAAAGGCAGCGGGGCAACTGGAAAAAAGGATGCGGCGGATTACCATTATCCTGTTCATTGTGGGCGGACTATTTGCACTGATTGGAATCGCCTCCTTTTTTATATGGACAATGAACGAAGCAATTTTTGCATTCTCCCTGGGCATCGTGGGATTAATTATGTTTGTTCTGTGCCTCCTGGCGGGGATAATTTTTCTCATACTATCCAGCCGATACAGAAGCGGTGCAAGCCGCATCCTGTCTGCGAGAGAACACCGCGGAGGAAGATAGTCGGGGTTTTGAAAATTACCATAATACAGCACTTTGGCAAAAATTGGGGAAGAAGTTCCACAAGTCTTTTATTCACAGTCTGCCTCAGGCGGATACACATCTACCACCAAGACACAAAGACACGAAGAATTTCACTAAAATATTTTTCTTTCTTTGTGCTCACTTTGTGTCTTCGTGTCTTCGTGGTCAATTAATGCTTGTGAAAGAAAATCCTGAACACAGAAGGGTGTTTAATTTTGCCAAACTACTGTATAATAGTCAGAGTTTAGCGGTTTGAAAGCGAATACGATTTTATAAGGAATCCGGGAAGCCATGAAAATTATATGTGTTTTGTTTCCTGGTTTCCCTGCTTCCTTATTGATTTTTTTCAATTAACTAAAATGTTACCTATAATAAAATGCCGTGTGTGAAACCCTCGTGTCTAAACTGGATTTCGCTATTTGTAATTCGCCATTACGGCTTGTCCGGGCGGGGTGTATATGTGCGGATTCCCTTCTCCGTAAGCAACTTGCATAAATCAAAGTAAAGTGGGGGGCAGAAGAGGATTTTCCTCTTATTGATTTTTTGTAAGAGGCGCGCTCCTCCTTTTGGGATATTTATCATCTCAACGGTGCTCTCGCCGGGATATTGCTTGAGCAGACGATAGATTTTCTTGAGGGTGTCTTTGTCTACATTGGGCGAAGCGCTGCAATCGAGCACAATCTTTTTGACCGCAGGAATAGTGGCACGCAGGTCTTCAAGCCCGAATGCGCAGGTAGCTCGGATCGCCGGATATTCGCCGTCATTCTCTATAACCCCTCCGATTAAGACCGCCTGGTTTGTGCGGAGGGCATCGGAATATCTATTGGCGACCTCGCTGGATACCTTCACCGGAAAACCCTCGAAGTCCAGAACCATTGCCGTTCCACCCGCCACAAGGGGACCCTCCGTCTCAATCTGTTCGATAAAACCCGCAATGAACTTTTCGGCACCGAGATATTTAAGGGAGAGTTCAGATGCCTTAATCGCATTCATAGAGTTCAGCAAATCTATATACGGCTCCAGAGGGTTGCGCATAGTAGCGTAGCCTGTCGCCTCGGACTCAAGGCGCAAAAGCGTCTCGGGGGAGAACTCCGGTATATGAGGGATTTGTTCTGGAAAATCAGCGCGGGGGGAAGAAAAGAGCAGAGGCGTGGCTTCGTCTTTTTCCCCGGATTGCCTGTAAGAGTCAATGGTTTGCTCCAGTATGCGAAGTAGCCGGGAACGCTTGAATCCGAATGTATCCAGGGCTCCTGCCTTGATGAGATTGATAAGGAGGCGGTGATTGATGAGTCTGGGGTCGGTGCGCTGGCATAAGTCGGCGAGGTCATTGAACGAACCACCCTGTCTGACGGTGATGAGTTCGTTGCAGGCTTTCTCACCCATAAGGCGCACAACCATAAGCCCCGTCCTGATATCATCCCCCTCCTGAGAGAAAGTATATATACTCACATTGACACTGGGGGGCTTCAGTTTAATTCCCAGTCTATGGGTATGGCGGACGAGTGTGCTAAATCGGTCTGCCTCTGCGCTCCGGCTATATGCGTGGGTCAATGCGGCGGTCATAAAAGATGCCTGATAATGTGCCTTTATGTATGCACACCTGAAACCCTCGAGGCAGGTGGCAATTTCAGATACGATGTCGGCCTTGCTATGTGAAGCACCCGAGCGATCTTTCTCCGCTTCCGTCCTTGCCTTCAGGACCTCCATAAGAGAGGTAGGGCGGGCGCGGCGCAATAGAGACTTTATGGTAATTGAGGAAAAAGATGCAATGCCATCCGTAAGCCCCTGCCCCAGTAATTGATAGGTTGCATTGTCATTTAAGGCGATTGTCTCGGGGGAGAATTTTGGATTGCCCTGGAGCCTGACCCAATCCGTTGCGGTGTCGAGGATGTCCAGCATAGGGTTCGGTTGGATGTTTATGCGGTGCAGTCCAAGGTCATCAATAATAGTTTCGCCGAATTGAGAGATGCTGATGCCATCGTTTACGTCACAGGGGAGGACGTCCTCCAGGTCTTTTGCGCAGAACGCCAGTGCGCCACGATGAGGCTGCAGATTCTTCGGACGCGGATAAAGGCGGGCGTAAACCGCCAGGAGAAACTCTGTGGAAGTTAAGGGTAGTTGCTGGCGGTTTTCGGTTATGAATTTTTCGTAGGCGACCTGGTCGAGAAGTTCCCTCGATGTGGCAGCCTTGGTGAAAGCATCGGTATCCGCAGGGGAAAGCCTCGCCCAGCGTGCTATGTGCCCTAAAAGGGTGTTGCGCTGCCAGGTCGCATAACGCCCCACCTTGCATATCGAGCCGGAATTGAATATCCCTGTGATATATCCGACAGTCTTTTCTACACATCGCGAGGGGATTTCAAATGTCGCCACGGGAAATGCCTCACCCTCGCCGGTGAATCCCCGAAATCTCACGTGGTATTTTACGGGGTCAACCTCCGATAGCCCCAGAAGGTATGCAATGATGCCAGATGTGAGTTTGCTATGGGAAAGGATTTTCCGAATACCGTTTTCATTCAGGAAGGTCGCCACACGATAAAGAAGAACGAGGTGATTAGCCAGACCGTTTTGTTTAATGACATCAAATTCCTCATTGAGGCGTGTTTTTAATTTCGGCGAGAGCGAACCATAGCGATGTGCCGCCTCCTCAAAGACAATGTCCCATAGATAAGAGTCGGCGTCCTGCCCGCGAACGAAATTATGCAAGGGGAGATGCGCTATTGGTGGGGAGCGGAAATCATCAAAGGAAAATTCACACATATCGGCAATCTCGTGTGTTGCCTCAATCGCCGCCGGACAGGAACCGAATTTCTCCCGCATCGTTTCAGGTGTGGCGAGATGCCGCGTGTATTCGGGAGGTTTCAGAATCTCACCGAATGGGTGCGCCGCTCCCGCTTCAAGGATAGATGCCCGTCCGCATAGACACGCATAAGCCACCTCATCCTCCGGCAACAAGAAATGCACATCGTTTGTGGCGACTATCCCCATCTCCAGAAAATTCGCCAGCTGCACCATCCGTCCGTTTATTGTCCGCTCACGCTCCGAGTTCACCATCGAGAGCTCGAAGAATACATTATTGCGCCCGAACAGATGAATGAGACAACCGATGTATTCTTCAGTCTCCTCGATCCGCGCCATCCTCAATAGATTGTATAATTCGCCCCGATGACATCCCGTGAGAAAAATCAATCCCCGACCGGTATCCTTCATATTGGCAAAAGTGATGAAAGGCTTGCCGTCAATGGCATTCCTGTGGGCACGATTCACCAGCTTTATCAGATTGCGAAAACCAACCTCGCTTTTGACAAGCAAAGTGGCGTGATAAATCTGTGGTGAGGCTCTCCCCGGAGCAACACTAACAATGCGGGTGCGGAAAGGGAGGATATTTATCTCGCAGCCGACAATAGGTTTCAGGCCATTTTTGCGGCAGGCTTTTGTAAAAGAAGGGATACCGCCGAGGGTATTATGGTCGGTCAGGGCAAGGGCATCGAATCCCAGCCGAGCAGCCTGTGTGGCAAGCGCTTCGACCGAAGGAACGCCATCTCTCAGGCTATAGTGTGAATGTGTGTGGAGATGAACAAACCTACCGGACGCCATCGCATCAACCCCGGACTAACATCGGAGAAGTCCTAATGAGTCGCCACTGCGACTCTCCCAAAAGTATGAAAATATACTTTAGACAGGATTGCATGGATAATAACCATCCGTGTCAATCCGCGTTATCCAGTCTAAAAAAGAAATTTTCGGAGCAGCACCAGTGAAAAATCCGCCTCATTATGCCGTAACAACAGCCATAATTCTTTTCACCTTCCCCGCCGAATGTCAATCCCTGCGTTACCTCACACCACCAGAGGTCTATTAGCCATAAACGCGTTTGGGATTGACACTGATGAGGTCGTAAAGATACGAAACGATTAACAACCAAAGACAATAGAAGGGACGGCTCAAACGGGGATTTCCTGACCGTTTTGAGGAATGAATATGGAAAAAAATCAAACACCCGAGCAAAGAGCCAGAGATAATATAGACAGAATGCTCCGAGCTGCCGGATGGGCAGTTCAGGACAAAGATAAAATTAACTTCAGCGCCAGTTCAGGAATAGCTGTCCGTGAATATCTCACAGATATTGGACCTGCCGATTACGTGCTTTTTGTTAATCGCCAGCCCGTGGGCATTATCGAAGCAAAACGAGAGGAAGAAGGTTATAGGCTTACAGTGTATGAACCACAGGCTGAATACTACGCTAAAAGCAAATTAAAATACATTAACAACAAACCATTGCCATTTGTTTATGAAAGTACGGGTGAAGTTACGCATTTTACAGATATGCGTGACCCCAAACCAAGAGCACGGGAAGTTTTTACTTTCCACAGGCCCGAAACTTTAATGGAGTGGATAAAAAAGGGGAAATCATTACGTGAAAGTTTGTTATATTTCCCCAATTTAGACACAGAGGGTCTGCGTGATTGCCAGATCGGGGCAATACATAATCTTGAAACTGCCTTTAAACATAATCGCCCCAGGGCATTAATCCAGATGGCTACCGGTGCAGGCAAAACCTATACTGCAATAACGTCTACTTACAGATTGTTGAAGTTCGCTGATGCAAAACGAATTCTATTCCTTGTTGATACCCGAAATCTTGGAGAGCAGGCAGAGCAAGCATATATGGCTTATCTCCCCAATGATGATAACCGCAAATTTACCGAACTCTATAATGTACAACTCCTGAAATCCAGATATATTGCAACGGATAGTCAGGTATGTATCAGTACCATTCAAAGGCTTTACTCCATTCTTAAGGGTGAAGAACTGGATGAGAAGGCAGAAGAGGAAAACCCCAATGAACGCTGGCAGCCAAAGGAACCTGTGCCCGTTGTCTATAATGAGAAAATACCGATAGAGTTTTTCGACTTTATCTTCATAGATGAGTGTCATCGCTCAATATACAATCTGTGGAAGCAAGTACTCGATTACTTTGATGCGTTCTTAATCGGCTTAACCGCCACACCAGACAAAAGAACCTATGCCTTTTTCCACGAAAACGTTGTCAGCGAATACTCACACGAAGACGCTGTAGCCGATGGCGTGAATGTAGGGTATGATGTTTATACCATAGAGACCGAGATTACAAAAGATGGCGCTAAAATCGCAGCCAAAGAATACGTGGAGAAAAGAGAAAGGCTGAGCAGGAAAAAACGATGGGAACAGCTGGATGAGGCTGTTGACTATTCTCCTGAGCAGTTAGATAGAGATATAGTAAACCCCAGTCAGATGCGAACGATTATTAGAACATTCAGAAGGGAGTTACCCAAAATTTTCCCGGGCAGAGAGGAAATTCCCAAAACTTTAATTTTCGCAAAATCAGATAGCCATGCAGATGATATAATTCAAATAGTGCGGGAGGAATTTGACGAGGGAAACGATTTTTGCAAAAAGGTTACCTATAAAGCAGAAGAAAACCCTAAATCCATCCTCTCACAGTTTCGCAACAGCTACAACCCGCGTATTGCCGTTACGGTTGATATGATTGCCACAGGCACGGATGTCAAACCTCTGGAGTGCCTGTTATTTATGCGGGACGTCAAAAGCCGTAACTATTTCCAGCAGATGATAGGGAGAGGCACCCGCACAATAAATTACGATGACCTCAAAAAGGTTACACCGTCAACGCACTCTGCAAAGACACATTTTGTAATTGTGGATGCTGTCGGCGTAACAAAAAGCTTGAAAACTGACAGCCGCCCACTGGAGCGCAAAAACTCTGTGCCCCTCAAAGATTTATTAAGCGCCGTAATGATGGGAGCAGGCAGAAATGAAGATGTGATGACGTCTCTTGCCAACCGTCTGGCGAGGCTTGACCAACAAATCACCGAAGAAGAAAAGCACCGGTTTCAACAGAAGGCAGATGGCAAAACCGTAAACGATGTAGTTCATAAATTGCTGAATGCCTTTGACCCTGACAAAATCGAGGAAGAAGCAAGGGAGAGGTTTGAGATTAAAGAAAATCAAGCGCCTTCTGGAAAGCAGTTAGAGGCGGCACAACAAGAATTGATTAGCCGGGCTGCAAATGTTTTTACGGGCAATCTGAATACATATATCGAAGAAGTCCGCCAAGTTCACGAACAGATTATTGATACGGTAAATATTGATAGAGTAACGTTTGACGGTTGGGATAAACAGGCAAAGGAAAAAGCGTCTAAACTGATAGAAAATTTTGAATCATTCCTCGGCGAAAATAAAGACGAAATCACCGCCCTTACAATTTTCTACGGCCAGCCATACAGGCGCAGAGAAGTAACATTCAAGATGATAAAAGAAGTGCTCGATGTATTAAAAGCAAACAAGCCATCCCTTGCCCCGATTAACGTCTGGAACGCTTATCAGCAAATTGAAAACGTGAATGGTATGAGTCCCAAAAATGAACTCATTGCCCTTGTCTCACTTATCCGCAGGGTAACGGGTATTGATAAAGTGCTTACGCCTTACGACACAACCGTAGATAAGAATTTCAAAGATTGGGTATTCAGAAAAAATGCCGGTCCGAAACAGTTCACCGAAGAACAAATGACGTGGCTTCGTATGATAAAAGAGCATATCGCGGCTTCTGTTCATCTGGATAGAGGAGATTTAGACTACGAGCCATTCGACGCAAAAGGCGGAATAGGCGGAATGTATAAAGCCTTCGGTGATGATATGGATAAAATCCTCGAAGAGGTAAATGAGGCATTGGTTGCATAATTGTGGTGAAGTCAATATCTTAAAGGTTAATCAAATCGAAGAAAAGAAATGAACCCGGAAGAATTACAAATCATTTGCGAAGAGGGGGAAGGCTACACCACTGAATTTAAAGAAAATCTGAGAACCGATATCTCTAAAGAGATGGTGGCTTTTGCCAATTCTTCCGGCGGCAGGATTTTTTTAGGTGTTGATGACCAGAACCGTATTAAAGGCATTAAAATGACCAATGTGTTACGCTCACAAATACAAGACATTGCCCAAAATTGTGATCCTCCGGTGGAAATTAAGCAGGAACCCTTGGGCAATGTGCTTGTTGTTCATATAAAAGAAGGAGTACATAAACCCTATAGTTGTTCAAAAGGTTTCTTTATTCGAGTAGGAGCCAATTCACAAAAACTTAATACACGGGAAATTATTCGTTTTATTCAATACGAAGGGCGAGTTCGATTCGACGAGCTCTTTAATCATAAAAAAGCATTATCACTTGTTTTTGATGATAATGCCTTTGAACATTATCTGCAAATTGCTGATATTTCTCGAATACTGTCCGATGAAGTCATTTTACACAACCTGGATGTTTTGGATTATATCAATAATACGCCAGTGCTGAATAATGCTGGGTTACTTTTTTTTGCTGCTCATCCGGAAAAGTTAATTCCGCAATCAACCATTACTTGTGCATTGTTTAAGGGAAAGGATAAAACGTATGTGCTTGATAGAAAAGATTTAACCAGCAATATAATCCAAAACATCGAAGATGTTTTGATTTTTTTGAAAAAACATTTGAATCTGAAATACGAAATTACGTCTTTGCGACGTAAAGAAGTTTTGGAGATTCCGGAAACCGCCTTACGTGAAGCGGTTGTGAATGCAGTATGTCATCGCGATTATTTCGAGAAAGGAGCCAATGTTTCCATAGAAATTTATGACGACCGCGTGGAAATTTCCAATCCCGGCGGGTTGCCACGAGCATTAAGTCCAAAGGACTTCGGCAAACGAAGCGTTACGCGGAATCCCATTATTGCTTCCCTGCTGCATCGATCAAACTATATCGAACGAATGGGCACTGGTATCGCACGAATTCGCAATCTAATGAAGGAAGCCCATTTACCGGAAGCCGTTTTCGAATATGAAGGATTTTTTACGGTTACATTTTTTAAGCCTAAATTTGAA
>CAZGKP010000053.1:0-18931 GCA_964526215.1 uncultured Candidatus Sumerlaeota bacterium
TGATGGTGTAGTGAAAAGCCCTGATTGATTTGGTAGCTTTGCAAAGATGCGCCCCGTGATTGTTTTCGGGTTAGTTATATATTGACAGGGAAGTAACGATATTTATACGCATAGTTCTGGTGAAGTATTGTATGGCTCGATTCCGTCGAATAAATAAATTTAGCATACCCGCCTCGGGCAGATTAAGGTTTTTGCTTTTGGGTTCCGAATTATATTTGCAATGGGTAAGGATTTGTGGTGAAAAGAACCGCTCTATATAACTGGCACAAAAGTCACGGCGCCAGAATGGTTGAATTCGCTGGTTGGGAGATGCCACTCCAGTATACGAGTATTCGAGCGGAACACCAGAGGGTGCGTGAAAGGGCGGGACTCTTCGACCTTTCGCATATGGGGCGTATCCGTATTCGTGGGAGGGATAGATTCAAATTTGTCCAGTATATTTTTACTAATGACCTCAAGGACATAAGCGAAGGCGGCGTGCATTATGGGTTTCTGTGCAACCGGCACGGTGGTGTGATAGATGACGTTACGGTTTATCTCGCGCCGGATTACATTATGCTCGTTGTGAACGCCTGTAATAGTGCAATTGTCCTGAACTGGCTCCGGCAGTGTGTGGCTAATTACGATGTGGAGATTGAGGATTCAAGCGTCTCGATATTGATGCTTGCTATACAGGGTCCCCGCTCCCTCGAAATCTTAAACAGCGTGGCAAATGGCGATTTTTCGGCCTTAAAAACATATCAATTTACGGTGCGCTATCTATACAGGGCAAAAGCCGTTGTCTCCCGAACCGGCTACACCGGCGAGGATGGTTTTGAGATTTACTGCGGCTCTATCTATCTACAGCCGCTGTGGGAACGACTTCTGGATGAAGGCGAGGACAGGGGCTTAAGACCAGTGGGACTCGGGGCACGTGATACATTGCGCACAGAAGCCTGCTATCCTCTTTATGGAAATGAGCTCGACACCCAGACTACACCGCTGGAGGCAGGGCTTGGTAAATTTGTAAAATTCTCAAAACCGGACTTCATCGGAAAAACCGCCCTCCTGCATAGCAAAGATGCAGAGTTTTCAAAACGCCTCATCTGTTTTGAGATGCTCGATAATGCCATCCCTCGCAAGGGTTACACCGTCAGCTTCGAGGGCGTCCCTATTGGAACTGTTACGAGCGGCACATTTTCCCCCACCTTCAAAAAGGGAATCGGGATGGCTTATGTAGATAAGGTGAAGGCGAAAGTCGGCACAGATATAAGTATTAAAGTCCACGATAAGTTTCATCCGGCAATAATCCGCCCAAGACCAATTTATAAACGGAGGAAGTAAAAATGGCTTATGAAATCCCCGAAGACCTTTTATATGCAAAGTCACACGAATGGGCACGTGTCTCTGACAGCGAAGTTACGGTCGGCATTACTGCTTATGCCGTTGACCAGATGGATAAAGAGATAGTAAATGTTGATTTGCCCGAAAAGGGGACAACGCTCAAAAAAGCCGAATCATTCGGTGTGGTGGATTCAGTCAAGGCGGCATTCGACATCTATGCCCCCGTCAGCGGCGAGGTGATAGACGTCAATACCACGATTGCAGACAACCCCGAACTCGTGGCAGATTCCCCCTATGATGCCGGCTGGATGATAAAGATTAAAATGTCTAATCCTGATGATGTGAGAGACTTGATGAAGCCCGGTGAATATAAAACGTTTCTTGAGAGTGAGCAAGAACATTGAATCCATATCTTTGTAGCACCGAAGAAGAGCAAAAAACCCTTCTTGCATCCATCGGCGCAGAGTCGGTGGAGGATTTATTTTCCTGCATCCCTGCGGATTTGCGGCGAGAGTCGTTCCCGGAGATGGCACCTGCGATAGGCGAGTTTGAACTCGCCTCCGAGATGAGGCGACTGGCGGCGAAAAATCGTTATGGGGAGGATGTTATCTGTTTTTCAGGCGGAGGCGCTTATGAACACTTCATCCCCGCCGTTGTGCCAGCACTTTCAAGGCGCACCGAATTCGTTACGGCTTACACCCCATATCAAGCAGAAGTAAGTCAGGGTAGTCTTCAGGCATTCTTTGAATACCAGTCGCTTATCTGCCGACTCTTTGAGATGGATATTGCGAATGCCTCGATGTATGACGGCGCAACTGCCCTTGCCGAGGGTGTGATTATGGCAGCAGATGCACGCCCCGGACGCAGGCGCTGCCTCGTTGCCGAAACCCTTCACCCCTTCTGGCGCGATGTCCTGTCCACCTATGTAAAACACCTCAACATTGAATTGGTTACACTAAAATCCGCAGGTGGTGTTGTGCCTCCGGAGGTTGTGGATGATGCGCTGGATGACTCGACTGCCTGCGTGGTCTTTCAGCATCCAAATTTCTTCGGCTGTCTCGAGGATATGGAAATTATTTCACAGAAGACGCACGAAAAAGGTGCACTCTTTATCGTTGCCGCTGACCCGATTTCATCAGGGATACTTTCGCCCCCTGGCGCCTATGATGCGGATGTGGCGGTTGCAGAAGGACAACCTTTGGGGATGCCTGCATATTTCGGGGGTGAAACGCTGGGGATATTTACGTGTAAGAAAGAACTTATGCGCAAGATGCCCGGACGCCTTGTTGGTATGACGAAAGACTCAAAAGGTAGGCGCGGTTTTGTCCTTACCCTACAGACGCGCGAACAACACATCCGCCGTGAAAAAGCTACATCCAATATCTGCACCAATCACGCACTGAACGCCCTGAAAGCTGCAATTTATCTCTCCACACTGGGACCACAGGGGCTTTCGGAGGCTGCAAATACCTGCTATGCCAATGCCGAGTATACGAAGTCGCAGATCAGAGAATTGGGTGGATATTCAATTCCTTTCGATGCCCCGACATTTAAGGAGTTTGTCGTCAGGGCAGAAGGCAGCGGGGAGGAAATCACCGGGCAACTCGCCAGACGCGGCATCCTTGTGGGACCCTGGCTCGGGCACTTCAATAAGGCGTGGGCGGAATATTTCATCGTCTGCGTGACCGAAACAAGGACGCGTCAGGATATAGATAATTTGGTGTATGCACTCAAGACTCGACCAAAGAAACTGGTATAAAGAGGTTAAAATGTTTCGGGAAAAAACAGGTATGTTGGCAGAGACAAATCTCATTTTCGAGAAGGGGCATCGTGAGCGGCGCGGTGTCCTTCCACCAACATTATCTGTGCCGCAGCCGACAAATTCTCTGCCGAAACGGTTTCTGAGGGAAAAGATGCCTGCCCTGCCAGAGTTATGCCAGCCTGAGATTGTCCGACACTATACAAATCTTTCTCGGAAAAATTTCGGGATTGATATGGGTTTTTATCCACTCGGCTCCTGCACGATGAAACATAATCCGAAATTAAATGAGGAAGTCGCCTCTCTTAGAGGTTTTAGTGAGTTGCACCCCTATGTGCCGGAGAATTGGGCACAGGGCTTATTAGAAATTTGCTACAAGTTGAGTCGGGCACTTGCTGCGCTCACGGGACTGCCAGGTGTCTCACTTCAACCCGCCGCAGGTGCACACGGCGAACTCGCCGGTATGCTCATAATCAGGGCATACTTTGATTCACGGGATGAAAAAGGGCGTCGCATAATACTTATACCGGATACCGCACACGGGACAAATCCCGCATCTGCACACTACGCCGGATTTACGCCAAAACAGATTCCTTCAGGCGCAGATGGGAACATTGATATTGATGTCCTGAAATCCGTTCTGGATTCAACTGTTGCGGGGATTATGATTACCAACCCCAATACACTGGGGCTTTTTGAAAAGCGCATCAAAGAGATAAGTGATGCCGTGCACAGAGCCGGAGGGCTTGTTTACCTCGATGGTGCAAATTTCAACGCCATTATGGGTATTTGCCGTCCCGCCGACTTCGGCACCGACATTATGCATCTTAATCTCCATAAGACCTTCAGCACCCCTCACGGCGGGGGAGGACCCGGCTCCGGTCCGATTGCCGTTACCAGAACCCTTGAGCGCTTCTTACCTAAACCGGTTGTGGTAAAAAAAGGAGACGGCACCTATGCCCTGAGTGAAGATATGCCCGATTCAATCGGGAGGATGCTGGGGTTTTACGGAAACTTATCGGTGGTCGTGCGCGCTTATGCATACATCCGCGCCCTGGGGGCAAGCGGACTTCGCCAGTCCGCCCAAAGTGCCGTCCTGAATGCCAATTACATACGTGCCCGTCTCTCCAAAACCTTTGAGATTCCTTACAATTACCACTGTATGCACGAATTTGTCATCTCTCTACGCGAACAAAAAAAACAGGGTGCCCGCGCACTCGATTTCGCAAAGGCTCTTATTGACTACTCCATTCACCCTCCAACAATCTATTTCCCCCTCATCGTTCCTGAGGCGATGATGATTGAACCGACAGAGACCGAGACACCCGAAACCCTTGACCGGTTTGCATCAATTATGGAAGAATTGAATGAATTGGCGTCTTCTGCGCCGGAGGTGCTAAAAAATGCCCCGGAGAGAACGCCCGTCTCACGCCTCGACGAATTGACCGCCGCACGGCGCCCCATATTATCCTGGCAGCCGGAGGAGACCCGATGCTAAAACGCTCGACAAATCCCGCCCAAAGCCTGAAGGATGCCTTCAGGTGTCCCAAGTGCCACGGACAGGAATCTATCGTGAGGAAGATATCTATATCCACCTCTCCCCTATCCGGTTTCATACCAATTCCCTCGGGGAAATTTTATTGCGTTACCTGTGTGCTGTGCGGTTATACGGAATTATACGATGAATCCGCTTATGAGAAACAAGCAAAGCGCGCAAGAGAGAATCTCCGCGCTACACAGCAAGCCTGACGAATTTCTCCACAGGCGAATGCCGAAGGCCGAAGGCGCGCCATCGGTGGGCGCACCATCGGTGAGTTTCATGATATGCCCCATAAACCCCTTAAAAATCCCCTTCTCTGGACCTTTTTATTTTCGCTCTTTGCAGCTATCTCTTTCATTATGCGCATAATCATCGGGCGTGAGATTGAGACATATCTTGATGCCCTTCAGTGGAAACTCTTCTCCATTTCAGGAAAGGTTTTCCTCTCCCTGACGGGTGTATGTACCCTCCTTTCGATAGCGAAATATTACAGATGTAAGATATATGCACGCCTTGTGTCCTGGATTCAAAGGATTCTGCTTATTGTTTTCAGTACACTTTTTGCCCTCTTTGTTCTGGAGATACTCTTACGCATTATTGAGCCGCCGCCCCCGCCGGCGCTTGAGCTGCGTGGACTTCACCGCGTAAGCCCATACCCGGGTGTCCTCTACGACCTCATACCCGGCACCTCCAGAACGATAGATTATGGCGAGGAGGGTCGTGTTCAATACCGCATAAACCACCTTGGCTTTCGTGGCAGTGAATACACTCTAAAAAAACCCACACGGGCATTCCGCATCCTCGCTATGGGTGATTCTGTCTCTTTTGGCGTTCATATACCCGACCACGCCCGTTATACCGAGCAACTGGAAAATCTTCTGAATGAGCATTATGGCAAAAAGACGGGCTTCAGGTTTGAAGTCCTGAATATTTCGGTGGGCGGATGGAACACGCATAATGAGCGTGCGTGGCTTATGGCGCGCGCCCTCGATTTTCAGCCAGACCTCATACTCTGGCAATTTCATATGAATGACGTGGATGACCCGATTGGCGAGATAGGTACAACGGCGCTGTGCCATTTCCACACAATCCCTCGCGATTATTTCCCCAATCCCCATAATCCCGCCATAAACAATAATATCCTTGTCCGACGCCCCGAGGATGTCTCTTTTGCAGAGATTCTAAACTGGTATGGAGGGCGCTACACAAGGCTCTTTCGCAAACTATACGGGTTGTGGAGGAAATTCCGCGGGGTGAAACCCGGACCGAATGAAGGGAAACTATGGCTTATCTGGTGTCTGGAGTATCTGGTGGACGAAAAAAGCCCACAGTGGCAATGGCTTCGAAGAAATTTTGAGATGGTGAAAAACTTCTGCGAGGAACATAACTTGCCGGTTATTGTGCTCGTAACGCCTCTGGCTTATCAGCTCAATTCGACGCTCCCTCTTTATGGCAAGCCCATCGAAAACGTTGTGCAATATTTTAAGGAACTCGGTTTTACGGTCGTGAATGTAACTCCCGAATTAGAGGCACGCTCAAAAAATGATTCATATCACTTTTACCGTAAGGACGATGCCTCGCACTTTAATCCAGCGGGCAATCGCCTTATCGCAGGTGAAATATTCAAGGCACTCGAACCGCACCTTGAGATTATGTTAAAAGAATAACATTAAGGGTTTAGCTTTTTTCGCCAGCGGGCGAGGAGTTTTTCGGCGTGAAGGGCTACCGTCTCCGCCGTGAAACCGTATTTCTCCGCCAGAACTTCGTATGGTGCCGATGCACCGAATCGCTCTATGGAATGAACATCGCCATCTCGCCCGACATATCCCTCCCAACCCATTTTCCGCCCCGACTCAATCACCAGACGCACCGGCATATCATCCGGTAGCACCGATTTTCTGTATTCCTCCGATTGCTCTTCAAAGAGCTCCCAGCTTGCAAAGCTTATGACACGTGCCTTGATTCCTTTTTCAGCGAGGAGCGTGCGTGCATCAAGAGCAAGCGAGACCTCCGAGCCACTTGCGATGAGCAGACAGTCCGCCGGTTCATTTCCGCCGCAGAGTATGTATGCGCCACACGCAAGATTCGATGCAGGGGTGAAAACGTTCCGGTCAAAAGCCGGCACACTCTGGCGTGTGAGAATAATTGCCGTGGGACTCTGTCTCTTCAGAGCGACTTTCCACGCCTCGAGGGTTTCCATGGCATCGGCGGGGCGTATGACTGTAAGCCCCGGTATTGTGCGGAGTGCCGCAAGTTGCTCGACCGGTTGATGTGTTGGTCCATCTTCCCCGACAAAGATGCTGTCGTGCGTGAAGACATAAATCACCGGCAGTCGCATAAATGCCGCAAGGCGAATTGCGGGGCGCGCATAATCTGAAAAAACCAGGAATGTCCCGCCATAAGGAATAATGCCGCCGTGTAACGCCAGTCCATTTAGTATCCCCCCCATTGCGTGTTCGCGAATGCCAAAATGCATATTTCGCCCTTCAAATGAATCCAGAGCGATATCTCCCATCCCATTCAGGTAAGTTTTGTTTGATGGGGCAAGGTCGGCGCTGCCGCCGATGAGATTTTTCACGATGGGCGCAGTCGCCTGCAAGACCTTTCCAGATGCGGTGCGGGTAGCAATGGGTTTTTGCAAATCGAAATTCACACTGATTTTTTTAAGCATCCCGGCAGATGGTGGTGCGTGAAATTCCCTCCACAGTGCCGCTTTCTTAGGATATTTGCGTGCGTACAGATCGAAAAGAACCTCCCATTGTGCGGCGCGCTTTTTTAATTCCTCTGTTCTTTTTGCAAAGAGTTCACAAACCGCTGGCGGGACGTAAAATTCCTTATCCTCCGGGAAGCCAAGGTTTCTTTTCGTGGCACGGACTTCATCTATTCCGAGCGGTGCGCCATGAGACTTTGCCTTATCGTGCAGGTTAGGACTTCCCTGAGCAATATGTGTATGTGCGATGATGAGACTCGGTCTGCCGGTGTCGGACTGCGCCATGCGAATTGCCTGTTCCGCTGCAAACATATCGTGTCCGTCTATATCAATTGTCTGCCAGCCATATGCAGCAAAACGCATCTTCACATCTTCAGTTTCAAATGTGAGCGAGGTCGGTCCCTCTATAGTGATATGGTTATTGTCATAGATATAGATGAGTTTCCCCAGACCGAGGTGTCCGGCGAGGGATGCCGCCTCGGAAGATATACCCTCCATCAGGTCGCCGTCGCTCACAATGGCGTATGTGAAGTGGTTAACAATTGGGAATTCAGGCTCATTGAATATGGCAGCGAGGTGTCTTTCCGCGATAGCCATCCCGACTCCGTTTGCAAAGCCCTGACCGAGCGGACCGGATGTCGTCTCCACCCCGGGTGTCATTCCATATTCAGGATGTCCCGGTGTGATTGAACCCCACTGCCGGAAACGCTTTATCTCGCTCATAGAAAGATCATATCCGCTGAGGTGTAAAAGTAAATAGAGGAGCATTGAGCCGTGCCCTGCGGAGAGGACGAAGCGGTCGCGGTTGCTCCATTTCGGGTCGGCGGGATTGTGCTTGAGGAACTTGAGCCACAGAACGACTGCAAGGTCTGCACAACCCATCGGCATACCCGGATGCCCGGAGTTGGCTTTCTGAATTGCATCAATTGTAAGGCAGCGAATAGTGTTGGCAGCAAACGTCATCATTAAGTCGGTGTCGGAATTTTTAGTTTTGTCCATAGATGGATTTCTCCTTTCAGTGAGGATTCAATAAATAAATGAAGAATAGGAAACTGTGAATAGTGAATGAGGAAATAGGCTTGAGGCGGTGAGTCCTAAATTCTACATTCACAGTTCCCTATTCTTCATTTTTCAATCATATCAGGTGGTAACGCGCAGGACCTCCTCAACGGGTGTAAGCCCCCGTGTAACTCTCAGGATGCCTTCCTCACGTAGTGTGCGCATACCCTTCTTGCGTGCCAGTTCACGAATTACAGAGACTGCGGGGTTGGTTTCGAGAATCTTTTTCATCTCCTGGTCAGGCATAAAAATCTCAAAGAGTCCGGTGCGACCAAAGAAGCCGGTATTGTTGCAAGTGTCACAGCCTGGTCCCTTCATAAACACTATGCCCATCCTGTCATTTATCTGTATTACATTGAGGTCGGACTTTTTGGGTTTGTAAGGTTTTTTGCAATCGGGGCAGTTAAGGCGAATGAGGCGCTGGGCAATTACGGCAATAAGGACGGATGCGAAGCGCCTCGATGGAATGCCCAGGTCGTGCAATCGGGCAAACGCAGTCGGCGCATCTATCGTATGGAGTGTGGTAAAGACGAGGTGTCCGGTGGTTGCAGCGTCAATGGCTATTTCGGCGGTTTCCCTGTCGCGAATTTCCCCCACCATAATTATGTCAGGGTCCTGGCGGAGTATTGAACGCAAGCCGGTGGCGAAGGTGAAATTTGCCGCCTCGTGCACCTGTTGCTGATTAATGCCTTCAAGTCTGTATTCGATAGGGTCTTCAATCGTCACGACATTTTTATCGCCGGTATTTATCGTGTGAAGTGCCACATAGAGGGTTGTGGATTTCCCACAGCCAGAAGGTCCTGTAACGAGTATAAATCCGTATGGTTTGCGGATGGCGTGCTCGAACTTTTCGAGGTTATCGGCTTCAAGACCGAGTTTTGTGGAGTCGACGAGAATTGACTCCGGGTCAAGGAGGCGAATGGAGACCTTTTCTCCCTGCGCCGCCGGGGATGTATTGATGCGCAGGTCGAGGTCTCTCTTGTCCACCCATATACTGATGCGCCCATCCTGTGGGATACGTTTTTCGGAGATATCGAGGTTAGCCATAACTTTTATGGCGGAGACTACCGCCTCTGCAACCTGTTTAGGGAGATTGAGTATTTCATATAGCATCCCGTCAATGCGTGCTCGTATCTTTAGACCCTCCGGTTCCGGCTCAACGTGGAGGTCACTGGCACGTCTACGGTAGGCAAGCGTGATGATGGCACGAATCAGTTTGAGCATTGCATCTTTCTCGAGCACCGTCGGGATGCCGGCAACTCCCGCCCTTTTATTCATCACAGCCTGAACCGTTTTTACGAGATGCAGGATGTAGTCCTCGAGGCTGTAAATCGGGACAATATTTTCGTGGCAATGCGGGCATATCCGGAAATTGTAATCAATATATGCCTCGATATTATCTACCGGCTTTTTGCAGAATGGGCATCTATCTCGTGAGGTCCTTTGGAAAACCGCCTTAAACAGGGCGGCGAATAAATAGATGACCAGACCTACAATCCCGGTGAGTTTAACTATCGTAAGGAGCTTCGCCGCAAGTAAGTCTGCCCTGTGGGCGCGCCAGCGCACTATCAATATTGGCACTATCCACAACACAAAGAATGCCGCAATTCCCATAAGGATTATGGGCGGGATGTTGGATTTGCGGACGGTCTTCCACAAGAGAATTGCCGTCTCTTTATATTTTTTGTTCTTGAAGAGGTGCTTAAGACGCTTGCCCACGGGGATTTCTTCTTTCGTGATAACCCTTGGGGAAGGTGGTTTCAGGGGCTCGGGCGAGGGCGGGTTCATTCTGGCGATTGCCTCACCCGTAAGTGGTGTCGGGGTAACGATTACGGGTGCATGGACACGCGCATATTTTACTTTTGCATCCCGCGCCTTTGTCATCAGGTCGTAGAAATGTTGTTTGACTGTGGAATCGGTTGCCTTTACATATCCCATCTTGAACGCCTGAATTGCGGCATCATATTTCCCGAGATAGGTCATTTGAAAAAAGCCGAGAGCCTCGAGCACCTGGTTATAGTGCGAGTCCGTTTCGGGTGTGAGGGCAAGGGCTTTTACGAGATATTGTTCAATCCGGGGGTAAAGGTCGGGATTCTTCTCTCTGGTGTAATCTACTGCCTGGACGTAATGAACATTAGCAAGTTTACGTTTAATTTGAGCGGGGAAGTTTTTCCATTGCGGGCTTGTGGTGGTATATTTTTGGAAGCCGGGTCGGGTGATATATGACTGGAGTGTTTCGTATTGTTTGATGGCAACGAGACGGGTTACAGATTTAGCGGCGTTCTCGTCAGCAACTGCGGATGCCCGCTCAAGTGCCGTAAATATGTCGTGCAGGACAATGTCCGGTGGTTTCTGCACCCGGTCAAGTATGGCGAGTAGGTGCCCGGCGGCGTCAAGAGGTCGCCCCTCCTTAAGTGCCTTTTCACCGGCGGCATAATCAGCCCTGACGCTTTCGGGATATTCATTCCCCAGTCCCTGCTCAACTTTTGTAATCTTGTTTCGCGGGATTTCTATTTTGACAAGCGATGGACTGGCTTCAATGACGACCTTATCGTCAGTCAGAAGAACAATTTTTCCTTCTACGATGGTGCCATCTGTTTTATATACCCGGTCGGCAAAGCCACTGCCCGCTACCACGAATAAAAGAAACGCAAGTAGGACTTGACTTACCAGCGAACTCTTCATTGTAATCCTCATTACGGTTGTAAAATCTGGAAATACCGGACTCGCTATTAACTTTTCATTTCTAATTACATTCTTTTGGGGAATTTTTTCAAGTAAAAAACTTTAGATTTCAGAAAGTACTCCAATAATTCACTGTTATCTTGCAGAATCTGGGGCACCTTCAGTTTCTGTCAGGAGGTTGAAAAATGATAATCGGGTACTACATAGGACAATAGGCAACTGACAACTGACAATGGACAACGGACAATTTAGAAAAAGAGAAATTTGATGTTTTTATCGCTTGCACAAGAGGCGCTGGATGTCCTTTCCGCAGCGGGCGTGGAATACGGCGATGTTCGTGTGATGCACTCGATTAGGCAGGAGATTACGGTCTCGGGCGAAAAGCCCGAGGTCGTGCGTTCAGGTGAATCGGTGGGTTATGGTGTGCGGGCACTGGTGGACGGCGCGTGGGGATTCGCTGCCTCCGATGTCCTTACAAAGACCGCAGCCAGACAGGCCACTCGCAAGGCAATTGCCATCGCACGCGCCAGTCGCAAAGTCTTCTCTGATAAGGAACGATACCTCCCCGCAAAAAGGGTTACGGCGTATTACGTCACACCTCATACCCGCGACCCCTTCTCTGTTTCCCTGGAGGAGAAACTAAACCTCCTGACTGCCGCCACACGAATCCTGCTCAAGAAAAAAGGCATCGCGATTGCCCGCGGTTTTGCCGATGCATTTAAGGAAACTAAACTCTTCGCATCAACCATCGGCTCCGTGATTGAGCAGGAAATTACGGGGTGCGGGGCAGGAATTATGGCTTATGCCATCGCTGGTGGCGAGGTTCAGCAACGCTCTTATCCGAATTCGTTCAGGGGGAATTTTGCCACTGCCGGTTGGGAGTTCGTTGAGGAAATGGACCTTGCGGGAAATGCGCACTGGGTTGCTGATGAGGCGCTCGCACTCCTTAAGGCTAAAGACTGCCCCGTAATTGACGATGCGACAATTATACTTGCACCTGACCAGCTCGCCCTCCAGATACACGAATCCATCGGACATCCCGTTGAGTTCGACCGCATTCTGGGCCAGGAGGCGAGTTTCGCCGGAACCTCATTCCTTAATCTTGATATGCTTGGTTCTTTTCAATATGCCTCGCCGGAAGTAACTGTTCTGGCGGACGCTACTGCCCCGCGCGGACTCGGCACCTTCGCCTATGACGACGAAGGAACGCCCGCCCAACGCCTCCACATAATTAAAGACGGCATCCTTATGAATTTCCTGACCTCATCCGGAACCGCTCCACACCTTGGTCGGAGAGTTCACTCAAACGGAACCGCCCGCGCCCAAGGATGGCAAAATATACCCCTCATTCGGATGTCCAATATAAATCTCGAACCCGGCACCTGGGACTTTAATAACCTACTCGCCGATACAGAGCACGGGTTTCTGCTCGAGACAAACAAATCCTGGAGCATTGATGACAAGCGTATAAATTTCCAGTTCGGAACCGAGATTGCCCGTGAAATAAAAAATGGTAAAATCGGACGCATATACAAAAATCCCATTTATACAGGCATCACGCCAAAGTTCTGGAACTCCTGTGATGCCGTTTGTAATGCAAATTACTGGGAATTTTACGGCGTTTTGAATTGTGGCAAAGGTGAGCCTGTTCAGACAATGTATGTAGGGCATGGCACTCCGCCCGCCCGCTTCCGGGGTGTGAAACTTGGAGCCTCCACCACAGCATAGGAGCACCTTGTGGGAGGATGTGAATGGTGATTTGTGAATGGTGATTTGTAAATTGCAAATTGGAAATTGTAAATTGTCTATAAGCGTCTCTTGAAGGGATGAAAATATCAATCGTAGATTTCACAGGTTATTTTTTTAATCCGCCACAGGCGGACAAACCGGCAAACTGACTAATTTTTGCAGCAGGCTCAGTGAATGAAGTTACAGAACTCAAAAACATACATCCCTCGAATATATCTAAAGAAGCTCTGCCACTTGCTTATCCTCGCAATCATTTTCAGTGTTCCTCTGATTTATCCGTTCAAGATTTCGCATAATGCACTGAGAACGCTGGTGGGGTGGTTTGAGAAACAAGGGTATTTCGCAAAATCGCTGTGGGATTGGCAATTGGAACCCTTCCTTTACTTTGGGCTTTCTCCTCTGAAATTGAAGTGGACGGTAGTGGATGGATTCATACTCGTTTTCGCCGTTGCATATATTTTCTGGCGGATATTGGAGCCCGTAAGGAGTGGGCGTTTCCGCATTACGCCGCCTTATGTGTTTTTACACACCCTGTTACTATATGCCGGTTTTTCTGCGATATTTATTTCACCGACGATACATACAAGCGTGATGTCGCTGATTTCGCTGGTGTTGGCGGTGGTCTTCTTTATCGGACTTGCCGATGTGGATAAATCACCTGCATTTGTCGTTAAGGCATTTGTGTTGATTGGATTGGTTTCATTTGTGTTGTGCGTGATAGCCGTGATGCAGCACACGGGACTGACGGATAGTTTTATGCTCCGTTTTGAGCGCTTGAGGAATAGTATGGGTTCGTTCATCGGGCATAACACGGGTTTATCGTCATACATTATGCCCTCGTTTTTTATGGCGATTGCTGCGCTCACGCTTGTGCGCAAGCTATGCGTCCGTTTTATCCTGATGGCGTTTCTTGCTATAGAGGGTTTTGTGATTGTGGCGGCACAGAGCCGCGCAGTGATTTTAATACTTCTCTTCCTAACACCGCTGTATCTTTTGTATCTATGGAGGCTGACGGGATTTCGTATTCGAGCGAGGTGGATGCTCACAGCCGCCGCAGTGCTATGCATTGTCGTGCTTTTGCAGATTGTTAATAGACCCTGGAATCCCTTTTATTCGCACAAGGCTCCGCTGGTAAAAAGACTGAAAGCATTTCAGCCCCGAAACTTGCGCGGGACGCGCCTGCGGATATTGACTTGCTCGCGGGCACTTCTCAGGCAATCTCCCTTCTTCGGATATGGCTTTGCATCTTTTCAATATGTTTACCCAAAGGCACAGGCGGACTATTACGCTTCGCATCCCGACACGCTCCTTATTCCAACAGACCTCCGGACCCAGCACGCCCATAATGAATATCTCCAGACTGCGATTGGGCTTGGGTTTGTCGGGCTTTTCCTGGTGCTCCTCACACTTTATTTATTTTTGAAGCAAGGACAGATTGTGCTTCAGGAGGTGCAAACCGTATGGGTACGACGTTTTCTATGTGCATTATTTTTCTCCATTGTGGCTTTTCTATTGCACTCCTTCGTAGACTTTCCGATGCAGATTCCACCACTCTCGTTGATGATTTTGCTTCTACTGGGGATATGGGTTTCAGGGGAGAAAATCTGGCTGAGGAAAAATAACGGTGAGGAAAATTTGCCGCCACTCATAGCGAAGCTAACGGCTTCCACCGGTGGGCGAGTTCTACTGATTGCAGGTGCACTCATTATGTTCGCGCTCCTGCCCCTGGGAAATGCCATTATCCTGCGCCCCTTTCGGAGCGACATTATATTCTTCAAGTCCGATATGTATATCCAGACGTTCCACGAATATCCAAATATTTCGGACAAAGAGAAACTGAATCTGCTCACTAATGCAGTTGCGATTGCCCGGCGCGGAGTCAGGCTTGACCCCTTAAATTGCGAGCTCCGCTTCAAACTCGGCGAGGCATATTATCTACTGGGCACCTTTTATACCAAAGAGTGGCTTGCGGCAAAAAAGGCGAAGGATGAGCGCGAGGAAAATGCCTGGAAACTCGGCGCTCAACAATACCTCACGCGCGCCGTGAACAAACTCACCACCGCCCTGGAAGAATACCGCTTTCACTCCGTCTATTACCTCATCGGCGTTTCCGAGGAGATGCTGGAGCGTATCGAGCCGAACAAGGGGCATCTCGCCCGTGCACGCGAGGCATACTCAATCGCTGTGCGCTACTCGCCGGCTTTCGCAGAAGCACTCGCAGACTACTCAAAACTCCTTGTGAAAATCTCCCGCACACTTCCCGAATCCCGGCGGGCAAAACTCGGAAGGGAAATTATTCGCTTGCGGCGCCTCATTGCAAAATATCAGCCCGAATACTTTAGAAAACACTTCGTCGAAAAGACACGCACATCTATGCTTAATTGCGAGTATGAACGAGTAATAAAACTCTTTGTTGACCTCCTGCGCATCGAGCCTGACAACCTTGATTTCCGGGCGCATCTCGCCAATGTCCTTGCTAAAGAGGCACGCTTCAATGACGCTTTAGGAGTGCTGGCTGAAGCCCAACGGATGAAACCTGATTATGCCCCTGTCCTTAGGGCTTATGCCCTTGTCTTTTTGAGAAAGAAAGACTACGCTGAAGCCTTGAAGTATATACAAAAATACCTCACTCTGCCTCAAACCAACGATAAAGTATTCGAGGTTCTCGAGGCACTTACGCTGAAGGCGATGGGGAAATCCAATGAGGCAAAATTAAAACTCGATGCAATTGAAAAAAAGGCTCTAAAGGACCCCGGCTACCTTCAGATGCTTGGAACAATATCCATTGAGTTTTTCGGGAAAGAGAAAGAGGGTATAAAATACCTGGAGCGGCGGGTGAATCTTACGCCGCCACCTACTGAGATACTGTATTACACGCTCGCCACATATAAGCTCAAACAGGGCGATAGGGCGACTGCTATCTCATACCTGAAACGCGCCATCGAGTCTCGCCCCGACTACAAAAAGGCAAAAAATCTCTTGAAACACATACAGAGTACTTCTCAGGATTCAACACCGTAAATTCACCACGGTGAATCTTCAATCTTCCGGAAAGGATGAAAATAATCCGCTAATTGCGCTAATGAACGCGAATATTTATTAGCGCACATTTATGAACATTCGCGGACTAATTTTCAGGGCAGAGGTAGTGAAAATTATGAATAATTACCTGATTACGGGGGGAGCTGGCTTCATCGGGACAAATCTTGCAGAACGCCTTATCCGGGAGGGGAAAAAGGTCCGCATCCTGGACAACCTCTCGAGGGTGGGTGCGGAGAAAAATCTCCGCTGGTTGAATGAACAATTCCCGGGGCGCTTCGAGTTTGTAAAAGACGACGTTCGCAACTTTGAAGCGGTCCGCTCTGCCGTTAAGGATGTTGCTACCATCTTTCACTTCGCCTCGCAGGTTGCCGTTACTACATCGGTTCAAGACCCACGCACAGACTTTGAGGTCAATGCCCTCGGAACGTTGAATGTCCTGGAGGCGGCACGCACATCAGACCGGCTACCAGCCGTTCTTTTTACGTCAACAAATAAGGTCTATGGGAATCTGGATTCCCTCGGCGTGATAGAGGCGGAGCGACGATACAATCTCGCAAAATGCCCCGATGGCGTTGATGAA
The DNA here is from genome assembly GCA_964526215.1 of uncultured Candidatus Sumerlaeota bacterium. Lineage (GTDB taxonomy): Bacteria > Sumerlaeota > Sumerlaeia > MWCT01 > MWCT01 > CAZGKP01. Next base: position 16,448 of record CAZGKP010000053.1, read on the forward strand.
TCACAGCTGCTCGATTTCTACTCGCCATATGGCTGCTCAAAGGGCACGGCAGACCAATATGTCCACGATTATGGACGCATATACGGGCTGAAAACGGTCGTGTTCCGTATGTCGTGCATTTACGGACTGCATCAGTTCGGTAACGAAGACCAGGGCTGGGTGGTGCATTTTGTCATATCGGCGGTTCTGAATCGCACGATCAATATTTACGGCGACGGGAAGCAGGTGCGCGACATCCTCTTCGTGGAGGATTTAATAGATGCCTTATATCAGACGGCGGAGAATCTCGATAAAACTGCGGGAGAAATCTTCAATATCGGTGGCGGTCCGCAAAACAGCATCAGCCTGCTTGAGCTCGTAGAAATGCTCGAAAAAATCTCAGGCAGAAAAATCCCGCTCAAATTTTTCGACTGGCGACCCGGAGACCAGAAGGTCTACGTCAGCAATATCCACAAGGCAAAACAGACATTCGGATGGGCGCCTCGTATATCAAAGGAACAGGGAATCCGCCGCCTGTTTGAGTGGGTCAATAGCAACCGCCCTCTTTTCGATTGAGTTACCCTCGTGGTTTCCTCCTCTCACACCAGCGGGCGTATCTACCTTGCGCCTCGGCGGTTTCCCTCAGTATTACCAAATCAGTCTTCTATACGTTTCCTGTCTACCTTATGGAATGTCGTAATACTCAACTTCCACACTGGTGAGGTAGCAGCGCCCTTCCTCAGTAGGACTACCGTCAGCCATATCAAACATATAGCCAATCTTGTCGTTGTCGTCGCCATAGAGGATGTCAGGAGTCTGGCAGAATATACTGTATTCTGTCCCACTTGCGGAAGGCATATGGTTATAGAAGGCACCACCAGCGTTAGAGAACTGATTAAGGGCAATCCAATCATACGCATTGTTGTTAAATAAGAGTCTGAGCTTGGCAACTGTCTGCTGAGTAGCCGCATCGGGCACCTGTAGAGTGAAGGTGACTCGGTAGAGCTTATTAGCTACCCAGGTGTCCGATGAACCTCCCGCAGCATAAGTCCACATTCCATAATCAATTCCGCCGGAGCCTTGGACGGTTGCTGACGACTCAAGATATAGACCTGTACCACTCGTGCCGTGGGTGATTGGACCATAGGCGCCACCAGGAGCGGAATATGTCCACGTCGAGTTAAGCTGCGAAGCATTGAAGGCGATTACAGATGTTCCGCTACCCTTCGCCGGAGCCTCAAACCTCTGCACCTGAATCTCGTCCAGATACAGATTTCCGCTCTGATTGTCTGTAAAGTCAACCAGGTCAAAGGCGAGCTTGAAACCGGTGTCGGATGCGCCCGTGACGACGGGCGGATAATAATACGCCCAATAGTCCTTTGCGCCGGTCATGGGGGCATTTACACCAGCATTGATTTGCTGGCTACCAAAGGCTATATAGATTACACTACCAAAGAACAAGCGGATTTTTGGAACTTTCGAGGTGTCACTCTGACTGGTGCGAATCCTGAACCGTGCACGGTAGACATTGTTCGCAACATAGGCAATGTCAGAATGTGGGGATTCCCAGGAACCAAAAAGATTCCTGCCGGCTGTGCCGTCATCCTCGATTACGATTGAACTACAGGAGGTTGAACGTGTGGCAATGTAGTATGGGACACCAACGTAGTCCAACTGCGTCCCATCCGCTGGTGCGGTCTTTTGCCAGTTAGATGCTGGGTTGGCATAAGTGATGATGTCTACGACTGCAGCCGGAAGTATGGGACGGTGGACGCCGTGATAATTCTGCGAGCCGGAGAGCGCCTGCGATAATCCCCCGGCAGCCTGACCCGCAGTGGCGTTCGTCACATTGCCGTCTACGTCAACCACACGTTTGCCTCCCCCAGGGGCTACCACATCCTCGGAGATAGTATTTCCCTCGGTGTCCTGACGAGTCCCTGCCCAGCTTAATACGGCTAACAGGGGGAAAATAAAGAGCCATAGCATACATAGCATCCTGAAGGTATGCCATTCTGCTCTACTGTCCTTGCTTGACATTCTCATCTTTGTTGTTCCTCCTTCCTCTTTCATTTTTCTTGCTGTAGCCACTACGGTTCAGTTGTCGTATACGTAATGCTGGCATTGCGGAATATGAGGTCAGTCCCGGTGTCCGTCACTGGAAAGTTCATATACATATAGTATGTGTGGCTGCTGTTATCAATATCCGCATACAAGATGCTCGAGTCAGTGCCGCTGGATTCTTCGGGAGTACCACTCGTAGATACATATGCCATGGTATTAAGTGACCCGCTACCAAAGGGGGTTCGGCGCAGGTAAACGGTTATGTTAGAAGCAGATTTGTCGTAATACCATACGGTGAGTGAAGTTACAGTGGCGCCGTGCGGAAGATGAATTGGAGCATACCAGGACTGACTCGTTACTACACCGGTGTCCTTATGTAGCGCATTCTTTTGACGTTCGAACAGGTAGCCATCGTCCCTGGGGGCGCAGTCCGCTGGCTGGACA
>CAZGKP010000054.1:0-18915 GCA_964526215.1 uncultured Candidatus Sumerlaeota bacterium
AAAAATACAATTTCTTCATCTTTTCACCCCCTTTTTCAAAAAATTCATCCATTCAATTCGAGAATCATATATTTCTCGAGATGGAGCGCACCGTCAATAAAAAAATGGACGACAATAAATTTTTTTTGACACCCTTATTGTGGTATTCCCCATAAGCTGGACAACAATGAGGGGATTTCAGTGAGGGGGAAAGTGCAGTTTGTGGTGTTTGCGAAGGGTTTCCCGCATTTGCCGGAGTCGCTTGAGTGAGCGCTCCCATTCCTTAACGCGCTCATCGGGTGAATAGCGCACTCCTGTCTCCATCGCCCACTTCTCTTCTGCGACAAGGTGGTTAAGGACATCCATGCAGCACCACTTCTCACCGGCAGGCACTATGCGCAGATAGCGCTCACCCACGCTCAGGATTTCCCTTGTGATGGCGGCAAGTAGTCCCGAACGCCTGTTCTTTTGTTCGAGGTTAAAGCCCACCCATTCCTCATAGCGGATACGGGTATCGCGCAGGAGTCTGAGCAAAGCCCCTGAACCCCGTTTCGCCAATTCAGGGTCAAGGAGGTCATAAGTGGTAGCAAGCAGGTCGGAGAGGGGATGAATCTCGCTACATTTCGGGCATCTAAATTGTGCGCCTTTCCCGATATGGTAACGAAGTATATCCGTTCTGTGGTGTTCAAAGGGGTTTTCCCGCTCAAAGATTTTCTTAATCTCCTGATGAATCCGGGAGGAAAATTTAGCGAGCTGGCGGGCTGATGCCTCGTCCAGCCACCCAAGGAGAAACTTGCACTTTGGACAGAAAAATAGCATAATGGTATCTTTTAATGCTTTTAATTGCTTTTTAACATACCAATCCTGCGGCAAAAGTCAACATAATTCTACCCCTGATAGAGCCCGTAATCTTATCCGGGACTTTTTTTAAGCAACTGTAGGAGAGCGGCGGCATTCAAGGGGGCGTAAGCATTATAGTCGTTATTGAAGAAGGCAGAGACACTGATTTCTTGCCTTAAAAAATGCATGAGCCTTTTCGCCCCGTCCCTTTCTGTTAAAATTGACTTGGGGACCATCCCCGAAGCCACCTTAAACTTGCCTCTTTTCTATCCAGCTTATGGGGAGCACCTCAGTTGAGTTACTATCAAGTTAAAATGTAAAACTGACAACTAACACTTTGAAATAAAATCACCCCCATTTTATTAAGCTAAATCACACTGACCTGTCCATAAGTGATGCAATTGCAGTGTCACAGACCAGAGTTATTAGAGTATTATTTTTATGAAAATCTTCGTTAATCTGCGAAATCTGCGGATATACATAATCTTTGGTTGCGGCGTTAGCCGCGCTATGAAATCTGTGAAATTTGCGGATAATATTTTTTATCCTTTCGGAAGAGATGCCGCGCCGACTTATGAGAACTACCCCGCAGGCGGTGCAATGGAAGTATCAAACCCGCCCCAATTTCTTCAGCACAGCCAGAGTTGCCTCTACCGCCTGGTGAACAAGCGCCTCTCTCGCGTCCTTGTTGTGTTCCATGAGTGCATCCCTCTGCCTGCCACACCCTGAACAGACCATGCAGAGAGCACTCTCTGGCGTGCAAACCCCTGTGCTGCGGAATGTGTTTATTTGTTTTGCTACTGTCTTTTTTATGCCCGCCTTCGCCTCTTGCAAAAGCCCCGGGTAGTCGTAATAACCGGGATTTGCTTTCAGTTGTGCCTTGATGCGGTCAGTCGCAGCGACACTCATCCCTGTATAAAAATTTACCTTTGCGACCCCTCTATCAATGCAGCGGCGAAAGTCCTCGATGGTAAGACCCGTCCCGCCGTGTAGGACGAGCGGAATTCCCAGTGCGCCGTTCAGCTTCTCCAGGCGTTCAAAATCCAGCTTCGGCTTACCCTTATAGAGTCCATGAGCGGTGCCAATCGCCACGGCAAGGGCATCCACCTTTGTGCGTTTGTAAAACTCGACCGCCTCTTCAACCTTTGTATAGAATTCCTCGGGGGGAGCGACCGCCCCACCGGCGCCACCCTCCGCACCGCCGATGTGTCCAAGTTCCGCCTCCACCGTGACGCCCACCGTGTGGCACATCTTTACGACTTCCGCCGTGCGGGCAATATTTTCCTCAAAGGGGAGTTTAGAGCCATCGAACATAATAGACGTAAAGCCTGCTCGCAGTGCCAGCATCACCGCCTCGAGTGATTCGCCGTGGTCGAGATGAAGAACAACCGGAACGCTCGAGCGCAACGCCACGTCCCTTATGGTGGGAGTGATATTTTCCAGGTTCACATACTTGAAATGAACTTCAGCAATTGCAAGGATGACAGGGGAAAGTTCCGCCTCCGCTGCCTCAAGTATTCCCTCAAGGCTAATCAAATCAACCACATTAAACGAGCCAACGGCATAATGCTGCCTTCGCGCATCAGCCAGCACGTCCTTCAAATTCACAAGCGCCATTGTTACTTACACCTACGATGACAGAAAATGAAACGTTTGCAATTTAAGTGTAGTTAGAGAGAAATGTGAGAAGGAATTCATAAAGTCAAGGTATTATCCGACATTAGGCGCACGGGCGCACAGAATAAGTAAATGCACTGCCCTATATTGGGGATAATCAATTTCAGCAGCAGATGTAAAGCCTGCTCAAAACAAGGGCTATAGAATGGAAGGTAAAATCCGTAGCGAAGAGACGTTCGGATGAGATTGTGTCCAGAAAGTTGCCAACTTCTCTGGACTTCTCTTGATCGAGCAGCCGTTCCAGCCACACGTTGGTATCTACTAAAAACATCATCAGTCTTCCCGCCACTCCAGAGCCTTTTTCTGAAGTTCGAGCGACATATATTGTCCCCTATACTCCCTCAAAGCGCCAGCCCAGTCCTGGCGGAGCTTCCGCCCGGGCTTTTTTGCACGTTTTTACAGGAGAAACTCGGCAAATTCTTTAACCTCCTGCTGAATCTCGGGGGCAATTGCTCAATGAGATCTTTCAAGGTCGGCATAGTTGTCACCTCGTAAACAATTCACCGTTTTTATGGAATTTCTTGATACCATCTCGTGTTCATTGAAGTCAACGCCTTTAATTTTGCGTGCGGCAATTTGTATATGCAACATTTACCTCTGCCGAGTGTTTTTCACATTTCTGATTTCGCCCCTTGACGCCAAATCTTTATTTGAATAATACAAATCTTAACAAATAACGAGGGAAAGCAAAGAATTACTATGCTTGCAAAACGCATTATTCCGTGCCTCGATGTAAAGGATGGCAGGGTGGTTAAGGGCATCAATTTCGTCAACCTGATTGATGCTGGCGACCCTGTCCAGGCAGCCGTTGCTTATGACCGTGCCGGCGCCGATGAACTCGTCTTCCTCGACATCACTGCCTCGCATGAACGGCGCGATATTATGGCTGACGTCGTCAGACACACCGCGGCTCAAGCCTTTATGCCCGTTACGGTGGGCGGAGGACTGCGCACGGTTGAGGATATAAAAAAGATGCTACGCGCCGGCGCAGATAAGGTCTCGCTGAATACTGCCGCCGTCAATCGCCCCGAACTCGTCCGCGAGGGCGCGGAACGCTTTGGCAGTCAGTGCATCGTTGTCGCAATTGATGCAAAACGCAGAGCGCAAACCGGCAAAGCTGCGGAAATCTCCTGGGAGGTATTTACTCACGGTGGTCGCAAACCGACGGGGCGAGACGCTGTTCTGTGGGCGCAGAAGGTTGAATCGCTCGGCGCAGGCGAAATCCTTTTGACCAGTATGGACTGCGATGGCACAAAGGATGGCTATGACCTCGAACTCACGCGCCGCATCTCGGAGGCTGTCCATATACCCGTGATCGCATCCGGTGGGGCGGGCAATCTACAGCATCTATACGAGGCATTCACAAAAGGCAAGGCAGATGCAGTCCTTGCGGCGTCAATTTTCCACTTCGGCACATATACAATAAGTGAAGCCAAGCATTATCTTGCAGGGCGCAGCATCCCGATGCGCCTGATAGAGGAGACGGAGTCAGAAAGTGAAAAATAATTCCGCTACCGCACCGTATAATATGAAACGTCTACTTATCGCTCTATTTATTACGGCACTTCTTGTGGTGGGGTGCGCAGGGGTGCGAATTGAATCCGACCCGCCCGATGCCCTCATTCTTCACTCACGCACGGGTATGCCTCCCTGGCAGCCTTACGGCGGCAAAGAAAAACCGCTCCTCACACCCGCCACACTCCACTATCTTGATAGAGGCGTATACTTTTTTCGCGTGACAAAACAGGGTTATTTCTCAACTCTGCCGCAACTGGCGGAAGTCTACCCGCTACATAAAGAGACGCTCCACTTCACCCTCGCCAAGACACCCGAACTGCTCGAAAAGGAATATCTTGCTCGTGGATACATCCGCCTTGGAGATAAATGGATAGACCCCGAAAAGGCGGGACTTGTCAAATATCGGGGACGCTGGATGAAGTCGGCGGAAAAGTTCACCGAAATGCAACGCGCCCGCGGTCTTGTGCTCTATGCAGGCAAATGGACGACGCCCGCCGAAAGAGATGTCGCCGTTGCTGCTGACCAGCGCAAAAAGGGACTTGTCCCCTTTAAGGGTCGCTGGATAACACTTGCAGAAAGAACAGCCGAACAGGACGTAGATAATCACGTTGAAGAGGCTTTCAGTAAACCTCACAGAGAAATCTCTCCTGCCTCCGTTATCGGAACCATACCCCAAGATGCAGCCCGCGTGAGACTCCTTAACGGCACGGGTGCACCCGTAATCTTCTACCTCTCGGGGGCAGAGAGTCAGGGCGTCCCCCTCGATGCCTATGAGAGTAAAAACATTGACTTGCTCCCCGAGCAGTATCGAGTTGCCGTCATATCGGCAGGTGGAGAAACGCAGCCCGCCTGTCGCATTCAGGTATTTCAACCGGGGCACCGTTACTCATTGATTGAAGAAGGAGAGCCGCTAAAAGTTACTTCGGATAGAATACTCACTCCTGAAGAAATCAAAAAAAAGTTCGACATCCCCGAGCTTGCAATCCCCGACACAAGCACCACCGGTACAAAGCAGCGAGGAATGCCCGAGCGTAACCGGCGAAAGGGAAGACTCTCCCCACCCAGAAGAATTCGCCGCTGAAAATAAATCAACAATCATAAACCGCAAAGTCAATATTGACGGGAAACGGGGGTTCTTGTAGTCCGGCTCTTAACACTTGCCGAAAGGAGGGGCAAAATGAAATCTGCTATCGTTGGTGCGGGACTTATGGGCAAAATGCACGCTGATTCACTGGCACACATCCCTGAAATCTCCCTTAAATGGGTGGTGGATAAGGATAGGGTTCGAGGCGGAAATCTTGCACGTAAATTCGGTGCCACCTGGACTCGTGAACTCGACCGCATTATTGACGACGCCGATACCGAAGTGGTTATTCACGCACTCCCGACTCCTTTCCGACTTGAATATGTTAAACGCTATATTGCGTCTGAAAAACATATATTTTGCGAAAAGCCGCTGGCTCGCACACTTCCTGATGCAGAAGCCATCCTCAATGCTACAAAGGGATACAAAAAGACGTTTATGGTTGGACACGTGGTGCGCTTCTTCTGGGAATATACCGAGACGCGTAGACTCATCAAAGCAGGAGAGATTGGAAAACCGGGCATCGCTCGCCTCTCGCGATGCTCTGGACCGCCAGCCAGCCTCGATAAGACCGATAACTGGTATGCAGATGCTAAAAGGAGCGGCGGCGTAATCCTCGACCTTGCCATCCACGACCTCGATTGGCTCCTGTGGACATTCGGTCCTGTGAAACGCGTCTATGCTCAGACCCTCGCAAACAAAGGCGAAAAAAGTGATTATGCACTTGGTATCCTGAAATTCAAAAACGGTATGCTGGCACACATTGAGGGAAGCTGGGCGGAGGCACCAGGCTCTTTCTGGACAGCCTTCGAGATAAGCGGCAGCGGTGGGCTTATTGAATACGATATGCGAAGTGTTAAACCGCTCACACTAACGCAGAAGAAAGCATCGCCGAAAGCGGAGGCGGGAACCATTGTCCCCGAATCACCCTCATTCGAGACCCCTTATGTTTCCCAGATGAAACACTTCGCAAAATGCATCAAAAGTGGCAAGAAACCGCTCTCCGGTGCGAAGGAGGGATTTGAAGCCGTGAGGCTCGCCTTAAAGCTCATCGAATCGGCGCAGGATGGTAAGCCCATTGAAATCACAGGCACGCGAAGTCGTAATTAAAAAGGTGTTATCATTGATGGTTTTACATATAAATCCTTAAGGTGCTATGTCTTTGCTTCCGGGGTGATATTCAGGTTTGGTTTATAAGCGCAAACTCTGTCTTTGCCTATGTGCTTGGCATGATATAGGGCAGTATCCGCCTTTTTTATAAGTGCGGTTTCATCCAATGCATGTTGTGGGAAAGCCGCCACACCAATACTTATGGTGAGATTACGTCCTGGCTGAGACTCTTGATTATCAAAGGATTCCTGTTCCACTGTCTTACGGATGCGTTCGGCGACTCTCTCTGCTTGCAAAAGCGGTGTGCGTGGCAAGATGATGAGGAATTCTTCACCTCCGTAGCGTATACATACATCATGCTCGCGGGTATGTTCCATTATGATATCCGCCACGCGTCTGAGAACTCTATCCCCCTCCTGATGCCCCTGGGTATCATTGTAATGTTTGAAGTCGTCAACATCGAGCATAGCCACTGCTATTGGCTGGCGCAAAAGGCGAGAGCGAGTAAATTCATCCGGGAGATACTGCTCCAGATATTCCCGGTTAAACAGACCCGTAAGGGCGTCGCGACGGATTCTTTTCGCCTGTGAATCAGCGGCACTCTTCATAAGAAGGGCAACAGTGCGCTCTTTCTCGGCAGAATCAACATACTCAAGGGCAGTGGAAATGAGCTTCTCTAACTCGGGATACCGGCTCACATCAAAGTCGCGGATTTTTCCCTCCCGCAAACCCCTGCGTAACTCCCTTGTGAGACGGTTTATGGGCCTCAATACTATGGGAATGGTTATAAAATCTAACAAGAGGTTACCTGCCAAAAACAATCCAACGAAACGAAGGAAACTGCTGGAGAAGATAGGCAACTTACCAATATTGTCTTTCTCAAGGAGTGCAAGAACCACGACTGCCAGGCTGACAGCTATAACTATATTTGAAATCGCCACAATAAAGAGTCTAATTTTAAGGGATTGTAATTTCGGCATTTTTGCCATAAATTTGCCTCTGCTTCTTTTCGCTTAAACTATATTTCTCTTATATAACGATTAGCAGGATTGTAAAGATTTTTCTCTGCATATCCTCTCACAGAAGCGACCTGAATTTAATTGACATTCTTATGCATCCCGGTTTGCATCCTTTTCGTTTCCATAATGAATGGGACCAGCAAAATGAAACCTTTTATAGGCATTAACTCGAGCGTTACCTTAAATGACACCGGTATCCACCGCTTTTGCATCAGCGGTAACTATACCGAGGCAGTCTTGAAAGCTGGCGGTATTCCCCTTATTTTAACAGCGACTGGCGAACCTGAAATTATCGAGGCATATCTCGGACAAATAAATGCGCTTCTACTTGTGGGGGGAAGCGACCTCGACCCCTCCTTATACGGCGATTCTGAGAATTTAGCCACCGTAAAAAGCCCGCCCAAACTTCGCCAGGGATTTGACCTCGCTATTGCACGCGCCGCCCTCTCCCGCAACCTCCCGGTGATGGGCATCTGTATGGGGTGTCAGGTTCTAAATGTCGCAGGGGGCGGTTCACTTTACCAGGACATCGAGCAACAGGTTGAGGGACACTTTATCCGCCACTATCAACAGACAGCACCTTATTATGTCCCGCACTCAGTGCGGATTGAGCACGATTCATTACTCTATCGCATTATGGGAAAAGATAAAATAGACGTAAACAGTGCACATCACCAGAGCGTGAAGACGCCGGGAGATAGCTTTCGCCCGGTCGCATTCAGTGAAGACGGCATCATAGAGTGCATCGAGGGCACGAAAAATCGTTTCGCTCTCGGCATACAGTGGCATCCGGAGGTAATTCATCGGAGACCCGAACAGTTATCCCTGTTCCGCGCCCTGGTATCAGCCGCATCAGGCGAGACATTCTGAGAAACGTTTTTCGCACCCTTATCCTCTCCCTGCGGCGCAACATAGGCAAGGAGCTGCTGTATCGAGCGTAGCGGCAGTGTCAGCATATTAACCGCCACATAAATAGTGCGTTCAGCGCGCGCCTCTTTGACCCACTGGAGCACAATAAGTGCCACAACATTCATAAACAATCCGGCGAGGAAAAAATAGCCGAACGGCGTAATTACGCCTGCCGGAATCCTGTCCAGTATCACCCCCCATAAAAGAGGCGTCGTCCCTCCCAGTATCCCCACACCGGTTGTGTAAACCGCAAGGGCAACGATACTGAAATCCCCCGGCACAGCCATCAGAGTCAATCGCCCTGCGGAAATCCAGTAAGTCCCGCTCGTTGCACCATAAAAGATATATAAAACCACCAGAAGAAAAAAATGCGGCATCACCATCTTCTGTGCAAAAAGAAACCATACCCCAAGATAGAGTGCGATTCCCGTAAGGCAAATTTTCATTATCGGGAGGCTGCCCCACCTATCCAGTAAATGCCCGGCGAGTGCAAGCGCCACTATCATTCCTGCCGATGCTATCGCACCAAGCCACAGAATTTCCCGATAACAAAAACCTGCCTCCCGTTTCAAAAACAACACAGTGAACGCTCCAATAGCACCATTGGCGACCGTCCAGCAAAACGAATAATAAAGATAACGACGAAAATTGCGATGTCCCAGCGAACCCTTCAGTGCCTTCTTCAGAGAACCGTGCCCTTTTTGCCCTGAAGGAATATCGGGTGATGGCACACGCGCAAGATACCGCAGGCTCATAGTTGCTGCCGAAAAACTTATCAGATATAAAACCGAGAAACGCACCGCTGTGGGATTACGTCCAAGAATAACACCCGCCAGAAAAAGCACCGTCAGACCCATCAGCTGAATATAAATATGCTGTCCGGCGAAGAAGCGTCCACGCTGATTATGTGGTATAAGGGCACGTATCCATGGCAACCAGGCGGCATTAGCCATCCCTCGGAGAAATGACCAGCCAAACAGGATAAAAGCCAGAACACCGACCAGCCGCGCACTCGTCCAGTGCCCCTTGAAAAACGGCAAAACCGCAATGCCAAGCAAGACCAGCGTCCTGCCCCTCCATCCCGCAAGCATCACTCGCCTGTATCCCCACCTGGCAATGAATCTTGTTGACGGAACCTGCAAAACTGTCAGAAAGGGCATTATGGAGCTAACCAATCCAACCGCCGCACTTCCGCCCCCAAGCCACGTCGTCAGCAAGACAAGCGGGGGACCAATTACCACCCAGAAACTTAAGGCATTAAAGACTTGAAAGGAATATAATGTTCGTCGCACCTGAAAAATTGACACCGCTCAGTCCTTTAACAATAATACCCCTAATGGTTTATGTCTCTGAAAAGAGGGGTTGCTCCCCTGTATATTTTTTATCTTCGAGCAGAGCAAATTTCTCTATTGTGATAAATTCTACATCGCAATAGAATTATTCACATTGTTTTCGTCGAATTTTCAAAATTTGTTTGTGCCCTCGACACCCGGTTTTCCTTGAACCATCAAGATTTCTGATTGATTTATCGGAGTGAACTTCAATTGTGCTTATTTTAAGACTGAAAAAGATAAGACAACTGTGTAATATTCTGTTTAATTGCCACAGTTCACCCCAGGGGACGTTCCATATAAAGTCCGATTATGAACAGCAAATTGTCGTGTATGGTGCATTGAGTGCCTGCATAAAATAAAGTGGAAGTTATACTTTGTATTTTCCCCTGTAGAGGCAACTAAAAAATGTTGCCCACCCAGAGCAAGCCTGCCTTTATTTTGCGAATAGAATTCTTTGTGAGAGAAAGACACTATGATTAAGGCTGCACGGCGTTTATTTGAAGCCTTCCGGGGCGCATCGTCACTGATGAAGGCGCTGGTATGTGTGGCGCTGGTCTACCACATCTGTTTTCTCGTAAGCCCAAAGTGGAAACTCCTCAATGGACTCTCGTATGATATGAAGACATTCAAGGCGGTGCGGGGGGTTGATTTCAATGCCGTATATATGGCGGGACGTTACGCGCGCGAGGGGCGTAATCTCTACACAGTGCCTTATTATGAGGCGGGTGTCCCGCATACGCGATTCCGCTACACGCCGCCTGTTGCATTCGTGCTGGGAGTCCCCTTCAGCCTTATTCCTAACTTCCTCACCGCCTCAAAAATCTGGGTATTGATTACCGAGGTACTCTTTGTGATAAATATCCTTCTGTCGGTTCGCTTTTGCGCAAATGAAAGGCGCATCTTAGCTGCAACTCTCCTGTGGCTATGTTTTTTTCCCTACGCGGTAGAGATTTATATGGGACAGTTCTCGTTTCTGACAGCGAGTCTTGTCTTTTGGTCGGTGCTTGCACTGTGGCGAAATCGCCGCCCTCTCTCAACCCTGCTGTGGCTTCCGGCAATCCTCCTCAAAATATTCCCCCTTTGTCTACTCCCCATCTTCTGGAGAAAAGCCGGGTCTGTCAATACACTGGCAGCCCTGACACTGATTTCGCTCCTTACAGTGCCGTATTTCCTGACCCATCCAACCGATGCGCAGGATTTCATCACTCTCAATCTGCAAATCGGCACTGCACCACCAACGGTACCTTATCTGGGGAATCAGGGATTTTACCACCTTGCACTCCAGATTCTTAAAGGGGCACCTGAAGAGACGATACGCCTTTTACCGTTTATATTTCGTGTGGCTGGGTTTGTCCTTTTATGTCTATTTCTCTATCTCTGTCTCACAGGCAAGAGGGATATTATTTCCCTCTTCGCCATAGGTATGGTATTATTCTTTATCATTTCACCGGAGGTATGGGAACATCATTATGTCCTTTTGATGCCGTTTTTTGTATTGTATTTCATCACGCGGGAGAAGGTGGGAGGGGGCTTCATAGCGGCGTATATATTGTGTGCATTGCCCACGCTATTTATATTTCTCGACCTATCGGGACCATTTGGGACGGGCAAAACTTTGCCCTTGAATTCACTTCTGCCCTACGTGTATTTCACAATAAAGCCTTTAGGGGTTCTTATATTTTTTGTAATCCTGATTCGGGGCGTATCCCATCCCATACATAATACCTCGACATCTCAAGAGGGAAAGAGATGACAAAGGCACCTCGCAACCGAACCATAACATTATCTGATGAAGAGAGAGAAAACTATCGTCAGAGGTTGCTGAAAATAAATAGTCCAATTACGGTGAGACAAATCCTGAATAAGGTTATCAATCAGGACATTTTCGAGGCAATAGATTTACTGCCATCGAGATTTGTAGACCTCCTTTTTATTGACCCGCCTTATAACTTGACGAAGACCTTCAGGCAACGTTCTTTCAAGCAGATGCCCCTGAAGGGATATATGGAATGGATGGATGCCTGGTTAAAAAAGATGATAAGGTTATTAAAGCCCACCGCTTCCATATATATCTGTGGAGATTGGCGCTCTGCTTCGGCTATTTATCTACTTTGTGAAAAATATTTTATTGTCAGAAACAGGATTACAATCGAAAGGGAGAAAGGGAGGGGGGGTGAAAAAAATTGGAAAAATAATTCAGAAGATATATGGTTTTGCACACTCTCTAATAATTTCTTTTTCAATGCAACCTCAGTCAAATTAAAGAGGAGGGTTATTGCTCCCTATCGAGAAAAAGGAATCCCGAAGGATTGGACAGAAGAAAAAAATGGGAAATTCAGACTAACCTACCCATCTAACATCTGGACTGATATCACAATTCCATTCTGGTCAATGCCCGAAAATACTCCCCATCCCACACAAAAACCCGAGAAGCTCCTGGCAAAAATTATGCTCGCCAGCTCCAGAGAGGGAGAGACCATTTTTGACCCTTTTGCAGGTGCTGGAACTGCCGGTGTTGTCGCAAAGAAGCTAAAAAGAAATTTTGTAATGGTAGAAATAGATGAGGAATATTGCCTTTATGCTGAAAAAAGGTTAGAGATGGCACAGAGAAACCCCTCTATTCAAGGTTACTCCGATGGTGTCTTCTGGGAAAGGAACACATTGAAAGACATGAAAAACCGGAATACCAGAAAGATAAATACTGCGGATGAATTACCTCTCGTTTTCAACACCAAAGGAGGCGGAAAGTGAAAAGCCAGATTTTTTACGCTAATGCCTACAAAACAATCGAAGCCAGGATAAGAGAATTTCTCAACGGACATCCTGACTTTCTTGGCGAAGACACTATTGGAAGCACAAGGGCTACGGGTGATGCAATTCAACACATTCTGGAGGAGAATTTCCCGGGCATTATTGGAAAATTTTGCAGAGAATACTCTGCCGGTTTCGCAAGGCGCGCAATGGCTGACCTGGCTTTCACCGATAGGAAAGACTTATATTATGTGGTAGATGTAAAAACTCACAGGTTGGAAACAAGATTTAATATGCCAAATCTAACATCGGTAGAACGCCTGGCACGGTTCTATGAAGATGACAAGAACTATTATGTAATGTTGATGATAGCCTATAATGTTGTTTCAGGCGTAAGCATCCATGTTGAGAAGGTTCATTTTATACCGATTGCATTTCTGTCCTGGGATTGCTTAACAATCGGTGCATTGGGTTGGGGTCAGATACAAATTGCAAATGCAAGTAAAATTGTAGTAAATCAAAGATACTCAAGGAAAAAATGGATGTTGGAATTATGCGATGTTCTATTTGAATTTTACCCCCGAGAGATTGAAAAAGTAAAAGGCAGAATAGAACATTTCAAGAAGGTCAGGAAGCAATGGGAAGAAAAACCTGATATATGGAAATAAAGGTCTAAAGTATAATGAATTGAACAGTGATAACAAATCAATGAATCGCAAGCATCCTATAGACCCTTGTTAATCCTTTTCTGGCAAAATCACCCTTTCGTACAGCCGAGCTATCATGAGACCTTTTATTTTTCGGATGCACAGTATGAAACTTCAGCGGACAATCGTAATCGGCGCAGCAGGCTTGGCTTTAATACTTGCTGGCTGCACGAGCGTTCTTTCCCCCTTTAAGCCGCACAAAAAAGAAATAAAAGAGATGCCTTCCCCTCCCCCACCTGTTGTAATGCCGGTTCCCACGGCGATTGCGCCCGTCCCTCCTCCTGTTGAGGCAAAAAAACCAAAAATCCTTGTCCGAATCGGAGATGAAAAAATAACCCGCCCCGAATTTGAGAAACGCTATAATGAATATCTCCTCATCGCCAACCCAGAAAAGGAAAGGATACTCACGCGCGATGAATTCCTCCAAAAACTAATCCGTGATGAACTCGTGATGCGCTACGCAAAGAAGGGGCGAATAGATAAAGACCCTCCATTCCGCGCACTCCTTGCGAGGGAGAAACAAAAACTCCTCGTCCAATATATATTGCAGAATAAACTCCCGGAAAAGCTAAATGTCAGCGATGCCGAGGTAAATGCGTATTACAAAAAGCATATAAATGAATTTACACATCCGAAAAAGATACAGGTGAGGCATATCCTGACCAGCACAATCGAAGAGGCACGCGAGGCGCTTCTGCGGCTGAATATTGGGGGAAATTTTGGCGAGGTGGCACAGGATATGTCCATACATTCCTCACGTAATCAGGGGGGGCAGCTACCTCCATTTTCACGGGGCACTTACAACCGCACCTTCGAGGATGCCGCATTCTCCCTCAAGGTCGGTCAGCGCAGCGGCATTGTAAAAACCGACCTTGGTTATCACATCATCGAAAAGACCGGCGAGACACCGGAAAGAATTATCCCTCTTGCCCAGGTGAAAGATAAAATAATGGAGCGCACAATCCAAGAGAAAAGGAAAAACGCACTGGATGCTTTTTACGGGAAACTCCGAACAGAGACACCCGTTGAAATCCTGAGAAAACCCTGATGCCCACTATCTTTTGGGCTGATCTTCGTCGGGAGAGTTTACGAAATAGAAGCCACACCTTGTTTCGGGGGAAACCAGGTCTCTGTCAGCAATGTCCCGTTCATCAATCGGGAAGACCCTGCAATTTATGGGGCGGAGTTTGCGGATGCGGCAGGAGCTGATGCCTTTTCTCCCATTACCGAGGAAGGGACATATACGTGCGAGGCGACAGCAGGCTCCACAACGCAGACATTTACCCCGACGGCGCGCAAGCTGTGCCTTTACGTATGAGGGTCTTAAGGTGGTCAGCAAAAATCGCCGCCATTTGCCCCTGTATAATTTCAGGATGTGGGTTATTTCTAACTTTTTGCCGTTATTGTTCATAATCTAAACACAAAAGAGATTCTGGGCATATCCGCCCTGCAATGTCCACCTTTTACAAGGGTGATAGTGTATTTTTTTCGGAGAGATTAGATGACGGGCGATGAAATAATTATCTTTGATGTGAATGAGGATGATTTTCAGGAGCGAGTGGTGGCTGCATCTGCCGAACACCTCGTGGTGGTTGACTTCTGGGCTCCGTGGTGTGCACCGTGCCGGATACTCACCCCGATACTCGAACGCATTGTAGTTTCTTATGGCGGCAAGGTTTTGCTGGCAAAGTTGAACGTTACTGAAAATCAGTATGTTGCCACGCGGTGGGGGATACGGGGTATCCCCGCAGTAAAGGTATTCAAAGGTGGCAAGGTAGTCTCGGAATTTGTCGGGGCATATCCCGAATCCGAAATCCGGCGCCGTCTTGCTACCATTATGCCGTCAGGGGCGGATGAATTTATCCGAGCAGGGGACAGCCTGCTTCAAAAGGGGGCAATGGATGCGGCGGAGGCAAAGTATCAAGAGGCGCTCCGGGCTGATGCGCAACATCCAGCGGCACACTTGCAGCTCGCAGAATTAAGTGCACGTAAAGGCGATATAGATAAGGCACGCCAGCTCGCATCTGCCATTGAAGAATCAAGCGCCGAATATCCGGAGGCATCTAACCTGTTGACTCGTCTGGATTTTGTTGAACATTGCAAAAAGGCGGGAGGCAGGGAGGCTTGTGCCGATAGAATTACAAAGGAACCTGATAACCTCGATGCCCGCTACGATTTTGCCACTTGCCTCGCCGCCGAAGGCAAGTATCGAAATGCGCTGTATGAACTCCTCTCTATTGTGGAAAAAAACAAGGATTATAGAGATGGCGCGGCAAGAAAGGCAATGCTCCGCATATTTTCCATACTTGGCGAAGAGAGCGAATTCATTGACGAATATCGCTCCCGCCTATCAATGATTTTATTTTCATAATTCCCTCCTGACAGGTGCTTAACATCAATATTTCCCCCGCCTTGTTTGCGAAAAAACATAAACAGCGATGGGCACAGTGGACACAGAGAGTTACAAAAATTTGATCGTTATCGCTTTTGAAAAAGCAGGGAGATGATTTTGTAAGGGTGGATTGTGAATTGAGTTCTTTCCGATTTATCTGCGTTTTGCAGTTTTTGGGGCGACTCATCCAGACGCACCCGCTTCGGCTCGCCTAAAATATCGGCCGCCTGCACCTTTGCAGAAATCTCATCGGGCGTGGGATTGAAAATACGCATTATGAGCGCATCACTATCTTCTGCCTTCTTTATGGACGAAACAACAATATTCCCGGCTAAATTTTCCGGTTGCACATTTAGTGAGACATGCTCTGCTTCATCCGGCAAAATTCCTTCTCGCCCCGGGGCGGACAGTATAGCGCGCACAGGCGTTACAAAATCCGCGGCGGTGCGCGGAAATCCCTGCCTCTTCCAGTCTCCTGAAAATGGCTGCACTGCATATTCAAAGATATACCTGCCGAGGCATTGAGCACCCTCTTGCGCATAATCTTCCCCGATTGAGCGCCTTGTGCATCGGAGCAAAGTTAGCGCCAGTGTTCGCTCTTCGTCATCAATGCAAGCCGCCTCGGGAATACCCTTTGTGAAGATTGCCAGTCCACGTTCAGCATCCGAAACTGCAAACCAGCTCTGGATAGGCTGCGTTTCGGGCCAGGGTTCTGCCCAATTATGGGTGTCGGGGAGTTTGATTGCGCGCTCCACAACGTCAAATGGCGCATCGGTGAGCCAGGTCTCGGCACCTCTTGCACCCGTGGGGAAAAGGACTCTGAGCCTGTGGTCGCGGGTTTGGTTCTCAACCTCTATCCTTATCTCTATGCGGCGTGCACCGTATTCAAGCGTTATGGTGGATGTGATTGTTTCCTCAATCGTCTCCGGGGAACGATGTGCCTTAAAGGGTTGAGCGGTCTCCACCAGTTCAACGGGTTTTGCTTTTGGCTCGCAATACGCAGGGATGCGCATCCGCTTTATGATGCGCAATGATGCGCGAAGCGGACCCTTCTCTGCAACCTCCACACCGGTATCGAAGCCGCTAGAATAGACAGTAAAATCATCCATTGGGGGCATAAATGTAGTTGAATCGCCGACGTCGCCCGAAGAGGCAAAGACGTTCAGACCGGTATAGACCTGCCCCGTTTTTTTATCCGTGAGCGTGAGGCTGCCGTCGCTCTCCGCCCTCACTTTCAGGAATTCATTTTCGATTTGTGCCGCAGCAGAAGCGATTGCGGATTGTCGGAGACGCGCCGGGGCGGGCGGATTTCGGATTGCGGATTGCGGATTGGGGTGCTGCCAGATGCCGGGACGGACGATAAAAGTCTTATATCCATAGGCTGGCAGGTCTTGGGCGAGGAATTCGAGTTCGATGCGCAGGCAAAGAAAACCGAGTTGTGCATCGTGGTCGGCGAGGATTTCGCGCTCCTCTCTTTGCTTTGAGCAGAGGACAAACGGGACAGGTTTGCCGCCGATGTCGCAAACCTCAACACCCGCCGCACCCCATTCGTAAGGGATGTCAACAACGGCGCGCACAACCCGCGTACGGGTAAAACCGGTAGTATTAAAAACGGCGAGAGCCAGTTCACGCTCGGCGAGTTTTGCCATGTCAATTTTTGCGGCGATTTTCTTTATCGCCTCGTATGTCAAAAAATCGGCGAGATTCCTTGCACGGACATAACGGTCAGCCATTGCATTATGCACGGCATCTGTGCTCGTTCCGCAGATGCCATCGTGTGCGTGATTCGCCATCAACAATTTCCACGCCTTATTCAAAAACGCCCCGGGATATTCGGAGCCATTCAGCCAGGCGAGGGTGCACAAGGGTTCAGCGATGCGGATGAGGGCGGTCTCTGCGGCGTGATTGAGGAGTTTCATCCGCATCCGCGCAGAGGCGGTTCCAGCAAGGAGCTGATTGAACCCTGGCACACGCATTGGGCGACGCATCTCGCCTCTTTTCACTTCGAGCTTCACGTGGTTCTTCTCAACACAACTACGCACATCAGCGATGTAGGCAGGCAGGCTCGAATGGATAAGAACCTCCCTACCAAAGTATTCATTTGCCGTGCGGATTATGTCCGTTACCGCCTCGTGTGGAAAGAGGTGGTCAACACCATCCATTGCCAGGAGGATGGGGATGGACGATGCAGAGAGCGCCTTTTCGATGAGTTGCTCAACACAACGAATCCAGTTAGCCTTATCGGCGAGGAATTTTTCACCTGTGCGCCACCAGTAATTATTTGCGCTATCTTTGTCGCAGGAATGAACCGGGCTATCTGCGTGCCAGCGATACTTCCAATCCATTGCATCGCGCCCGACACATCCCGGTCTGTGGATGAGGTAAAACCAGTTCGACTTCGTATAGCGGTCAGGCAGATGAATGGCAAGCGCACGCGTGCCATCGGGAGCCTCCCATACCAGTTCGCTCTTTGTCTGCCACTGGCTTATGCCGCGGGAAAAAATTATGCTGGATATGCCGAAGCCGGAGAAGATTTGAGGCATCTGTCCGCAATGACCGAATGATGAAATGAGATACCCCTCGTGCATACATCCGCCGTATTCTTTTGCGATGCGTGTGCCGTAGAGTAGATTGCGGATGATGGATTCTCCCGCTACGAGGTTGTTATCAATCAGTGAATACCAGGGTCCGGCGAAGAGGCGCCCTGTTTTCAGCCATCGCCGCACATCTTCGGTGCGTTCCGGGCGCATCTCAAGATAGTCATCGAGTATGACTGCCTGACCATCTAAGAGAAACGATTTATAGTCGTGATTCCTCTCAAAGATGCCGAAGAGTTTATCCAGGCACTTCACCAGGTAAGTTTGAAAAAACTCAAAAGGTTGGCGCCATTCGCGGTCCCAGTGTGTATGCGAGACCACGTGGACTTTTAGATTTTCAGGCAATGTTTTCATAATATAAAACACCGCAGGGGAAAATTCCTGCGGTGCGGTTATTTCTGAAATGGAGTCATTGGCTTAGAAATGAGGCCCGGGGCGTTTGGCTTTTTTCTTCTTCACCATCTTTTTTTCGACGTGTTCGACAAGCTCGATATATGCCATAGGGGCAGAATCGCCCGCCCTGAAGTTATCCTTGATGATGCGGGTGTAACCGCCGGGGCGTTCGGAAAATCGGGGGGCTATTTCTTCAAACAATTTGTGGACTGCTTCCTTCTTGCCGAGGCGACTGAATGCCAGTCTCCGCGCCGCAAGGTCGCCCCGCTTGCCGAGCGTTATCAGCTTCTCGACGAATGGACGCAGATTCCTCGCTTTAGCCTCGGTGGTGTGTATGCGCTCCTCTTTTATGAGTGCGGTGGCGAGGTTTCGCATCAGAGCTTTTCGATGCCCGGTTGTGCGATTCAGCTTACTTCTGATTTTTCTATGACGCATTTGCCTCTCTCCGATATAAATGTTAGCCAATGCCCGTTGTGCCCGCTTGTCCGGCTAAATTCCAAATCCTGGCGATACTCCGTTCATCCGTTAACCGGCGCGGGTGAATGAATTACTCCTCTTTTTCCTTTTCCTTTGCCTTTGCCTTGGCCTTGGCATCCGCCTCTGCC
>CAZGKP010000055.1:0-18665 GCA_964526215.1 uncultured Candidatus Sumerlaeota bacterium
TCCACCAACGGTGCTCAACTCAAGATTTGCCACTTATACAAGGAGCGAAATTACATTCCCCCTCCAGCAGCATCAACAAAACCCATTTACCCCCAGGACGGGACATCCATTGGCACAATCGCCCCAACCCTCTCCTGGGAAACGGAGCAAACGTCTATTACCCTTTATCAACATGAACTAATCGTATCCTGGGATTCTGAAGGTATACTCCCAGTAACGCCGCCATTGTGGAAAACAATAAGTTCTGCCTGTTCCTGGGAAGTGCCCGATAAGTGGTTACTCCCCGGCAGGATGTATTACTGGCGAGTTCGTGCACGAGATAGTATTGGTAGTTTTGGGGAATGGAGCCATCCGTGGTGCTTCACTATCGAAGAATCCGCAGGGGTAAATGAATGGATGTGGTACTAAGGTGCCAGATGTCTTTTTTCAGGATCACCCTCCACTTGACCTCGCCAGAATATTACGGGTTTCAAGAAAGTTTTCGCTTTTTTGCTTTTTATTATAGGGATGATACTGTAGGTGTCTTTTTTTCGGTGGGAACTGTTAGCCTGCCTTTTTCTGCTTTGGGTTGCGTGAGACAAAACCCGCTCCTGCAACTTCACAAAAGCATCCTAAAAGAGGCAAAAGGGCTAAAAAATAAAATGAGCGATATGGTAGGAGTTTAGGTGTTTGAAAGACAGGTAATTAAGGCAAAGTCCGTGTAGATTTTTTCCAAACGGAAAACACTTCATTTCCACTTTACAATTTTTCGCGTAACGTCTCATAATTCTGATGCAGTTTTGACGGGGAGAAAGATATGAAATTGGTGAAAGAGATTGCCTTATTGTTTATACTTTCGGTTATTGTGGCAGGAGGACTTGCACTCGAACCAGATTCACTTCCACTGGTGGTAAAAACTGCAAATAAGCTGGAGTCTCACGGGCAATTCAAAAAGGCGGAGAGTTGCCTTTCGGCTTCTCTGCCCTCTTCACCTGAAAATGAGAAACGCGCCCTTCGCCGGGAAATCGAACGCATTCGCCGCATCCGCCTCGACTATGATACTACTCAGGATGAAATACTGAAACAATGCACACGGATGATAAAGGACTTCAAATCCTATGAACTGCATCGCTGGGAATCTGAAGGGAAATTCGATGCACGAATCATTGATAGTGAAAAGTATTACTTCTCCTCCTCGGTCAGGAATCTTGCAAAACGCTATCCGGAAATCCGGGTGCGGTTTAAGGATTATGCCGAAAAAGATACCTGGGGCGAGAAGATGCTTGAGATGGCTCGCGGGATAAAAGCGGCAAGAGAGAAAAGCACATCTCCATATGTTGTCCCCTTAAGGCTTCACGCCAGACAATCCATCTCGCCGAAAAAGGGCAAAGTGAAGGCGGGCGAACTCGTCCGTTGCTGGATGCCATACCCTCGTGAATGTCCTTATCAAAAAGATATAAAGCTGGTGAGTGCGAATCCCAAACCCGTCTCCATAGATAAAGCCGGTAGCGTCATTCGCTCCGTCTACTTCGAGGCAACTGCGACTGATGATGCGTCGCCCGCATTCACGCTTGAATACGAATATACATCTTACGGTGTTTGTCCAGAGGTTGACCCGGAAAAGGTCATCCCTTATGGTGACGACTTGGTTTTCACCGAATATATAAAAGAGCAACCGCCTCATATCGTCTTTACGCCGGAGCTAAAAGACCTGGCGCAAAAGATAGTCGGCAGCGAGACTAATCCGTATCTCAAGGGCAAGAAAATTTACGACTGGGTGAGTGAAAATATCGTTTATAGTTATGCCCACGAATATTCGACGCTCTTAAATATCCCGATGTATGTTTACGAGAATCGCTACGGAGACTGTGGGCAGATCGGTCTTTTGTTCATCACGCTGTGCAGGATTGCGGGAGTGCCTGCGGGCTGGCGCTCCGGCTGGGAGTGTATGGGCGGCGATGATTTTAATATGCACGATTGGGCTGCTATCTATATCAAACCCTACGGCTGGATCCCGGTTGATGCATATATGGGCGTATGGACAATGCATGAGTCAACCCTGCCCTTAACGGATAGAGGATTCCTGCGCGATTTTTATTACGGAAACATTGACCCCTGGCGGCTCGAGGCAAATGCAAAAAATAATGCCCTCCTCTCTCCGCCGAAAAAAGACTTCCGCTCCGAGACGGTTGATTTCCAGCGCGGCGAGATTGAGGCTGACAGTCGCAATCTCTATTTCGGTGAATTTGTTTGGCGGATGCACCTTGCACCCGTTAAGCGCCCTGAATCGAAGACATCGGGAGTGAAGAATTGAAAACCATAAAGGAATTACTGCTGGAGGCTGCACACAGCGCTGGCGCTATCCTTATGAAACACTACGGCAACCTTCAGCGCATAGATACCAAAGCCCGTGAAACTGACCTCGTTACAATTGCCGACCGCGAGTCCGAAGCCTTCATTATTAACCAGATTCACGCCGCATTCCCCCATCACAACGTCCTTGCCGAGGAATCGGGCATCTCTGCGCCGCAAACCTCCGAGTTCCGATGGGTGATTGACCCGCTGGATGGCACGACAAACTTCGCCCATACATATCCCGTCTTTTGCGTGTCAATAGGAGTGGAGCAGGCGGGGGAGATGGTGCTTGGCGCGGTCTACAACCCATATTACGAGGAATTCTTTTTCGCCGAAAAAGAAAAAGGGGCATTTCTGAATGATCGCCCCATTCACGTGTCAAAGACGCCTTCCCTTGCGAAGAGCCTTATTCTAACGGGTTTTTATTATGACCGGCGTGAGCGCGCAGAACATTATCTGAAACCCTTTAGGGCGTTTATGGAGCGGTGCCACGGCATAAGGCGTTCAGGTGCAGCCGCGCTTGATTTATGCGCAATTGCATCGGGGCGCGCCGATGGCTTCTGGGAGGAAAGCTTAAGCCCCTGGGACACCGCAGCCGGCTGGTTAATCATCGAAGAGGCAGGAGGCAGGGTTACGGATTTTTCAGGCGCACCTTTTGCTATTGAGAAAAAACAAATCATCGCGACAAATGCCCTGGTTCATAAACAGATGCTCGATGTTTTTGCTGCTCTTGAATCCTGATACCATAAATGAAAAAAGGCGGGTTAATATTTTTAACCCGCCAGAACTTTCTCCGCACCTAAAGTTGCGGCAGAGATAAATTCAAACAAACTCGTTACCCCTGAAAGGCTTTTCCAGAATTCGGCGATTACAGGGAGCTCTTAAAGCCCGCTGCCGGTTTGAACTTCACCGATTTCGAGGCTTTAATCTTTATCTCCTCGCCGGTTCTGGGGTTACGCCCCTTGCGAGCCTTGCGCTTTGTGATCGCAAAGGTCCCGAAACCAGGAACCAGGAATTTCCTGTCCTTTTTGATTGCTTTTGCAATCTTATCAAAGGTTACCTCGATTACTTCCTGGGCCTTGGCTTTGCTCAGGTCGGTAGCGTTAGCAACTGCGGCTATCAGTTCCGCTTTCGTCATAATCCCCTCACCTCCTTTCACAGACTAAATTAAAACAGAAACCAGAGAAACAGGCATTTGCCTTCAGGGGAGAAATCCCTCATACTATGTTCTCCGGTCTTCATTCGATATAAGATGTTTTAGAGTTTGTTGAAACTCGTTATAAACCCATCTTTTTAAGCGTAAATTAGCATCGAAACATTTCGTGAGTCAAGTTATTTTTTAAGAAAAATGCAATTTTTTTTCAGTGCCACCATCGGCAGAGGTGCATACTCTGGAAACTTGCGCCGGATGTCTCCCGGTAAATGGCAAAATAGAACATCTTCAGCTCACACCGCAGTATTTTTCCGCAGAAATTCAACATCTGCCGAGATACTCTATAATATACCGATGAAATGTCGGGTGTGTGGAAACTGAATGGTTTTCTTCCGGAAATAGCTCCTTAAGACCCTGAGATCTACAACATTATGTAGATGTTAAGTTCCCATCAATCTAAAATCTAAAACGGACAATTGACAATCTAAAAATAATCCCTCTCTGACGGAAAGCAATTTTTACCTTTTTACTCGCTACGGCGAGTAATCTTTTACCTTCTTTTTTCAAGCGAAGTCTTAAAAAAAGCATAGATACTCAAGTACCTGTGGCATGATGTGCGTGCCATTCTTAAATCGTTGATTGTAATCCGCATATTTCGCAGACCTGTCCGCCGCAGGGGGATTTCACTAAATAAGAAAATCAGGAGTTTGTCTCGATTGCGTCTGTTTGCGTAGGGTCCGGGGTATTCAGAGGCTCTGGTTTGATATTGGGGTTAGGTTTTAATGCAGTGTGCGATGCCACCTCCGCCTCGGGGGGTTTTTTGTTTACCCTCACCATTGCCGGGCGCAGCACGCGTCCCTTCAGTGTATAACCATCGCGGAGGATTTCCAGAATCCGGTTTTCGGGTATGTCTTCCATATAGTTGGTAGCCATTGCTTCGTGGAAGTGCGGGTCAAAGGGTTGATGACTGGCATCAATCTTTACAAGTCCCGATTCCTGTAATATTTTCAGCATTTGCTGGTGGATAAGTTTGATGCCTTTTTTCAAGGAGGCGAAATCAGTTGTTGTATCGGCGGCTTTCAGGGCGTGAGAGAAATTGTCCAGAACGGGTAAAAGGGTTGCTAAAAGTGTTTCGTTGGCGAACTTGACGAGTTCTTGACGGTCGCGTGTGGTGCGCTTGCGAAAATTGTCGAGGTCGGCGCGTGTACGCAGTAACCGTTTCTTCAGGTTCTCGACCTCCCGGTGGTAGTGTTTCTCAATCTTTTCAAGAACGGCGCTTTGTATCGGTGCTTCCTCACACTCCGGTCTTGCGCAGGCGCCAAGGATGTAACCTGCCCGACGCAAACGATATTTCTTCCTCCTGCTTGCCTTATGAGATCGCTTTTTACTTTTCACCATCACTGCACCTCCGGAAATACTTTTTGGACGTATGATTGCGCATAAACTGTCCCGTGTGGGATGTCATCGCGCCCATAATTGCGTTTTTTCTGTGGAACCTCACAATTCATACCCCAGTTGTCCCAGGTCTTTTGTGAATACCGCATCGCCCGCTTTGAGCCCGGAGAGTATCTCCACACATTCACGATTGCGTCTGCCTAGCGTGAGGGGTTGTGTGGCGTATCCCTTTTTTGTAACGCGATAGACCACTGACCGTCCCTCTTTTCTGAAGACCGCCGAAATGGGGAGAGTCAGGGCGTCCTGCAGTGTCTGAAGTATAATAGATACATTGGCTGTAAAACCGGGTCTGAGGCGTGGGTCGAGCTTTAGAGACTGGAGGTCTACCTCGAAGACCTTTTGTCCGGTATCCTCACTGCCTCCAAGGATGCTACCGGCGGGGGAAATCTTGCGCGGGATAGCCACTGTCCCGATTCGGGTTATGTTCGCCTTCAACTTCAGGTCCGGGAAGGCGTCTATCGTGATGAGGGTTTCCTGACCCGGAAAGACCTTTGCGAACTCTTCCTCGCTGACCTGAGAGAGGATAACGAGTGAAGAGAGGTCGGGGATTTCAGCCAATGCCCGTCTGCGCCACACATGGTCTCCTGCCTGGGGTTTGGTATTGCTGCCTTGTTGCCAGTCGTAGCGTTCGGTGAGGAGGAAAAGCCCATCGGTGGGCGCCTTAATTTCTGCTTCCTTGATTTTTTTGTGCGCCTCGTCAATTTTTCTATTCGCCTTGAGGGAGCGGATTTTTACCTTTCCCAGTTCTGACTCGCGAGTCAATTCGTCCCCTTCCTTCTCCTTCATATCCTTGCGAAAGGATAAGTCGGTATTCAGTGTGTTGAATTTTTCGCTCTGGACATTTAGTTTTTTTGTATCCACCTGGCTCTTTGCAATGATGTTTTTATCAACAAGGAGCTGGGCGGTTTCGAGTTTCCGATTGACATCCTGGAGTTTCAGACGGGCGAACTCGAGCTCGGCTGCGGCGGATTCTACTTTCAGTGTATTGTTACGCAGCCCTTTCAGGAGTTGTTCGATGGTGCGTTCGAGTTCAGTCTTTGTGGATTTCAGGTTTGTGATTTGTTCATCGAGATTTTTTTCCACCTCTTCGGTGTCGAGCCATATCACGGTCTGACCCTTGGTGACACTGGTGCCGTCATCAGCGATTCTGGTGATTTTGCCGCTGAATGGCGCATAGATTGTCTGTTGTTTGCGTGCCTTTATGATGCCGACCTCTTCTATGGAAATTACAAATTCCCCGCGCTTCACCTTCACGCGGGGGATGTGACTGAACTTATCAGGTTTTTCAATGCCCCGCCAGGCATAGATAGCCCCTGCAATTATGGCAATTACGACAAAGATATATAGTTTCTTCAATTTGCCAATCTCCCTGGCGCAAAAGAGATAATTCCACCCCACCCTCAGGAAGATGCGAGTTATGCGTGCCGGAGGATTTTTTCCGCCTTCTCAATGTCCTGGGGATAACCTATTGGTATCCAGTATCCGGTTGACCTGATGCAGTAAATGGGGCGGAGTTTTGCCAGAGCAGTTATTGCGTCGGTCAATTCATACTCGCCTCGCCTGGAGGGTTTAAGTTTTTCAATTTCGGCAAATATGTCGCCATCGAGCACATAGAGGGCGGCATTGGCGAGATTCGAGATAAAATCCTTTGGCTTTTCAACGATGCCAAGCACGCGGTCGCCATCAAGGCGGAAGATGCCGAATTTCTCAGACTCGGATACCTCAACTCCAAGAGCGGCAAGTTCGTGAGCGAGGCAGGCATCAAGGTCTGTCTTATCATAAATATTGTCGCCCATCATAAGAACGAACTTATCCGGGACGAGGGCTTTCACCTGACGAACCGCATCAGCGGTTCCTTTGAGCGTTTTCTGCGTGACGAATGTGAGCTTTATCCCCCCATAATTATCACCGAAATAGTCCATAATCTTCTCCTTGAGGTAGCCGACAACCATAATAACCTCATCAACCCGCCCCTTCAGGATATCAAGGTTATACTCAAGTATCGGTTTACCCAGAATCCGAATAAGAGGTTTGGGCGTGGTGTATGTTATGGGACGCATCCGAGTGCCCTCGCCCGCTGCAAGTATAACGGCTTTCATAAAACCTCCGGGATTTTTTTCCACTGTTGTTATTAGTCATTGAGGAGATTAGGGGTGGAATTCAAGGGTTTTTTACAAGGGCGCATCATCCGTGTATTTTGTTGACATCTTGAAGTTAACTCCATATTCATCAGACAGATTATTTGGTTATCAGGGCATTGTGTGAGCCGTCCTCCAGAAATTGTGCTTTCCTGGTTATGTCCTGCAATTTTGCTGGATGAAATTTGTGAGAGAATCTATTCCTGAAAATTATCTGCTTTACTTTCTGCTACTTTCAATTATTGTCTCTGCGGTCTTCGGGATAGCGATGGTGTCAACCACCGGCGGGCACCTGCTTGCTCCCCTTGATGATACCTATATCCACCTGCAGTGTGCGCGGAGACTGGCACAGGGGCACTTTTTCTCATATACCGAAGGGAGCGGTTTTTCATCCGGCGCAACCAGTATCCTGTATCCGGTGATATTGGCGCCGATCTTCTGGGTGGGACTGGGCGGCGTGAAGGCACTCCTTGTAACTTTTGCGTTCGGTGTGCTTTGCCTTTTTTTATCTGCCATCTTGATTTATCTAATAGGGCGAGACCTCGCCAGTGCACGAGTCGGACTGCTGGCAAGCTTTCTATTTCTGCTGAACGGAAATCTTGTATGGAATTACCTTTCGGGGATGGAGACGGGACTATTTGCGACTTTACTCCTGGGGGGATTTTATACGTTTGAGCGCTGGTGGTCTGGGGGACGCAGCGGAGATTTAATCCGGGCGTGCATCTTGCTCTCTCTGGCATCCCTTACTCGACCGGAGGGATTTATAATTCTTCTGGTTTTTCTTATATTTATATGTGGACGTGCCTGGCGCGCATACGGTTCTCGTTCTCTCTCGGCATTATTCGCCCTCGCCCCGTTCATCATTTATTTAAGCCTTGTCCGTATTGAATCCGGCACTTTTGCCACGGGAGGTGTTCTTGCCAAAAGCGTTCTCGCTGCGCCATACTACACCTTCTGGGAGAAGGTCGCCAAACTTGTGGACAACTTTGCCTGGATTTTCGGTGCGTATTACGGCAATCTGTCAAATTGCTTCTTCTATGATGGAGCGATGGTGCGGGGTTTTGCTTCGGGTGCGCTTTATCCATTCCTGATTTTTCCACCGGGGGCGCTACTTCTAACACTGGCGGGTGTTACGATGGGCGGTGCGCGTGAATGGAGAACAGGCAACGCTGGCGCCGTAATCCTGATTTCCCTCATTCTCTTTTTCGGTCTTGCATCAATTACAAACTCCGAGGCGGTCTCGGCGCATTACTTCAGGTATCTTGCTCCCTTCCAGCCGATGTTCCTCATCCTTATTGCAATCGGACTTTATGAGATTGCGAGGGTTTTCCGGGAGAGAGGAGCCCGCGTCTTTCGCATTGCGGGCATAATCCTGGTTCTCCTCATTGCCCCCTCCGTATTTTACTGGGCATATATCTATGGCGAGAATTGTAGTGACCTCTTCGAGCAACATCGGCGCACCTCCTGGTGGATAAAGGATGCCACGCCAAAAAACGCCGTCATCGGCGTTACAGATGCCGGAATCATAGGTTATTTCAGCCACCGCCGTATTTATGACATTGTCGGACTCGTAACACCCAATCAGGCACGCCACTGGAGGCAGGGTATCGGTTCGGCATTCGAACGCTTCGAGCATCTCCCCAAAAAAGATTTACCTGATTATGTCGTTACCTTCCCCTTTGTGTGGGGGAAAGATAACTTTCTCGGCAAGCCGGTTCATAGTGCGCCCCTTTTGAAGAACATCACCACAATGTCGCGCGACTTCGTTGTCTACAAACAGGACTGGTCAATGCTGCACAGCGGCAATAAACCAATGGCGCCGCCTTCCGCTCTGAAACTCATAGATGCACTGGATGTGGCAGATATCCAGGACGAACAGGCGCATAATTATGAGCAGACAGTAGCCGCCGAACGCCCCAGCGGTTGGACTTTCCCGAATCCCCGCAACTTCTTCCACAAGGCTCCGGCGGATGGCAACATCATCGCTGACGGTGGTCGCGCCCTCTATGCATCTGAAACATTCATCGTGCATCTTAAATCCGGGAAACCGGCACGCCTCATAGCCCGCACCGAAACTCAAGCAAAAAGCACCGCCACAGTTTATGTGAACGGGAAGATGGTGGGAGAACTCGTCGCCGAACCGAATAAAAGAGGCAAGTGGCAGGAACCATCAATCCTGATTCCTGCCAGCGATATAACGAAAGATTCAATCCGACTACGGATTGTGTTCAATCGCGCAGAGAGTTGGACGCTCCTTTTTCGCTCTTACCACTACTGGCTTTATCAGGAGGGAGAGTAAGAGGAAGGGCAGTAAAGAAAGACTTTCGACTGTAGACAAATAGACAATGGACTACGGACTGTTGACGCCTGATTGCGAAGCAATCAAGGATGATGTTCGATTGCCAAGGAATCAGCGAAGCCGATTTCCGTAATCGGCAATGACTATGGATTTAGCGCAGCAAAATTTTGACGTCTATCAGCGCTTCCTGGCGATTCAGCGGATATTGGTGGCGCTGGGGCTTAAAAAGGACATGATTGTGCTTGACGTTGGTGGGCATCCGGGCACACTTGCCGATTCGCTCGCCGATGCGATTCCCGAAGTCCGCATAGTGACTCTCGACCGCCCTCTCTGCAGGCGCGAAAATTATATCCGTGGCTCGGCAGATGCAGTGCCATTCTCCAACAACGCATTCGATGCCGTTGTATCATCGGACACACTGGAGCATCTCCCGGTAGATGCACGCAATACCGCCATAAATGAGGCATTGCGTGTAAGTCGCCGCTGGGTCATCATAGGTGCGCCTTTCCGCAGCCCGTCTGTCGAATTTGCCGAAGAGAAAATAAACACCCTTCATAAAAAATGCCTTGGAAAGCCGAATCCCTGGCTCACCGAGCATATCAAAAATATACTGCCGGAGATAGAGGTTGTGCGAGGAGCACTTCTTTCGAGCGGCGCAGCGGTCAGGACGTTTCCCAACGGCGCAGTTGTTTCGTGGTTCATAATGGAGGCGACACTTTTACTGATGGAGACATTCCCGATGCTTTCGCGGCTGAATCCCGCCCTCAATCAGCACTTCAACGCACTCTGGGCAGCGGGGGATGACGGCGAACCCGCATACCGCCATATCCTTGTTGCCGACAAGACAGGCGAAGAGCCGCCCGACATCCCCGCAATCTCAATCAATCCGCCAGCCGATGAAGACGCCGCTATGAAAAAACTCTACGCACTCTACGAACTTGCCGACCAGGCAGCCGAACAAATCCTCACACTACTTGCCGACCCCAAACAGCACAAAGAACTCATCACCACTCGTTACATCAGGCAATTGGAGGAAGTAATTCATTACCAGGAAGAAGAGCAGAAGCGGCTCCGGGCAAATATTGCCCGACAGGAGGAATATCTTACAAAGGTGCGCACCAGCCCCTTCTTCCGACTCCTTCGCAAACTCAAATTCCTGTAACACTTATCATAAGTTTTCCGCCTATCCCGGTGTTTAAGGGGTGCACGTCAGTTTAGTTCGTAGTTCCCGTTTCAGCGTGTTAGAAGCGGGTCAGTTTCGCATAGAGGTGGCACTACAAACCGCATTGCGAATAAAAGTGACGTGCACCCCAAAAGGAAATGCATTTTTTTGAGTTGACACTTGAATAACGCAGGAATAGAAAGGCGATAATATGTTTCGATAATTTTTTGTTCTACTGCGGGGATGTATAATTCCTGTCAGTCAGGGCATACGTAAAATATCAGGAGGTGGGAGAGATGAAGAAAATTCGCAAAACGTCTCGGAGATTGGGAATGTTGATATTCGTTGCGGTGGTTTTGATGCTCGTGGGTAGCGTATGTGCGGTGGATTATTACGTTGATGTGGTGAACGGGAACAATCTCAGCGGGGACGGTTCCCAGGCAAAACCCTGGAAAAACATCAGCTATGCCATCAAGAAGACCGAAGCAAACGAATCGGCAGACACTTTTCACGTTGCAGTGGGACATTATACTAATGACCCGAATCTACCGATTTTTGAGCGCGAGGTCTTCCCGATGGCGATTCGCCCCGGCACACACATAATCGGTGCGGGAGCGGGTGCGACAATCATTGATGCCGGTTTCATATCCGAAACCACATCGCGTTTTATTCAGGGCGTGCCAGATACCGATATGACGAACATCCTCATCGAGGGAATCACATTTCAGAATAACAATATAAACAACAGTCTTGGCGGCGCAGCAATTTATCTTAATAACGCGAGTGGAGCCATCCAGGACTGCGAATTTATCAATATCGCCACAAATGGAACCGGCGGAGCGATTTACATCATTGGCTATGGGGTCTCACGTTTTGATTGCCTCCGAAACGTCTTTAGGAACTGCAGCGCTACACACAGCAATGCAACATTTGGAGCCTGTTCTATTTCAAGTTTTATCGGTGATTTCTTGAATAACCGGCTCGAAGGATGCTCGAGCAAAAAGGGAGGAGCCGTTCGTCTGACCTCTTTCGAGGGTAACGTCAACGGGAATACATTCATATCATGCAGCTCTACTTACAGCGGACCGGGTGGGCTTTACATAAGTGGTATGCTGGAAGGAGAAATAGCACACAACGTATTCGATAGGAATGTAGGAGCAAGGACTGATGGAATCCACCTGTACGTTGCTGACTCCACACTTCGTGTCCATCACAACACATTTGAAAATGCCCGAAAGGGTTACGGTGGAGGGGCGGCAGTGGGCTTTTCAGGTAGTTGCACCGTGGAGGTGGATAATAATATCCTTTCTTACAATTTTACCGACAATAGGGCAGATAGCAGCGGTGGGATTTATATCTTGAATGTCTCAACACCCGTCAACATCCATAATAACACATTTCGCGGGAATAACGGCTATACAGCGGGTGCCATTTATTTTAACAACTCCAAGGGAACTGTCACTCATAATCTCTTTCAGAGCAATCGAACTGAATACTACGGGACCTTACGACTTTACAAGAGCCACGTGGACGTAAAATACAATGAGTTCATTGGTAATATTGCCTCCCATACCAATTCCTACACAGCGGGGATTATGGCAGACGGCACGTCTCCATCCGGCGATATTATTGGCAATATTATGAAAAACAATACAGTCCCTAAAAATCACACCTGTCTTCATCTTGATAAATTCAAGGGGAATATTATGGACAACCTCTTTCAGGGCAATCGTTGCGACAGTGGTGAGGGATACGTTGCCCGAATTTCTTTGTCAGGCGCAACCGGTGAACTCACCCAGATTGCCAACAATTTCATCGTGGATAATTACGGAAACGGTGTATGGGTAAGCGGGGGCTCCGCCGATACCCGCTTCTTTGTCAATAATACACTCGCTAATCAAAACAGAGACCAACTGGTCATCAATACCGATGGCTGGAATATATACAACAACATATTTTATGGCGGACGCACCTGCATAACCGAAAAAGACGTTTATACAATCCCACTTGAAAATAATCTCTTCTTCAAATGGAAGACACATCTATACCTCGACAACAACGAGACTTCATACGATGACCTGTTGAGTTTCGAGTTCTGGCACGATGAGGCAAAAAACAACGTTGTTGCCGACCCGCGTTTTGTTGACCCCGCAAACTGGGACTATCACCTCTCCTCCGTCTCGCCCGCAATTGACGGAGGTTATGACGGCTCCCATCACACCCCTGGAACTTATCCCCTGCTCCCCACAGACTTTGACGGCAATAACCGCCCCATTGACATCGCTGGCGTAAATAATAACGGCGATTATGAGGATTATGACATCGGTGCCGATGAGTTCGTTGCTATTGCATCCTTATCCATCTCCGGCAAAGTTGCCGATACTTCAGGCGCTCCTATCCAGGGCGTAACAATCGCCTTGAAAGACCTCTTCAGCGGATATACCGCATCCGTTGACACTGGTCCCGACGGCACGTATACCCACACAGGTCTCGGTCAGAGTCGCTATCGCCTTACACCTTCAAAAACCGGACACGCCTTCTGGCCTTACCATCGCGACGTAACTCTCATTTATGGCGACAAGACAGATGTTGACTTCGAGTCCATCACCGAAGGGGAACCTACATTTTTGCGCGGCACCGTCCTCGACTTTGCACACAGTCCTATACCTGACGTCTCGGTCTTCATCACCGACCAGATGAACCTTATGAGCCCGCAACTGAAGGACGTCGCAACCACCATAACAACAAATGACCGGGGAGAATTTAATGCAACCGTCCCCGCAGGCTCGGGTTATGGCATCCGTCTCTCAAAAGTGGGTTATCAGACAAAGCGGCTTTATGACGTTGCCGCACCCGATGACCTCATCATCTATATGGAGCTCACATCGCCGCCGCCTCCAACCGGTCTTACCGCAACGGGTGCAGCGGACAGCATCATTCTGAAATGGGACACATCCCCCGAACCTTCCGTTGTCGGCTACAATGTCTATCGCGACACCTCGCAAGGCGGCAGCTTCGCAACACGTATCAATGAATCCCTCGTTCACGGAACGGGCTATGTGGATAGCGATGTATCCCCCGGAAACACATACTGGTATAAGATAACGGCGATGAATATTGCCGGATTTGAGAGTCAGAAATCGGCTGCGGCGGGGGCAACGGTGGGAACAATTACAATCTTTGTCAGGGATGCCAGAGGTCCCAAAGGCGGAACGGTGCGTATCCCCATCAACCTCTCACAAGCCGCTGGTGTCTCCTGCACGGGTTTCAGCATCGAATTTACATACGACCCGGATACACTAACACCTACATCCTTTGAGAATACAATACTTACAAAGGATTTCACGATAGAATCGAATATAGATTCAAATCCCGCTGGCACGCTCACATTTATTGGCAATTGCACCACCACCCCATCAATCGCTGGAGGGGCGGGGCGCATACTCGACGTAATCTTCAGTGTTTCGGGAGATGCAGCCGATGGTGCGGCATCGCCATTAGATTTTGGAGAGGTTACGCTCCAGGATAAAGAGGGTGCCGCCCTCACCGTCACCAAAGAGGGCGCCACATTCACAGTTGCATCGGATTACGTTTTAGGGGATGTGGACGGCGATGGTGATGTAGATGGCGACGATGCTGCCCTCGCGCAAAGGATAGCAGTCGGGCTTCACGACCCCAATGAACTCGAGTTTGCAGCCGGAGAGATAAATGGCGACGGTGTCATTGACGCCGCAGACGTAACACTCATATTGCGCATTGCAGACGGACTGCCAATCAACCCGATCGGTGATGTCCCCGCTCCCGCACCCGTATACACCCTCACCATCGGTTCAAGCGATGCCACACCGGGGCAGCAAGTCCAGATACCCGTAACCGTTGACCCGTTCAATCATCTCAGCGGGATTGACCTTGCTATTTTGTACGATGCCTCGCGCCTGACTGCGCTGGATGTAACCCTCGCCCCCAGTGTCTCCACCAATTACATTATGGAAAAAAATCTCAGCGCGGCGGGGCGAATCCGTGTAACGCTTTCCGACGATAGTGATGCGGTGGTGGAGACGCAGGTCGTGATTTTGCAAATCACCTTCGAGGTTGCTTCAACTGCCAATAATTCAATCATCCCGTTGACGTGGCTCTATGCCGACATAAGCAGGCAATTCGGGCAGAAGGTCAGATGGGAAGGCGCCGTCATTCAAACGGTGAACGGTGCAATCTATGTCGGCGCTTATGAATATCTTCCTTTCGCGAAAGTCTTGAATTACATACTGGGCAGGGAGAACCTGACCCTGACGGAATACTTCCGGGCAGATGCGAATCATGATGGTGTAGTGAATGCAGCCGACCTTATCAAGATGATTTTAATGGGATACGGTCCACAGTCTTAATTGCCTGTGCTGACCCACGAAATTGTTCACACAAAGCAAATTGCCCCCGCTTCCTCCTATGGGAAGGGGGGCTTTTAGTGTCATTGGTTAAGAATGGTGAACTGAGAACTAACCTATAGTAAAAGGTATCACTCCATCTCACGCTTGTTTTGCTGTGAGAGATTTGAGAATGTCGTTTAATATGAGGTAAAGTGAAGGGACAAGGAAAAGGGTGAGAACTGTGGCAAAAAACAGCCCGAAGCTCAGGCTGACAACCATTGGTATAAGCATCCGTGCCTGGAAGCTGGTCTCCTTTAAGATGGGGAAAAGACCCGCGATAGTGGTTATGGTGGTTAAAAGAACGGGGCGAAATCTCGCCTGCCCCGACTGGTAAACTGCTTGAAAGACGGGCATCTTGTCGCGCACTGCCCGATTGATAAAATCAATCAGGACAAGCGAGTCGTTCACCACGATTCCCGACAGCGCAACTACACCGAACAGGCTCATCAAGGTGAGCGATAGCCCCATAACAAGATGTCCCACAATCGCACCGATGATACCAAAAGGGATAGCCGTCATCACAATAATGGGTTGTATATAGGAACGAAACTGTGTTGCGAGCAGGCAATAAATCGCCAGAAGTGCCAGGAAAAATCCCCTTGCGAGGCTACCGACTGATTCCTTTGTAGTCTCTTCCTGTCCGGCAAAAGAATAGCGGATGCCCGAACGGCGTTTTACTAAATCGGGCAGGAAATCGCTTTTTAAGTCCTCGACGATCTTCCTTGCATTTGCAACGCTCTCATCCAGGTCGGAAATTACCGTTATTGTGCGATACCGGTCAACACGATGAATGGTAGAATAACCCCGTCCCTTTTTCACCTGCGCCACCGAACAGATGGGGACTTCATCACCAGCGGGTGTGCGGATGCGCATATTCTCTATACTACCACGGTTGCGCCGTTCCGCCTGTGTGTAGCGAATCATAACCTTGATGTCATCTCTTCCACGTTGAATCCTGATCGCCTCATCGCCGTAAAACCCCTGGCGGACCTGCCGTGCCAGGTCACTTAGCGTAATGCCCAGCGCGCGTGCGCCCGGTTTTGTCTTCAGCTTCAGTTCCGGTTTACCGGGACGGAAGTCATCAGCGATGTCAAATGTCCCGGGATAGGTGGCGATTTGTTTCTTTAGTTCATCTGCGGCGACCTGGAGTTCATCAAAATCGCTGCCCTGGAGTTGCACCTCAATCGGGCTGCCTCCGGGTCCCATCACGGGTGTGGTGAAGACGAGTTTTTCTGTGCCAGGGATTTCACCGGTGAGTGCACGCCAGCGGTTTAAGATTTCCGCATAATGAATGTGACGCTTTTCCGAGGGTAAGAGTTCAAGTATTATCTCACCGCAGTGAGCACCATATTCGCCCTCCTGGGCGCCTTCGCGCATTACCTCGCCGACAAGGGTGAATACATGCCGAATCACCCTTGCATTTTTGTCACGCTTTATTTTGCCAGCATATTCGAAGTTAACGTCTCTTGTCGCCTTCTCAATCCGCTCAATTGCCGCCTCGGTAACGTTCACCGGCGTGCCGTAGGGAAAGATAACTTTGGCAATAAGCCAGTCGCTGTCTTGTTTTTGGAATAGAACAAATGGAACGCGCCCGCTTCCTACTATGCCTATTGCGATGAAGAAAATGGCAATAGCGAGCGCAAATGAAATATAGCGATTGTGAAGTGTCCATTTAAGCGCAGGGGCATAAAAATTCCTGATCACCCTTTCCAGGAAGGTCTGGGTAATTTTCTGGAAGCGACTGCGTCCATCTTTAAGTTCTTTCCGTTGCATCCGCACCTGGCGACGCTCAAGCGTATGCGCCAGATGCGCCGGAAGTATGAAAAGTGCCTCAAAGAGCGAAAACATCAATGTGGCAATAATCACAACCGGTATAACGGCGATAAACTTCCCCATAATCCCGGCAACATAAAATAATGGCAAAAAAGCCACCACTGTGGTGAAAATCGTCATAATAACCGGCCAGCCGACCTGCGCCGTTCCTTCAACGCAAGCATCAGCAGGCTTGAGACCCTTGCGGAATTTCGTAACAATATTCTCCCCGATAATTATGGCGTCATCCACCACCAGCCCCAGAACCATTATAAAGGCAAACAGTGAAATCATATTGATTGAATCGCCCCGAATCCCCAGAACCCACATTGCTCCCATAAATGAGACCGGTATCCCCATAGAGACCCAGAACGAAAGCCGCAGGTGTAAAAATAGCGCCAGTGCGATAAAGACAAGCACCAATCCCTGAAGTCCATTGCGAACAAGGAGATTGATTCGGCTCCGAACCAACTCCGATTGGTCGAAAAATACCGACTCCTTGACTCCTGAAGGCAGCCGGTCTTGATTCTCCGTAACATATCTATGAACGGTATCGGCGATTTTAATCACATCCTGTTCTGATGTTTTCAGAACCTGAACCACCACAGCCCGTTTGCCATTGAAGCGAATCCGTTTGTCGGTGTCCTCAAAGCCGTCAATAATCTTTGCCATCTGCCCGAGCCGGATGGTGGCGCCATCGGGGAGGGTCAAAAGGGGGATGGATTCAAATTCGCGTCCGGTGTAGCGCTGTCCCTTTGCACGAAGCGAAATTTCGGCGGAGGGGGTCTTAATCGTCCCGCCGGGGAGGTCGAGGCTGCCGCGTCTAACTGCCCGGACGACCTGGTCGAAGGTGAGACCATAACGGCGCAGGTCTGCCTCGGAAACTTCAATGGAAATCTCATAGTTGCGGACACCAGCCAGTTGCGCCTGTGTGATAACGGGGGTGGCAGTCAGGTCATCTCTGACTTTCTCGGCAACTTTCCGTAAAGTGATTTCCGGCGCATCCCCGTAAACCGCCACATATATAACCGGGTCGCGAAGTGCGATTTCCTCCACAACCGGTTCTTTTGCCTCTTCGGGAAACGTCTCTATCCTGTCCACCTCGCTCCTAATCTCGTCGTATACTCTGCGGGGGTCTGAGACATCCGATTCCAGCTCTGCAAGGACGTAACCGAAGCCCTCCGAGGCAGTAGAATACATCTTCTTTATGCCGTCCACGCCCTTAATTGCCTCTTCGATTTTTACACAAACTCCCTCTTCGATTTCTTCGGGACTGGCACCCGGATAGGAAACACTCACCGTGACCATATCGAGGGAAAACTGCGGGAAAGCCTCCCTTCTGAGCCGCAGGAGCGTGATTATGCCTGCGGCAAGGATAATGACCACCATAATATTTACGGTAACCCGGTTTTTCACCGACCACCGGGCAATAGATCGTATCATCTTGAATCATCCATTCTTAAAAAGTGAAAAGGCAAAAGTAAAAAGGTAAAAGTAAAAAGGTAAAAGTAAAAAGTAAAAAGGCAAAAGGAAAAAGGAAAAAGTTTTCATTTTTGCTTTCGTGCATTTATGATGATTCGGGCAATAATGCGGGCAATCTCGTCCGACTCTTTGATTAGGGTGCCAGTTGTTCCTCGGGCACCGTACCAGAGGCAACAAGAAGGCGAAGCCAGTAGTGGATTTCTCTGGCTTCTTTGAGGTCAATACTGTATTTGCTTATAAAATCCGCCTTGCTTTGACCCGCTTGTGCTTCCTCTACATTAGCCCCAATGGAAGTTCCTGCACGAAGCACCTGTTTAGAAAGAGTCCTTCCCAAACCCGTCATTTTGTCCAATCGTTGACACAATTTTATGACCCTGACTGCAAATTCAAAAGTCCTTTTTACAAT
>CAZGKP010000056.1:0-18622 GCA_964526215.1 uncultured Candidatus Sumerlaeota bacterium
TACACCCGCCAGCATCGCCAGCAGAACAAGACACGGCATTGCAAATAGCATAGCCAGAATCTTGGGCGCGATGAGAAACCTTGCCACGTTAAACCCCATCCCTTTCAGTGCATCAATCTCCTCCTGAACTTTCATCGTAGCCATCTCGGCAGTGATAGCCGCCCCGCTCCTTGCCGAGACGATAATTGCCGTCATAATCGGTGCCAGCTCACGGGCAAAACCTATACTTACAAGGTCTGCGACATAAATACCCGCACCGAATTGCCTCACCTGTGCCGCCGCAAGCATCGCAATAATGAAACCCAACAGGTAATTGATGAGCACAACTATCCCGATTGCCCGAACCCCTATCTCGTGGAGTTCATCCATCAGGCTCGCCCACCTGATCTTCCTCCCCTCCGCCGGTGCAATGAAAGTCCAGTAAATGGCGTCAATAGCGAGCGCGAAGGCGTCCCGAACCTCCCTCATCACCTCGAAAAAAGCAGCCCCAATGCCCTCAAATAGACCAGGCGGGACAGGAGGCTTTTCCCCGATATACTTAAGGCCCGGAGAGATAAATTTCAGATATTCACCTACCGCCCCTTTTGCGCCACGGTATTCAAATCCGACACTGCGATTCATTGTGTATTTCTTAATGCGGACAAGCCACGCCCCGCCAAGACTGTCTATGGATTCAACGCCCTCTAAATCAAGGACTATTAAACCGGTATCAGCGCCGAGCCGCCGTTTCACCTCCTCAAACAGCTCGCGACCGCTCTGGAGCGTGAGTCTTCCCTTAACCGTTATGACAGATTCTTTCCCCAAAATCCTACTCTTCCACCCAAGCGGTGATTCAACTTTCCAAAAAGTTATATTCAACTATTGCAGGGAGAATCAAACTAAAATTCACCGGGCATCAGGTACCGGCTCACTTCCGCCGTAAAATCAGACGTAATGCCTCATCGAGCTCCGGTATACGGAAAATCTTGCCGAAGAAAACAAAGAATGCAGCCCCCAACCCAACGCTCCCAAGTGTAAATATAGCCTTTAAGAGGAATCTATTCGCGGGATAAAGTGTGCACATCCCTCTATGCAGCCCCCAGACGCAAAACCCCATCAGTATTGCTGCCGCCAGTGTGCGGTGAAAAGTGTTGCGCGCCTCTTCTGTAAAAACCGTCCCGAAGACCTCCCGCTCCCTGTGATACAATAGATAAAAATTCACCGCCGCCGCAATAGAGGATGCAAATGCAAGTCCACCGTGCTCAAGCGGCGTGAAAAAGATAAAAAAGGCGTTCAGCGCTATATTTATCCCCAGCGCAATCGCACCCATCTTGAATGGCGTCATAACATCCTGGCGTGCATAGTAGAGCGGCGTGATGATTCTCAAAAACGCAATCGGCAATAATCCAAGGGCGTAAAACATAAGCGCAAACTGCGTATTGAGTGTCGCCTCCGCCGTCCAGTATCCACGCTGAAGAATCAATTCTATTATCGGTTGCCCCAGGGCAATCAGTCCCACAGTAGCCGGGATAAAGATAATCATAAGCAGGCGGAATGCGAAAGACATTGTCTGTTTGAGCTGACGCTTCTTATCCTCTAAGAGATAACCCGTGAGCTGCGGCAGGATTGCCGTCGCTATCGCCGATGCAAAGAGCGCCAGCGGGAATTGAATCAGCCGATTGGCATTGCGCAAATACGTTACGCGACCGGGTCCGAGGAAATTTGCAAAATTTGAATCAACCATTATATTCAGGTGAACCACTGCAAGACCGAGCGTCGCCGGAAGCATCATTTTATATAGCTGTCGCAGTCTGGGGGAACCGGCGCGCAGAACCGGCGTGTATCTGAAGCCGCGCGCAATTAGTGGCGGAATCAAGATCGCCACCCGCAAGACCACACCAATCAACACCGCCCACGCCAAAACAAATGTGAATCGCTTGGGCGTAACCTTTGCAAATATGAAACTCGCAAGAATAATTGTAATATTCAGCATCACCGAGCCAAGCGCCGGCATCGTGAAGTGGCGATGGCTGTGCAAAACACCCATAAGCAACGATGCGAGCGCAAGGAACATCAAAAACGGAAACATAATCTGCGTGAGACTCGTGCCGAGGTTCAAATACTCGGTCTCCCCACGTGCAAAATACTTTATCCCACCGAAGATGATAAAGAGCTGCTTTGAAAAAATGATTCCCAGCGCCGTCAGCAAAAGTGTCAGGAGCGTAAACGTATTGAGTGCATTTGAGACAAAACGCCAGCCGCCGGAATCCCCCTCTTCCTTCCTGGCTCTGGAATAAACCGGGACGATGAATGCAGACAGAGAACCCTCGCCAAGCACGCGACGTGTGAGATTCGGAATCTCAAACGCGATATTTAAGCAGTCGGAGAAATACCCGGCGCCCAGGCGTGCCGCAATGACCGCATCGCGGACAAGTCCCAGTGCACGGGAGAGGAGCGTGATTGCGCTCACAACTCCAGCCGCCTTCAAAAGAGATTTCCGCTCCGATGACACCTTTGTGTGCCTCTCCCGAATTTTCCCGCGCGCTTTCTCTGTGGATATTTATGGACACATAGTCAGCAACACCACAAATGACAAGACAAAAACATTTACCAGAGGTTAGTGAAAAAGAGGATCAGTATTAGGGTCTCAATACCGGGGGGATTTATGATAAGTATCTATGCTTTTCTCAAGACTGCGCTTGAAAAAAGAAGGTAAAAGCTTGCTCGCCGTGGCGAGTAAAAAGGTAAAAGGTAAAAGTATTGTCCTCCGAGATGGAACATTCGCCTGTGGTGAACGGATTAGTTTTGAATTACCAGTTGTCTCCGCCGCGGCGGATTAGATTTTAGATTGCTGGCTTCGTAAGATCTACAATTCACCACAGACGAATGTTCCATTTTTTGTAGATCTCGGTGCTTATGGGACTGACAGTAACAAAAACGGGCAAACGGACAAACCAGACTCATTACCATTTTAGACTACTAAATTGTTACGAATTTTCGGTTTTCAATCATTTCCCCGTCCGGGGATAGTAGCGGGGAGGCGGAATGGTCCCTGGCGAAGGGCGGTCATATCTTCGTCTGTTAATTGCCCCAGAGAAAAGAGCGATATGCCGTCTGCACCGGCTTCTTGCGCTGTGCGTATCTCGTCCAGCAATATCTTTTGCCCGAAACCCAAATATGGTCCGAGACCGATGTATTTACACACCTGCTTCGGCACTATCTGTGCCATTTGAGTTGAGGTGCGCCGTACTTCTTCAATATCGGGCGTGTATGACATAACGTATAAGGCGTCGAGGTATCCCTTCTCCGCCCATAGCTGCCAGTTCTGAAATAAGGCCATGCGGGCATCATCTATGTCGGGAAAGACATCAGCCGAGAGTGTTATGTCGGGCCGGATTTTCTTCACAAGCGCCGATACCTGCCGGACGAATTCCGTAACCTGTGCCTTGCGGAATTTGCACCATTTTCCCCAATCCGGCTTGTTTTGGGCGGGGTCAAGTGAGGCAGCATCTATGTCGAATTGATTGAAGAACTTCTCGCGACAGTTTGCACAATAACAATAGCCATCGTACCAGGGGACGCTTCTGGGATACCGGATGTAATCAAGCTGAAGCCCATCAATGTCGTAAGTTTCGAGGAGATGCTTATAGACATTGAGCCAGAATTTTCGCACCTCATCGTTTGATGGGCAAAAATAGTAATAGCCTTTCTCGAGGTGTGAGGCGTAATCGCCGTTCCTGGCGAGGGCGAGCCATTCGGGTTTTTCCGCAACAAGTGGTGAGTCGGCAAATCCGATGAAATAGACCTCTACCCAGGGATGCACCTCGATGCCTTTTTCGTGTGCGATGCGGATGAGTTCCTTTAGTGGGTCCCAGCCGCGAAATGCAGGATTCTGCTTCAATGTGGGATGTGCATCTGGATAGATGGCGTAGCCCCAGTAAATAGTTTCGGGAAATATGCAATTGAATCCGGCGCTGGCGAGCCTTTCAACGGTAGCCTGGAGTTCTTGAGGCGATTTTTCGGTGAGGCGATACCAGACAGCGCGCAATTCACTTTTGCGGCTCGGCTGGCTCTTGTGAAAATATTGCAGTGCAGTATCGAGAGCGCATTGGGCATAGATGAGGGCTTGTGCGGAATTTCCCTTACGGGCAGCTTTCTCTGACCGCGCCATCCAGCGTTCGCTCCAGC
The DNA here is from genome assembly GCA_964526215.1 of uncultured Candidatus Sumerlaeota bacterium. Classification (GTDB taxonomy): domain Bacteria; phylum Sumerlaeota; class Sumerlaeia; order MWCT01; family MWCT01; genus CAZGKP01. Next base: position 4,168 of record CAZGKP010000056.1, read on the forward strand.
GCTTCAGGGCTTTCAGTTCCCGAAGCGAAATTGAGCGGTCGGGGGCTTTCATTGATGCGAGCCTTTCAGAAGTTTCCTTGAGGATGGAGGCGGCGTTAAAGAGGCGGGTGCGGGCGGTGATGCGGGCTTTGAGCGTTTTTCCCTCCACGTTTACTTCAGTGCCGGGATAGAGTTTTGTCGCAATCCAGCGCGCCGACTTGCCGTGCCCGGAGATAACAAAGCCTTCGGGAGGAATGGGCGAATTATTGCCACCGACGCATCTGACAATGCCGCCTTTGACCACCGCCTCTGTGCCCCATTTATTTGTCCCAGTCTCTTTGCCAAAGGCGGGCGTATAGAGAACAAGCTCATCGGGACCACGTCCCCCGGGGAATTTGCGGTCTGTAGGATTTATTTTATCCAGTTTTGTCTCGAAGGTCTCAATTTTCACAGGCGGTTTTTGGACTTTTCCACGGTGAAAAATCCCGCAACCTGAAACGAGAAAAATTCCTGCAATCATTCCCGCAAGGAACACCAATTTCCCTGATAAGCGCATTTAACAACCTCCTCAATTACAGTTCAGTTCCCAGTGGCGGTTTCGGGTATCTGAGCCCTCTAAAGATTTACACGTCAATTCGATTGTTTTCTATCCGTTCCCGGGCAAGGGATGGGTGAATTGAAATCATTTGGTAGAGACAGACAGTGATTTTTCGCATTGATAAACGCCGGGTAAGTGCTGGAGATATCGGGGTCAGATTCAGGCATCAATATCTTGCGGGGATAAGGGAGACTCCTCGATATCTCTCAATATCTGTTCTACCTTGCGCTCCAGTGCCGGAAGGTCTTGCTGTGCAATCTCCCAGACAATCTCCAGACTTATGTCAAAGTAAGCGTGAGTTATGCGATTTCGCATTCCTATGATTTGTCCCCAAGGAACGTTGGGGTAGTGGTTGCGGAGTTCCACTGAGAGGTTGCGGCTTGCCTCGCCGATTATCTCTAACCGCCGCACAACGCCATCCTGCAAAAGAGGTAAAGAATAAAACCTCTCCGCTGAAACTTTGTGCAGATATTCCCGAATCTGGGTTATAGCATCCAGGATATGTCGCAGATAGACCCGGTCATCCCTCGCCATACAGCACCACCATTTCCTTTTCAACATAGGGGCGGATGTATGGGCTGAGGGTGCTCGCACACACGAGGTCGACCCGGCGACCCAGAGCACGGCTCAATTCCATCTCCATACCGAACCATTTCAAGCCGAGAGGCGGACGCTTTCCCTGTGGTTTTAGATTCACCAATATATCAATATCGCTCTGAGGTGTTTCCTCCCCCCGCACAAATGAACCAAATACAGCAATCCGCTTTGCAAAAGGCTGCAGAACAGGCACAATTGTTTCTCGTAATGCTTCAAGTTTTTCCATCATAGACAAAATCCCGAACTTCAAAACTTTTCTTCATTAAAGAGGTGAAACAAATTATCCGACTTTATAGGAGTCCGATTAAAACATCTGTAGAAATAGTCTTTTTTACCAATTCCCCCCAAGATGGCAAGTTTATGATATAGAGTATATAAACGAGCTGCGTAATCTGTCAATCCGTAAAAAGTGTTTCTATTTTGGGGGTGTGTGTCAATTTTGATTCTAATAAATACAAGAATTGTTGCAAAAGCCGGTCTATAATTATTGAGCATAATAATCACCGGGAATGTTGCCGGATAATGTCCTGGATGCGCTCATAGATTTTGCGGTGGATTTCTTCTATCGAGCCACTGCCATCCACTTGCCATATTTCGGGAAACTCCATATTGTCGAAGATTTTTTCTACTTTTTTCAGATATTCGAGCTTCTCAAATAGATTCGCACTATCACCGCGATTATTTTCTATGCGTTCCGGAGTGAGGGTGGCGGGGATTGCCAGATAAATCACTATGTCGGGACAGATGGCGATTTTTCGGTTTTCCGCATCAATAAAGTGCGGGTCGAGACCGCGCGCACCCTGATAGGCAACTGATGAGTAAAAGTAACGGTCAATGACGACGATTTTTCCGGCGGCGAGGGCAGGGCGGATGTTCTCCTCTACGTCCTGTTTGCGGTCTTTAAGGAAGAGCTGGAATTCCTCGAACGGAGTGATGTCGTGTCTGCCCTCATTAGCCAGTGCCCGTATCCTGCGCCCGTAAGGAGCATCGGTAGGCTCCTTGAGATAAAGTGTCTCATAGCCATCTTTGGAGAGGGCATCGCAAAGGAGTTTAGCCTGTGTAGTTTTACCAGCGCCATCAATTCCCTCTATGGCAATGAAGATGCCGTGCGAGAGTTTGTGTTTCGGTTGCGTCATCGAAAAACTCTCTCCAACTTACTTGCTCAATCCGCCTATGGCGGACAAGATTGTAGGATTAACTACACTGCTTTCCTTGACACTGTCAAGCCTTCGGGGATAAATTATTTTCCAGTAAGTGGTAGTGAGATTTAGACAGGATGACAGGATTTGGCAGGATATTTAATCCCTGTTTACCCCGCCTCAGGCGGATTTATTTAGTCAAAAAGTTTTCCCGGATGCACAATCCGAGATAAGAAATGGAATTTTCAGAAGGCAGTTTACACAGTTTAACAATCTTTAGGTAGGAGGCATAAAATTATGAAGAAAGTGGATTTACAATTTTCTGTGCGGGGGAAAAAAATACCTGCAGACCACGGCTATCTCCTCCTATCGGCTATTGCGAAGATTGTGCCCGAAGTTCACGGAGACGATGCCATCGGTATCCATCCGATAAATGGGCAACTCATAGGAGGGCGGGCTCTGGCTGTTACGAACAAAAGCAGACTCACCATTCGTCTGCCGGTAGAGCGCATAAAGCAATTTCTGCCGCTGGCGGGAAAGGCACTGTTTATAGGAGAAGATACGATTCAACTCGGAGTGCCGCAGACACGCCCCCTCATCCCCGCAGCCCGACTTTACAGCCGTCTCGTCATCATAAAGGGATTTATGGAACCCGATGCCTTTCTGAAGGCAGTCCAGAGGCAACTGGACGCTGCAGGAATCAAAGGTGTGCCATCGCTTATACCGCAGTCCGATATAGCCGAGGCAAACCGAGACAAAAAAGCAGGCACGCATTCCGACTATTTAAGGAGGACGATACAGATTCGAGGCAGAGAGATTGTCGGGTTCTCCCTGCGAGTAGAGCAACTGACCGCAGAAGAATCAATCCTATTACAAGAGCGAGGAATAGGCGGACGCCGACGTTTCGGATGTGGAATATTCATTCCCGAGCGGCGTTAAGAAAAAAATGGAAACATCCCCCAAAATCCTGCTGGCAAAAAGTATAAAGAACGGGCGGGAGATTAGTCTCTTTGCTCACTCAAAAGCCGTCTATGATGCCGCCTTGATTTTGTTCGGTTCGGAAAATCACACTACCAGCCTCGGGGTCTCCTGGCTGCGATTTTTCAAACTGCATCAAAGCGATTTCCTCCGATTTATTCACAACTTAAAACTGGCAACTATCCTCCACGACCTTGGAAAGGCAAATGACGCTTTTCAGGAAGCGATTCATCATAAGAGCGAACAAATTATCCGCCATGAGCATCTCTCTGGACTTATGCTTATGGAAAAGCCTTTACGTAGTTGGCTTACCCAATCGCCCGGTCTCGATTTCGAGATTGTTGTATCCGCAATCATATCTCACCACCTGAAGGCAGACGCGGAAACATTCGGGAAAAGGCTTATCGAGGGACACAGACCGCCGAAAATGTTGTTGAACTCTCCAGAAGTTAAGAAATGTTTTAATCTCGCCGCCAATATCCTCGGGCAACCTGGCATAAACCTGAACAACCTGGTTCTGGATGAAGATAGAATCAGGCAGGCACGGGGCAAATTTAAACAAGAGGCTCATCAATTTAAGCGGACGTTAAAACCTGACGAAAAACGCATACTATTGGCCACGAAAGCAGCCCTTATAGTGGCAGATGCAGCGGCATCAGCAATTATGAGAGAAAATATGTCTCTGGAGCTATGGCTGCATCAATGCTTTGATACCACTCCACTGAGCGCTGAGTGGCTCGATGAAAAAATAATCACACCTCGAATCAAAGAGATTGAAGTTCGCTTAAAACGCCCATTCCGATGGCTCGACTTCCAGAATGCAGCCGGAAACCTGGGTTCTCGCGCCTTATTGCTTTCTGCTTGCGGGTCGGGAAAGACCCTGGCTGCCTGGAAATGGATACAAAATCAACTAAACACTTATCCTATAAGGCGTGTTATTTTTCTTTATCCCACCCGTGCCACTGCGACCGAGGGTTTTCGTGATTACGTCTCCTGGGCGGGTGATAAGGTTGCGGCTCTCCAGCACGGCACGGCTGAATTTGACCTCGATGGGATGTTCGGAAATCCAGACCCCCGGCAGGGGGAAGATTATCACATCCGTCAACGCTTGTTTGCCCTGGGATATTGGCCCAAGCGTGTCTTCAGCGCAACGGTAGATAGTTTCCTCGCATTTATTCGCAATCAATACGCAGCAATTTGTATGCTACCTGTATTATGCGAAAGCGTGGTCGTAATTGATGAAGTGCACTCCTTCGACCGAAGAATGTTCACTGCCCTTGAACAATTTCTAAAATTCTTCAATCTTCCTGTGCTTTGTATGACTGCCACACTCCCCGATGACCGCAAGCGGATTCTTACACAGGATTGTGGGCTGGATGTTTTCCCAAAAGAAAAAAAGGGACTTTATTTTCAAGACCTGAAATTGCAGACGGAGATGGGGCGATATAATCTGTCTGTAATTGAGGATGAAGATGGCGCAAAAAAATTCGTCATTGACGCCCTGAAAAATAAAAAGAAGATTCTATGGGTGGTAAATACTGTTACTCGCTGTCAGGAAACCGCTATGTATTTTGGCAAGGAATTCCCCGACGATTTAGTCCTGTGTTATCACAGCCGATTTTGCCTCATACATCGCAAGGAACGCCACGAATCCGTTATTCATAAATTCGCAGAACCCGATATACCCTTGCTACTGGTAACCACACAGGTTTGTGAAATGAGCCTCGACCTCGATGCAGATGTCCTCATTACAGAGACGGTTCCCGTTCCGTCCCTAATCCAGCGGATGGGACGTTGCTGTCGAAAAAAAAACCCCGGAGACCATCGCATTGGAAAAGTCATCGTCTATCCGGTACCCACCGACAAACCTTACGACCCTGAAGAGATGGAACAGGGCAAAGACTTCATTGACATAATGTCGAAAAAGACACAGCCTCTATCGCAACAACAACTTGCAGATTATGTGCAGGAGATGGACATTATCAGCCCTTTCCCCAGAGATGGCTACACCGGTTTTCTCGATGCCGAAATGTATGCTATGGGACGAGATGACCCTTTTCGCCAGATAGGTGATTACACTGCCGATTGTATCCTCGATAAAGACGTTGCCGAGTTTGTAAAGATGCGGAAAAACAAAAATCCTAAAGCCGTTGGTTTTATTGTGCCGGTCCCCAGACGTTTTACGAGTCAAAATGCGAGTCTTGGGAAACGATTGCGCGAGGCACCATCATCTCACTACTCTGAAAAATATGGATTTTATATAAAGGAGCAAAATGATGACTGAACAATCAATCACTCTGGAATATGACCCCTTTTGTCTTCCCACCACACAACACCGGGCAGGACTTGCCGGGTTATTGGTCCTTATTGATTCTATGAAAAAAAGAAAAAGAAATGGTTACCCTCTACCCCAGATTCAATTTTCTCCAGATAAACGAATAGTCCTTTCGCTCACCTCTGATGCCCTGACCAACTTGTTAAATGACCTTTACGATGTAAGTTATGAAGAAAGGGAATACAGGAAAAAATGGACAAAGGGAAAAGGCGACAATAAAATCATCATCGAACCGAAACGAGAAGGAAAAAGAACGGATAAAAAATCGGGGAAAGAAAAGACGGTTTATGTCTATGACCAGATGGTTCCCCGAGCTGAATTCCTGAAAGCCTATGAAATGCCCGAACCCTGGCTCAAGCTCTGGCGCGAGGCTATCTGGGGCGTCATAAGGGAGAGAGACAAAAAACGAATCCCTTACAAGGAACGTTCCTCTGGTGAAGACGTGTCACTCACACGTAACCTTTTGGAGCAAATAAGCCTGAATAAAACACGCGATATTTCCAGCTCACTCTACATCGGTGCAGAAGGTAAACACGCCGACAATATAAAGTTCGTGGGAACCACCCGCGAAAATTTCCTCCTCCACTTCTGGCCCATTGTGATGCAGGTTTACGTCCCCGAAACAATAGATAGGGACGGAAAACGCACATTCCAGGGTTTTGTTCTAACAATTCCCGATGTTATTGATATGGAAGGCTTCGTTGATGACTTTCCTAAGGCGATAGCCCAACTGGGAACGGAAATGTCAGGCTATCGCCCCGCAGGCTCCATAATCTCTGTTCCGCAAGAGGGCGCCCTTGAATATCTCCATACCCTGATGTCAATTGCAAAAGCTCATTATGGGGAAAAAGAATTAGCATTTAACGTTTCCGGAGTGGAGGTTTACCATCTGCAAAAAAGTGGAAATACCGTTCATATGCTAACAGCTGACCGTGTCGGGTTTGACACATCTATTCTGGAGCAATATGACAGTATCCGTAAGCGTTATCATCATCCACTCTTTAGAAAGCAAATTATCTTGAACCTCCTGCGTGGGCAAGAATGGTATCATGGATTCCACCAGGTTTTTCAGGCACATTCCTATAAACAATTCACAGGCGATAAGGCGAGCTATTTTCAATTCGATGTTCGTAAGCGATTCAAAACAGATTTTGATGAAAGGAGGTCAGAAAAATGAACACAAAACTGTCGGATGTGGATTTATCTAAAAGGCTCTACGATATGACGCAAGCATACGTGATGTACAAGACTGAGGCAAAATCGGGTATTAAATGGGATTTCTTTAAGGGCAAATTTAAGACCGACCCGGACACGGGAAGGACACGTCTCGATGTGCCCCCGAAGTATCGCGAAGCCCGCGAAAAAGTATGTAAGGATGCCTTCTTAAAATTGCGCTCCTGCCGCAGTCGCGAAGACTTCATTGCATACTTTACGGGCACCATTTGTTCGGTGCCCCAGTTTTTGCCCCCGGATGAATATCGCAAAATTGCCACTTCTCTGCTCGACGAAAACAAATGGGAAGACGCTAATGCCCTTGTTATGCTTGCGCTATCGGGTCTCGCACGCATCTAAAAATATTATGAGAAAGGAGATTAACTATGAACATTTTTGCCACAGTTCTAACTTACGCCGCCCCCTCGGCGAACTATCGCGGTAAATCGGAGGAAAACCGAACCATTATTCAGAAAGTTACTTTTGGCAGGTTCGAATACCCCATTATTTCACCCGAAGCGATGCGGAACGCCCTCCGCGAAATCCTTGGCGATTATGGGCTTCCCTGCAATCGCGAAAGGCTCGGCAATGAAGAACAATTAGCAGTCCGATTCAGGGATTTCCCCTACCCTGAGAAATATGCGGACGATTTCTTTTTCGGATACCTCGTTGCCGAGCGTAAACAAATACCCAAAGAAATAGTCAAAGAAAGAAACTTCCAGTTCAAACGGGATTCAATCCTCAGAATGAACCTTGCTAAAGGGCTGGAGCCTTATCGCCACGATGCCATTTTTACGCAGTCCCCTCTTACGATAAAAAATCCCGAAGCACCGTGGCAGAATGCAACTAAATCTGCCTTGCTACATCGCGAAACGGCTGTCTCGGCTTTTCAATATCCCTTTGCCATAAACCTGAATGACTGCCGACTCGACGACCCTGATGACCCTGAAAAATATAAAAAATGGCTCCGCTTTTTCCTCAAAGCTATTTCTGAACTGAACGGCGTTGCAGGTAATCACGCACGCTCTTATTTCGAGATGGCTCCGGCAAGCATCGTTATCCGACTCACCGAATCGCTCGTGGCTGGCTATGATACTTACGGATTCCACAAAGACGGCTCATTCCCCGAAGTTGCTGATGGTATCTTGAACAATGATTACGCCGGTTCGGAATTTTATTTTGGCGGTCTAATCGTAAAGCAGGTTCTTGACGAGGATACAAAAAATAAGCTGACGCAAAAAGGTGTCCATCTCTTCCGAATGTCCAATCAGGCGCTCGATGCCGTAGCCGAGAAAGTTACAGGCGAAGGCTTCCTTCCTGCGAATGATAAAACCCCAAAGGAGGATACATAATGTTGCGCTTGCACATTAAAGCCCAGTTCGCAGCGTTCCGCACCTTTACGGCGGGATACTTCCGCCCGACTATGCCCTTCATCCCTCCCAGCGCAGCATACGGATTGGCGCTCAATCTGGCTGGTATCGAGACCCGCCTCGACGATGGCAAATCTCCTATGACACTTATGAGAAGAGACCTGCCATCGGTTGAAATCGCCCTGGGGACTGTTAAATTTCCAAAAGTGCATTCAATCTTTCAGCAACTGCACAACTACCCAGTCGGAACCACTGGAATGGAGCATGCCCCTGAATGTAAAGGCGCCAAATACAACATCCAGCCAGTTCGCCGCGAGTTCCTATCCGGCATAGATGCCTATATATGCCTGCGAGGTAACGATGAACTCCAGGAACGCATCAGCCGCACTCTGCGCAATGGGACACAAAGCCTCTCTGAAGAACTCACACGCTACGGCATCCCCTTTCTGGGCGACAACAGCTTTATGATAGACATCCTCCATCAAGAAATTGCACCACAAATGCCCGCTTACTGGTATCAAAAACTTACGCCTGATGACATCCTCTCAAACAAGCATCCCTCTCGACTAACCATCTGGATAGACCGCAAGGATATGACCAACACAATTACCGCGCTTTATGCCCCAACTAATGAGATTTTTCCCGAGCCGCCCGATGAAAAATGCTGGACCAGAATTTCTCCGTCAAATATGGCAACACCCATATCAAAAAAGCGTAAAAGAAAGGCTAAATCGTGAGTCCCAATAACCACACTGATGAGCCTCTTATTCGCGTGATGGCTCTTCACGCTCTGGCTTATTGCGAACGCTTGTTCTACCTCGAAGAAGTCGAGGAAATCCACATCGCTGATGCCCGTGTCTTCGCTGGTAGAACTCTCCACGAAAACCTTAAATTGGACGAGGAAGAATCTGGCGAATGGTCGAGTCTCGAACTCTCCAGCCATAAACTCGGTCTCGTGGGTAAGGTGGATTGCTTGCGACGAAGAGATGGCTCCATTATCCCTTATGAACATAAACGCGGTCGCCCTAAAAGAGTGGACAAAACTCCCGCCCCCTGGCAATCCGATGCCCTCCAGGTTACGGCTTATGCTATGCTTCTCGAGGAAGAAACAGGCGAACATATCCCCGAAGGACGCATCCACTATCACGCAGAAAATGTTACGGTGCGTGTCCCAATAGATGAAGCGGCTCACAAAAGCGTCCTTCAAGCAGTTGCCCGCGCCAGAGAACTGCGAAAATCTACACATCGCCCTCCGGTTACCGAGAACGAAAATCTCTGCATCCGATGTTCGCTTGCGCCCGTTTGCCTCCCCGAAGAAGAACGCCTCGCGCAAAATCCCCAATGGGAAGCCGTCCGCCTGTTTCCCCCAGACCGCGAAACATTATGTCTCCATATAACAGAACCCGGAAGCTATATATCGCGCACTGCCGATACACTGAAGATTAAAACCACCGATGGGCAAAAACGCCTCTTCCCTATGCACGATTTGGGTGCCCTCATTATCCACGGCTATTCGCAACTGACCACACAAGCAATGTATGCCTGTGTATCGAATAATATCTCGGTGCACTGGTTCTCGGGAGGTGGGCGATATGTTACCTCACTCGCAACGCCTTCAGGCGGCGTCCAGCGGCGTCTGCGGCAATACCGTGCTTTGACTAATGACGAGCTTTGTCTCAACCTCGCTCGCCGTTTAGCTATGACAAAGGTGAAAGGAGCGTTACGTTATATCCTGCGCTCCACACGCGGCAACTCTGAGCGCCCAGGCGACATAGTCAATGCCATCCAGACCATAAGGGCATCACTCAAAGATATGGCACACACAAAAGACACTAATTCGCTACGCGGTTATGAAGGGATTTCTGGACGCGCCTATTTTTCCGGACTGCCCTGTTTATTGCGAGGAGATATTCCCGATGAAATGCGCTTCACCAAACGCAGCCGCCGACCACCAAAAGACCGCTTTAATGCCCTTTTGGGCTTTGGCTATGCACTACTTTATCAAGCAGTCCTTCAAGCCGTGCTCACAGTAGGTCTCGAACCGGCTCTGGGATTTTACCACACACCACGTTCATCGGCTTATCCACTGGTGCTGGATATGATGGAACTCTTCAGGCTACCAATATGGGACATCCCCCTCATAGGCTCGATTAACAGGTTACAGTGGAATCCGGCAGAAGATTTCGACATCGCAGCCGGGCGCGTCTGGTTATCAAAACCCGGGAAAAAGAAAGCCATTAGTCTCTTTGAAAAACGCCTCGAAGATAAATGGAAACATCCTGTGGTAGGCTACTCACTATCTTACGCAAGGCTGATTGAACTCGAGACGCGCTTGCTCGAAAAAGAATGGTCGGGGCAGCCGGGATTATTTGCAAAAATGAGGTTGCGCTAATATGGCTAACAAAATCCCTTCTAAAAAGAGATGGTATATCATCTCCTACGACGTGCGCGAACCAAAGAGATTGCACAAGGTCGCCAAACACCTCGAAGGCTATGGAGAGAGGATGCAATACAGCCTGTTTCGGTGCAGGCTCACCGAACGTCAGTTAGAAAGATTGCGATGGGAGCTGACAAAAATCTTGAAACCGGAAGACGCATTATTAGTCATAGGCTTATGTCAGCATTGTGCAGCACGAGTCCACAGTAAAGGAGGTCAGCAAGACTGGGTAGAGAAACCACCGACATTTGAAATCATCTGAAGCACCTTTCAAGTATCGGCGGTTGTTTAAGGTCGGGTGAAGCAAAATCAAACAAGAATGCTGAAACAACAAGACATAAACTATAAAATGAAACAAAACGATACTTGAAGGACTCAAAGTGATGTCTAACATCAGCAATTACAATCCTCTACTACAGGGAGGAGAAATGAGCAGAGATACAAAAATAACACGAAAGATAAAATTAGTGCAGATACTTGAAACTAACCCGCTCAGAAGTAGCGCCAATGCGGTTCAGCGGAGGCGCTGTGATTATCCCTCTGATGCCGAAAGGCGTTGAGCACGTCGACAAAGACAATCTCCCCTTGCCGAGTTACTACGAGTGATTATCCCTCTGATGCCGAAAGGCGTTGAGCACTTATCTCCCGGATACATGCCCGGATTCCCGGTTAAATGTGATTATCCCTCTGATGCCGAAAGGCGTTGAGCACATCCCGATTCGTATGTAACGGGAAAGTGGACAGATGTGATTATCCCTCTGATGCCGAAAGGCGTTGAGCACACCTCCGAAGTGCCATACAAGAAGGCGGTTGTGTTAGTAGTGATTATCCCTCTGATGCCGAAAGGCGTTGAGCACTAAAAGGTGTCGGTCGGCGCGGTACTCCTGGGTCTCGTGATTATCCCTCTGATGCCGAAAGGCGTTGAGCACTGGGAGCCGCATTCGGGTGGGGGTGCCGATCGAGGGTGATTATCCCTCTGATGCCGAAAGGCGTTGAGCACGTTGTGGGTCCGGGTCCACTTCCAAACACGTGGGTAGGTGATTATCCCTCTGATGCCGAAAGGCGTTGAGCACCAATACTGCCGGCAGATGTCGGGTTGATTTTCGCCTCGTGATTATCCCTCTGATGCCGAAAGGCGTTGAGCACACCCGACAAATATCCATCGATCTCGCCATCCGCAGTCGCGTGATTATCCCTCTGATGCCGAAAGGCGTTGAGCACAAATTGGTGACTTCGTTACTGTGATATACAACGAAGTGTGATTATCCCTCTGATGCCGAAAGGCGTTGAGCACCGCGATGTGGGCACCTGTGGCAGTTCTTTTTTCCGCGTGATTATCCCTCTGATGCCGAAAGGCGTTGAGCACAATAGGATGGGGAATGTGTTTTTGATTTTCATTTAGTGATTATCCCTCTGATGCCGAAAGGCGTTGAGCACAGTCGTACCTGAGTTGTAGGCGAAATTATCTACCAGTGATTATCCCTCTGATGCCGAAAGGCGTTGAGCACAGATTTCACAACCTTCACAGGCGCAAGAGGATGGGCTGTGATTATCCCTCTGATGCCGAAAGGCGTTGAGCACAAGGTCCGACGCGTCGAATATTCGCTTTTCCTGACCGTGATTATCCCTCTGATGCCGAAAGGCGTTGAGCACATTGGATTCTGCGAGCTCGGGGAGTAAAGAAAGAAAAGTGTGATTATCCCTCTGATGCCGAAAGGCGTTGAGCACGTCCTCCCTGGGGGTTCAAAAAAACGACAGAAGGGGTGTGATTATCCCTCTGATGCCGAAAGGCGTTGAGCACTTCGGAAAGGTTCTGATGCAGCAGCTTGTGGTGCGTGATTATCCCTCTGATGCCGAAAGGCGTTGAGCACGCAGCATTTGGAAGGCTCATCACTGGTAGGTTGCACGTGATTATCCCTCTGATGCCGAAAGGCGTTGAGCACGTCATGTCGAGTACGCTCGGTTTCTGACCAGTAAGATGTGATTATCCCTCTGATGCCGAAAGGCGTTGAGCACCTTACAAGCGCCGAGCGGGGGCGGGTTGAAAGTCCGGGTGATTATCCCTCTGATGCCGAAAGGCGTTGAGCACGCGCGCCGAGGTCGTGAGCGGCGACGCCACAAGCGGCGTGATTATCCCTCTGATGCCGAAAGGCGTTGAGCACAATCTTAAAAAATCTTATGTTGGAGGTTCTTATTAGTGATTATCCCTCTGATGCCGAAAGGCGTTGAGCACTTACCAGGGCTGAAAAAATACAAGATGTGGTTTCTGGGTGTGATTATCCCTCTGATGCCGAAAGGCGTTGAGCACTTATTTGCCATGGTCGGCTTCCTTCTCTCTTTTCCAGTGATTATCCCTCTGATGCCGAAAGGCGTTGAGCACAAGTTGAGGTATTGCTGCATAGGTGCCGCCCATTCTAGTGATTATCCCTCTGATGCCGAAAGGCGTTGAGCACTTTGTGTAATAAGGCTCTTCGGAAAATAACGCCCTGTGATTATCCCTCTGATGCCGAAAGGCGTTGAGCACGAGGCGGAAGAGAAGGAGGGAGAGCCAGAGGAGGTAGTGATTATCCCTCTGATGCCGAAAGGCGTTGAGCACTTTTCGGGTGGGATGTCGTGAGGTTCGGATTCGGGTGATTATCCCTCTGATGCCGAAAGGCGTTGAGCACGCATACCTGGGGTCGCGGGGGGACATTGCAAAGATGTGATTATCCCTCTGATGCCGAAAGGCGTTGAGCACCGGAGAGGAAATTAACAGAGACGCGGGAGAGATTCGCAAGTGATTATCCCTCTGATGCCGAAAGGCGTTGAGCACGGAATAAGGGGAATTTTTGGGCGGGGGGAAAGTCAGGTGATTATCCCTCTGATGCCGAAAGGCGTTGAGCACATATGGGTGCTTTTGGGCGGTATCGGGATATCCTTGTGATTATCCCTCTGATGCCGAAAGGCGTTGAGCACAAGCATATTTATGAACCGGTTAGTAAGGAGGGAAAAATGTGATTATCCCTCTGATGCCGAAAGGCGTTGAGCACAATATACTCTCAAACGAATCCAACCCGTTATTATGTGATTATCCCTCTGATGCCGAAAGGCGTTGAGCACCGGCGGATGCGGCGTTTAGTGCCATTGGGAAGACGGGTGATTATCCCTCTGATGCCGAAAGGCGTTGAGCACGAGAGCTTCTCGGGGTGGGGCAGAAGGATCATTCTGCGTGATTATCCCTCTGATGCCGAAAGGCGTTGAGCACAAATTCCTTGTTCATCCCTTTGTCCAGCGCCTTTGGTGATTATCCCTCTGATGCCGAAAGGCGTTGAGCACTTCTTGTTTAGCAGCTTTATAAGTAAATCCTTTGGTGATTATCCCTCTGATGCCGAAAGGCGTTGAGCACTATGAGGAGCTTTATGGACCAAGACCGCAAGTGGGGTGATTATCCCTCTGATGCCGAAAGGCGTTGAGCACCGGGCAGCTTGGTCTGGGTAGATACGTTGATGTTAGTGATTATCCCTCTGATGCCGAAAGGCGTTGAGCACTTCGGTTGATGTTTTTTTGATAGTGGTTGAGATAAGTGTGATTATCCCTCTGATGCCGAAAGGCGTTGAGCACCTGTAAAGTCGCAGAGGACGCTCGGGGCGGCGTCATCGTGATTATCCCTCTGATGCCGAAAGGCGTTGAGCACACACGATTGCCCATGATGTCCATCTCCTTTTTTATTGTGATTATCCCTCTGATGCCGAAAGGCGTTGAGCACTCTCAGACTCGGAGAGGTGGGTGGGGGCTAGGCGAGTGATTATCCCTCTGATGCCGAAAGGCGTT
>CAZGKP010000057.1:0-18568 GCA_964526215.1 uncultured Candidatus Sumerlaeota bacterium
CCTTAGGAGCCATTGGGGTAACCCGTGGGGGTTCAAATCCCCCCGCCCGCACCACTCACTTTATCTCCCCACCCTTTGCGCTTTCATGCGCTATCCGGTCGAGTATCCCGTTGACGAATGAGGGCGAATCGTTGTCGCCGAACTCCTTGGCAATCTCGATGTATTCGTTGATGCTGACCTTGGGCGGGATGTCGTCGAAGTAAAATATCTCCGCAGCGGCGAGGCGCAATAGATTGAGGTCAATGACGGAGAGGCGTTCGAGTTTCCAGTTCTTGATGACCGACTGAAGGGATTTATCTATGTCGGGTAAGTTTTCGAGCACCACCCGAAGTAGTGCCGTTGTGAAATCGGTTATGGGTGGTTTTGCGGGCAGAGCGAGCATATCATAGGTGTTGGTTGTCTCTTCGAGGGAATACTGAGTGGCATCGATGGCATACAGGAGCTGGAGGGCGAGTTCGCGCGCCTGACGCCGCGTGCCGATGGTTTTGTGTTTCGCTTTCATATTTGAACTCTGAACTGTGAATTGAGAACTGTGAATAGTGAATGATGCCCGCCGAACTCGCCATCCATTCTCAATTCTAAATTCACTATCACCTATTCTTCATTCATTGAACCCTGAATCCGCCGCCGGCGGAAACATCGAACTAACAACGGACAACAGACAACGGACAAACTGAATCACAGTGTCTCAACCACAATCTGGTCGTTGGTATAGATGCATATACCGGAGGCGATTTTTATAGCCTCGCGTGCGATTGCGGTGGCATCGAGGTCGGAATAGACACGAAGTGCACGCGCCGCCGCTAAGGCGTATCCACCGCCTGAACCAATCGCAGCCATATCGTCATCCGGCTCGATAACGTCGCCCGTCCCGGAGATAACGAGTAGTTTGTCTTTGTCCGCAGCTATGAGGAGCGCCTGGAGGTTACGAAGGTATTTGTCGGTGCGCCAGAGTTTGGCGAGCTCTACGGCGGCTCGCTGGAGATTGCCACTATATTCCTTCAATTTGGTTTCGAGCTTTTCAAACAGCGCAAGGGCATCGGCTGTTGTGCCCGCAAAACCGCACACTATCCTGTCCTGATACAGCCGTCTGACTTTTCTTGCGCCCTGTTTCATAATTGTGGATTCGAATGTTACCTGCCCGTCTCCGGCAATGGCGATTTTTCCGTTGTGGCGCACTGCAATGACAGTGGTCCCGTGAAAAATAGGTGTATGTTTCATAGTAAATCTCCCCCATAAACTTCACCTCCCTGATAAAACGTGGAAGAGAGGCGAGTCAAGCGCTTTTGAGAAGGCTCCCGGGGTATTAAAAAAAATCGCAAATTATTAATTTTTTCTCTTGACCGGTAGCACCGGTCGAGAGTAATAGACAATTCTATGTTTTTCTAACTTGCGTTGACCGGGTGAAAGATAGGAGAGTCTGTAGATGAAATATCGCAAATTGTAGCAAAAGGTAGTTTCTGTAGATAGCGGATGGTGGTTGTTGTGATAAAGCTTGTGCGCAGGTTAGGTTTAGTCTATTTTATTACGTTTTTTCTTCTAATTGCGGGTTGCAGCCTTATGCGAAAGGGAAGCCCGCGCGAGGAAGTCATAATTCTCCTGGTTTTAGATAAACCCGTTTACAGACCCAACGAGCCGGTTCTCGCCACCCTTCGTGTCCAGAATCTTATCGAACATCCATTAAAGATATACAAACTTGATGCTCACGCAGTCACATTTTACAAGATAAATGTGTCTATCGGTGAGCCAATGGAGGTGATGCCTGTATTTTCCGAGAAAGAGCCGCTTCTCACCGTGGAGGAAGTAAAGCCACACGGTGGGATGGAGCGCACTTTCGTCTTCACGACAATAACAAAAGAGAATGGTGAATATGCGCTCCAGGCATTTTTTGATAGATCGCCCCTGGGAGGGACAAAGGGACACCCGACAGTTATCAGCGAACCAAAGTACTTTCACGTCTCCGGCACTGCTCCCTATGAGCGGGATGGTAAGGGTGTTTTGAAAAAAAAGGACGCTATCGAGATTATTAAAAGGCGTCTTGGCCAGCCTGTTAAAGAGGCGTTCGCCACACTGGTGAAAAATGAGGCTGGTTTCTATGATTGGTGGGTAACCCTCACGATTGAGGGTGAGAGCGATGAGAAGGGTCAACCTCTCCAAAAGGCATATTTCATAAATCCCTATTTAGCAGCGGTCCGAAAGGAGGCAAAACCTTACACCGCGCCCCAAAAAGAGGAGAAACCCCCTGTCCCACTCAAGAAGCTCAAACTCGAAAAACGTCCCAAACCGCGCCCGATTGTCCCTCAAATCAAAAAGAAGGGCGAAAAGTCCGCTCCTTAAGGCGGTAAGTCCGCCCCTTAAGGCGCGTAAACCATTTCACAGAAAGGAGAGAAAAGATGAGAAAAAAACCAAACCTGACTCGATGCATACCGGCTATCGTCTGTCTTCTTCTCTGCGCAGGCTGGTTATTTGCTAATGGAGAGATGGAGCCGGTTGTGCGGGAAGTTTCGAAGGGAGAGGTAAGTAAAGCATCGGGCGAGCACGTCGTTAAAGTGCTTCGCACAACAAACAAGGCACAGGTGCTGAAGTATGTCCCGCGGGTGTATGACTTTGTGAACGCCAACCCCCACGAGGTAATCAATTACTTCACATCCGCCCTTGCCACCGAGGAAGGTGGGGCATACAGCTTTGTTGCCCCTGACGGCAAGAGCGGCAAAATACTCGTAATCTGCCCCGAACACCAGATTCCCTACTTCGACAAACTCGCAAAGAACCTCGACCGCGCAAAGATTACGAGCTCACCCGGTTCAAAGTATATCTACTATCGTCTCAAACACCGAAGCTGTACCGATAAGAATATGCTCAACATCCTTTTCAGCTATGGCGGTGAACTCCCCGTGATACCCGCCCTGCCAGTTGACCTCCAGGCGGACCTTGAGACCAATTCACTCCTGCTCTACGATGCACCAACCGGCTCCGAGAACGCAAAAAGGGCACTCGAGGAAATCCTTGACCTCCCCACGCCACAGGTCGAACTCCAGGTCAAGATTTACGAGGTTCAGGTCAATAACGACGGCACATTCGGGCTTGATTACACCGACTGGAAAAACGGACCCGGTGCACTTTTGTTGACGGGGGAATTCGGTGGTGAACGTTTCCGCTCATTCCACCGCTACTATCGTGACCAGTGGTCTCGCACGGGTGGATACTACATTGATTATCCCTCGGCATATTTCGACTTCCTCGTTATCAAGAACAAGGCGCGTGTCGTAACCGAAAACACCATCTCGGCAATGACAGGTACCCCCGCAGCATTTGCCTCCATGGAACAGTATCTCTACTTCAGCAAGAAATATCCGGCAGAGCCAGATTCACCCAGAGAACTCAAAAGGGATGACCCCGGGCGCTGGAACCGCGAAATTGATGTCACCATCAGTTCCGTTAGCACCGGAATTACACTCGCCGTAATCCCCATCGTGGGCACAAAGGCAGTGGATATAGACCTCTCGCTGAGTGTGGATAATGTCACCGGTTACGCCGATAAGACCCTTAAGGATGGCACTGTGATTCGAGAGGCACCAATCGTCAATACCCGCGAGTTCAGTGACCGTATCAATGTACCTCTGGGCAAAGAAGTGCTCGTTGGTGGTCTGACGCGTGAGCGTGTCCTGAATCACACAAAGAAAATCCCGATCCTTGGTTCGCTCCCCGTCATCGGCTGGTTATTCGGCGGTGAGAGCGCCAGAACCAATAAGACTATGGTCGTGGCAGTGATTAAACCCGTCCGCATCGAAAATATGCGGAATCTCTCGGATGATAACGAAACCCTTATAAGCGAGGCAAAGGGCGAGATCGGAATCTCTGTGCCCGAGACAAAAGTCGGGTTTGATCAATGGCTCCTCGACACAGAGAAGTGAATTAACGACCGGAAAGGAGAGAAAAAATGAATATGAGAAAAATCGCACTGACGATAGTGCTGATTCTGGTGCTGGCGATTCCGGGTAGCCTTCTGGCTGTTGTGCATGATTACGCAGCCGACGTGCAGAACCAGAACGGCGACGCCAGTCCCGGTGCAGAAGAGAGCAACGTGAATGAATATACCTTCCAGGACGAACAGATAAACCTCGATGTAGATTCGGGCGTGGTAAAGGTCCTGCGGACAGATCAGAAAATCAATGTCAATCAGTTTGTGACAGAGTTCTTGCAATTCAAGCGGGCAGTGCCTCGCGAACTCCGACACGTCCTGCGCACCATCTGCCGCAAAGAGGGAGGCAATGCCGACGTCCTGCAGGATAAGGTGAAAAAAGAATACTTTATGCAGGTCGTCTGCCCCGAATTCCAGCTCCCTTATCTAAAGGAGGCGGCGCGTGCACTCGATGTCAGCTGGCTCCACGTCGCAGACGATGGCGATGGGAATCTTTACTACAAGGCAAAGTTCCGCCCCATCCAGGACATCAACTGGATAAGTCAGTTCTATCGCGGACCCGAAGGCTATTTCTATCTCGATGCAACCAACAATGCCCTCTACTACAACGACCAGCCAGCCTGCATCCCCTTGCAGGAATGGGGACTCAAACAGATAGACATCCCGCCCAATCAAGTGAGGCTCGATGTTACTATCTATGAGGTCAATACGCAGAACGACGCCAAACTCGGTCTCGACTGGATGGATTGGAAAAACGGTCCCGGACGCTACCTCTTCGAGTGGATAGTATCCAGTCAGCATTCCCACCTGCGCTACATCTCTCAGCCATTTGGCGGTCAGAGAACTACTACGAAAGTAGACATAGATAATGGCTATCGCTACAACAGCGTCCTGGCTGTCGCGACAACCGAGTTTATAGATTTCCTCCAGGTTAAAGGCAAGGCGCGTGAACTTGTGCATACAACCCTTATGGCAAAGAGTGGGCACTTTGCAGAGGCTACCGCCTTTGACCGTGTCGTATCCATCAATGCTGTGCATCCCTCGGAACCAAAAGATGATGAAACCATCGTTCGTGACACCACCTACTGGACTCCTTACTATTATGATGTTGACAAGCAGCCACTTGAAAGTAACAACATGGTTCCCCCTTGCGATGCAGGTGTGGACAATCTACCCCAACCCCATCGCCGCTTCCTTAATTTCACCCAGGACGGACAGGTGGGAGTCTATGTCGGTATGCTTCCTTACATCGGACTGGAATCTATGGAACTCGAGCTCTACGTTTATGCATCCAGCGTAGCGGGAATGGATGCAAACGGTCTTCCCGTGATTGATGAACGTTTTGTTTCATCCCGTGTGCGCTTGAAGGATGGCGAGCCGTTCGTCGTTGCCGGACTTAAGCGAAAAGCTGTTATCAATAGGTCGGCAAAGGTGCCTATTCTTGGCTCAATCCCGGTTCTGGGATGGCTCTTCGGCAGCGAGACAGATACCAATCGTGAAAATGAAGTCGTTGTCGTAATCAAACCTACCTTCATTCTGGGGACCGATTCTGACCTCGAGCTCCCGGAGGAGGCACGCACCATAATCGCCCTCGCCACCGGCGAGGAGATAATCGAAATCCCCAAAAACTCCTGGGGCTTTGACCAGTGGCTACTCGATGTCGAGAAATAGTCAGGCACATTTTATAGTGCTGAAATCTGAGGAGAACCCGCAAAAAAAGGTTCTCCTCTTTTTTTACATTCACGTGCCTCGGCTCCTGCCCGTGATTGTCAGTTGTCCGTTGTCAGTTGTCCGTTGTCCCCTCACCCCTGCCCGTTCCCGTAAACGATTTCCTCTCTTGACTTCGGGCGCAGATTATTGAAAAAAATATTGTGTCCATCCCTGCACCAGTGTTAAAAGAAAAAGTAAGAATTTAACGGCACCCAAAATCAGGCGGCTTTTAGTTTTTTCCAGGCACAACGGACGATGGACAACAGGCTAATGTTAGAATTGGAAATTGAAGATTGGAAATTGCAAATTGCAAATTTTTCCAGGCACAATGGACGATGGACGATGGACAACGGGCTAACGATAATTAAAGGAGAGAATAATGAAGGGCAATGTCTGGCTGGTGCCGTTTAATACAAAAGAACTGGTGCCGCCTTATGAACAGAATCCGCAGTGCGAAAGGATTCAGCCTGCACAATCATTCACACTTAAACTCAAATCGGTTTATGTGGCGAGGGACCTTGAGGGTTTCCTGCGTAACAAGAATTCCTTTTTGGTTCTCTCGCAGGTGGCTCTCGGCGAACGCCCGCCCGTCCAGAGAATCCATCACTACGACCAGAATGTCCCTTTTAACAAGGTGGTGAAGTCGTTCATAGCCGACTCGATATACTGGTGTGAGGATTATGCAGGAACGGGGCGCATCTGGCTTGAGATGGTTCTTATGGAGGTGGATACCGATGCCGGGGAGAGGCGCGAGACGCTCAAAGCCGCTAAAACCCTTGCGGAATTTGCAGGTGCGGCTTATCCGCTATTCCTGCCTTACCTCCAGACACCCGCAGAGGTGGGTGTTGCTGTGCAGAAGATTCTCCGTGCCCTCGAGGATAAATCGCACATCGTAAGGTTGCCTTTCGCATTATATCCACCAGGGCAGAAAGGCGCACCGCTCCAGACGGGAAACTACATTCTCTTTGCCAACCCGACAAATGGTGCACGGTATACGCTTGAAGCAAGCGGCGAAATGACAAGAGCAGATAGGGTGCCAATTGATGAATCTTATGCTGTCTTTACGGTAGAGGCAGGGGCAATCTCATCAGAGCGATGGATTCCGTTGCAAAAAGGGGCAACCTTTCTCACACAGCTCAAGAAAACGGGCATTGATGAAGCCATTAGTTCGATTGACTTCCTCGAAGAGACGATGAGACATTACACGAATTATCAAAGGCTTTTACGCTTTCAGATGCTCAAACAAAAAGAACCGGTAGTCCTCACGCCCCAGGAAAGAGATTTGATGGAGCGCCTCAGAAACGCCCCGGCGCTTAAGCCCTTCCTTGAATAGAATTTTGAGATTTTTCCTCTTGCATTCTGCTCAAAACGGGTTAGGCTACACCAACGTGGGTTTGTGAAAAAATAAACGAACTCTTTGACCTTCAATTTTTTTATTGTAGCCCAGATAAAATTTTTCGGGAAACATCCGGTCAAAAAATACTCCGCCATGGGCGGATGAAAGGAGACATAAATTATGGCGAAGAAAATGGTGATGATTGACGGTAACACTGCGGTTGCCCATGTCGCTCATCCGACAAATGAGGTAATTGCCATTTATCCCATCACACCCTCTTCTCCGATGGGAGAGTATGCTGATGCCAAGAGTGCCCGCGGAGAGAAGAATATCTGGGGAACCGTGCCGGTGGTGGTGGAGATGCAATCGGAGGGAGGTGCCTCCGGCGCCGTGCACGGGGCGTTGACTACGGGCGCTCTCACAACGACTTTCACCGCATCACAGGGACTCTTGCTTATGATACCGAATATGTTCAAGATAGCGGGCGAGCTCACGAGCACCGTTTTTCACGTAGCGGCACGCTCGGTTGCCTGTCAGGCTTTAAGCATCTTCGGCGACCACTCGGACGTAATGACCGTTCGCTCAACCGGGTTTGCCTTGATGCCTTCCGGCTCGATACAGGAGGTGATGGATTTTTCCCTCATCGCCCAGGCGGCAACTCTCGAATCACGTGTGCCGTTTTTACATTTCTTTGACGGCTTTCGTTCGTCTCACGAAATACAGAAAGTTGAGGAAATCTCTCTCGATGAGATGCGGGCATTGATTGATGATGAATTTGTCAGGGCACATCGTGAACGGGGACTTAATCCCGAAAAACCGGTGTTGCGTGGCTCATCGCAGAACCCCGATGTCTTTTTCCAGGGGCGCGAAACGGTCAATAAGTATTATTTAGCTACTCCTGCAATCGTCCAGAAGGTAATGGATAAATTCGCGAAAGTCACCGGTCGGCAGTACAAATTATTTGACTATGTGGGTGCACCGGATGCCGAGCGCATCATCATCGCTATGGGTTCCGGCTCCGAGGCAATCCACGAGACGGTCAAATATCTTGTGAATAAGGGCGAAAAGATCGGGGCGATTAAGGTGCGCCTGTATCGTCCATTTTCTATGGAGGCGCTCGCAGAGGCGCTTCCTGCAACGGTCGAAAAGATAGCCGTCCTTGACCGCACAAAGGAACCGGGCGCACTCGGCGAACCCCTTTATATTGATGTGCGAACCGCTGTTGGCGAGGCGCTGGAGGCGGGTAAGGCAAAGCTTTCCCACTATCCCACAATCGTTGGTGGGCGCTATGGCTTAAGCTCGAAGGAATTCACACCGGCGATGATAAAGGGCGTCTTTGATAACCTCGCCCTCGAAAAGCCCAAGAACCACTTCACCATCGGCATAAATGATGACGTTACCCACACCAGCCTCGATTACGACCCAAAATTCTCGATAGAGCCCGAAGACGTATTTCGCGGGATGTTTTACGGACTGGGCGCAGACGGCACAGTCGGCGCAAACAAGAACTCAATCAAGATTATCGGTTCAAAGACCGACAATTACGCGCAAGGCTATTTCGTTTACGACTCGAGGAAGGCAGGTTCCGTAACGATCTCGCACCTGCGATTTGGCAAGAAACCCATCCACAGCACATATCTCGTTAATGACGCCAATTTTCTCGCCTGCCACAATTTCTCATTCCTGGAGAAATATGATATGCTGCGTTTCGCCCACGATGGTGCGACATTTCTCCTTAATAGCCCCTTCGGCAAGAATGAGGTCTGGGATAAACTCCCCATCGAGGTCCAGAAGCAGATTATAGACAAGAAACTGAAATTCTACGTAATAAATGCTGTAAAGCTGGCACAGGAGCTCGGCCTGGGTGCACGCATCAATACAATTATGCAGACCGTATTCTTCAAGATTTCAAAAGTCATACCCGAAGACATTGCCATCCCCTCCATAAAGGAAGCCATCAAAAAGACATACGGCAGGAAAGGTGCGGAGATTGTTGATATGAATCTAAAAGCAGTAGATACCGCTCTAAAAAATATCGAAGAGGTAAAGGTTCCCACACAGGCAACCAGCGCCCTGAAGATGCCACCACCGGTGCCAGATTATGCCCCGGAGTTCGTCAAGAAGGTCACTGCGAAGATTATCGCCGGAAAGGGTGATGAAGTCCCCGTGTCGCTTATGCCCGAAGACGGCTCCTTCCCCGTAGCCACCACTCAATATGAGAAACGCAACGTCGCCGTTCAGATACCCCAGTGGGAACCCGATATATGTATCCAGTGCGGGATGTGCTCGCTCGTTTGCCCGCATGCGGCGATTCGCATCAAGGCTTACGACCCTGCGATCCTGAAAGACGCACCTCCGACATTCAAATCTTTGGATGCCCGCGGTAAAGATATGGCGGGGCTAAAGTATACGGTTCAGGTCGCTCCAGAAGATTGCACCGGTTGTGGGATGTGCATCGAAGCCTGTCTGGGAAAGAGCAAGACCGAGCCGGGCAAAAAGGCAATTAACCTCGCCGACCAGATTCCACTCCGCAAACCCGAGGCGGAAAATTTCAAGTTCTTCCTCGAATTACCGGAAACCGACCCGAATCTCTACAAGCGAAATACCGTAAAAGGTTCGCAGTTCATCCGACCTTTATTTGAATTTTCCGGTGCGTGTGCAGCCTGCGGCGAGACGCCTTATGTCAAGCTCCTGACGCAGCTCTTTGGCGACCACGCCCTCATTGGGAACGCCACAGGTTGCTCATCCATTTACGGCGGCAACCTCCCCACCACGCCTTATTGTGTGCGCAGGGACGGGCGCGGACCCGCCTGGACAAATTCGCTCTTCGAGGATACTGCCGAAATTGCCCTCGGTATGCGTCTCACAGTTGATAAACTTAACGAATATGCACTCGAGATTGTTGACAGATTAATGGTGAGCGATGACCCAACCTGCATTGCGGCAAAAGACCTCCTGGGCGAGATAAAGAATGCCGACCAATCCACCCAGGAAGGCATCGAGGCACAGCGCGAACGCATCGCCACAATTCGTGAAAAACTCGCATCGGCAAAAGACTCCGATGTTAAGAACCTTCTATCCGTTGCCGATTCCCTCATCAGGAAATCGGTATGGGCGGTTGGCGGAGACGGTTGGGCTTATGACATCGGCTACGGCGGACTCGACCACGTCCTTGCATCGGGCAGAAACGTCAATGCCCTCGTCCTCGACACAGAGGTGTATTCCAACACGGGCGGGCAGATGTCGAAGGCGACGCCAATGGCTGCGGTCGCCAGATTCGCCGCAGGAGGGAAACCACTACCCCGCAAAGACCTCGGTATGCTGGCGATGACCTATGGGAACATATACGTTGCGCAGATTGCCCTTGGTGCAAATCCCGCACAGACAGTCAGGGCGTTTGTCGAAGCAGATGCATACAACGGACCATCCCTCATAATCGCCTACTCCCATTGCATCGCACACGGCATAAATATGACCAGGGGACTTGAGAACCAGAAAAAGGCAGTTCAATGCGGCTTCTGGCCCCTCTACCGATTCAATCCCGAACTAAAAGAACAGGGGAAGAATCCGCTCCAGCTCGACAGCAAAGCCCCCACTATCAAGTTCGCCGATTTTGCTTATGGAGAGATACGCTTCCGCACACTGAAGCAGAGCAATCCAGAGCGAGCCGCCGAGCTAATGGCGCGCGCCGAAAAAGAAGTCGCTGAACGCTTCAGCCTTTACAAAAATCTCGCCGGGCTAAAATGCAACGAAGAGTGATAGTGGAAAATATAATGAGCGCATCCTATGTGCGGGGGAATAAGTCCCCCGCATTTTTATTATAACCCGGATTTTTCGCCACAGGATAACACCAGGAATTGTTGATTGTCAGTTGTCCATCGTCCGTAGTATAAAAAATATAGCATCTCTAATTTAAGACGGTAAATCGCACTCTTCAAGCGCATCTTGCGGCTAATTACGGCGCTCTCACGCATCTTGCAGATAATCGGAATCCAACCGTGAGCATCGCGCCACTCCAGGTAAGGTGTGATGTATGAACGCCACACCTTGATTCCCAGAGCAAAAACAAAAGTAAAACACATAAGTACAGACAAGAAATTCCTGATGTGGCGAGATTCAAATTCTTTCTCAGTCCATCCATTCATCACCAAGGACAGAGAACATATGTTTTTCAGGCTATGTCAAAATTATGACTTTCTGCCGCACAACGAAACAAATAATATGCGCAGTCGCGTTGGCAATATACGTCAAGTTGATCCAATGGTTATGTCTCAATCAACTTCTTTACTTCTTTTACCAAAACCGGCAGATGATTCCTTATCGCATCCCAAACAATTCGCTCATCGACCACATCATATCCATGAACCAAGATGTTTCGAAATCCAATGATTCTATAATGCTCAGAGATTTCTTCTATAATATTCGGATCAATCCTCCTGATTCTGGTCAGCGCCTCGCCTATGATTTGGAAATTCCTCTCAACCGCTCGTTGGATTAAGGAGCTTTTTTCGTATTTCTCAAAGTTTATGCCTTCTACAAAGCCGCCTATTTCCCCAGCGGCTTGAAGTATATCAGTGAAACCTTTTCTTAATTCATCTTTCATAGATCACCTTTTTGGTGCTATCGACAGAATGCTGGAAATAAGGATTCCTGAATCTCTTTTCCACTACTAAATCCACAGTTCTCCTGAAGATCTTCTCAAGTCTCTCTTTCAACGAAAAATATAAATTAAAAGAGTCAATGTCTGGTTTTGAATCAAATAGAACGAGAATATCCACATCACTTTTTTCGCTAAAATCATCGGTTAAAGCAGACCCGAAGATGCCAAGTCGCTTTATGGGCATTTCCTGGCAAACGCGTTCAATTTCGGGCTTTAATGATTTCAGATCGATCATTTTCAGCGATGCTCCTTCCAGGACGCTCAAAATTATGTCTTCATTTCGAGCCTGACTATTGTTTGTATGGTTTCCGGATACAAACCCATATCTGTTTGCTCGCCCACATAAAACCCTTGTCTGCATCAGGGTGTAAAATTCTGGCTTTCGACCACCTGGCGGCGGTTTTTCTTATCTTCCCGGGTCTTATATGGTTTCTGTATAAAATTCCATCTCTCCTGTTGTTCAAAACAAGTCCACCGAACTCTTGACGCCCTTGCCTCCCCGGTTCAAAGCGCGTATGTAAAACAGAATCGTTCTCGCGCCTTTATGTTCAGGCTGCTCCTACACCAGTATGGTTACATATAACTTGCTCTCATCGTCAAGGATTTTGCGAATACAAAAGGGAACATTTATTATCGCCATATTACAGACGACGGACTACGCACAACAATTAAGTTCCCTCGATTCCTGATGATCCCCGGGGTTTATTGTTCCTTTCCGGTTAGAAATGCGGGTCAAAGCCCGTGCATGGATAGGAGCTCGAGGATTTTGAGGTAAAAAATTTGATGGTCGAATTTGCGCTCGGAACGCAACCACAATTGCTACCCAACCTCGGCATAATGGTCTGCCTGAGGTTCCTCAATACATTTACCTTCTATCGTCGATTCCACAGAAACGATTCAGGCGTTTTCATCCCAAATTTTGCAGTTACAAAAGAAGAAGTTAAACAAATACAAATTTCAGATAGGATAACAAGATTGCCAGGATTGGTGATTATCCTGTTAATCGTGTCAAAAAAGTTTTCTCAAATGCAAAATATGGGATAAAGTTTCCTCACATTGCGGAAATATTCAAGGCGCCTGAAACGCTTGAATGCCACACGCAAAATCCCCAGAAAGCCATGCGCGAAAAGCACAGGATAACGCAATCGTATTGAGTTCGTGCTTAATTGCTTTATGGAACACTCCTTGGCTTAAAGTTCTGATGAATACAACACACTCTCGGGTTAGTCTCATTCCTTGCCGGTGAATTTAGAAGAGTCAATCTGCCTCGCCCCATGGTGGACTGTGAGAATCTCAACTTCATCAGGAAGGACCCTGTAAATGATTCGATAATTTCCCAGAATAATCTCGCGAATAGATTTCTTCCCCACCTCAGGGACAACCCGCCCCGATAAAGGAAAGTTTGTGAGACGCTCAGTTACGGCAAATGCTCGGTCTGCAAAATACCTGTGCATATCTCGGAGCATCCCGTGCAATAAAAAGGCATATTGCTTCTAAGTCTTTAATTGCTTGGTGAATCCAGGTTACTTTAACCATTCTCTCATCCGTTTTTTTGCTTCCTCTTGCGAGACCTTCTGACCTGCATCTGCCTGTTTAAGACCACGTTCGATTTTATAAAGCAGATACAATCTCTCCATAGCATCTTCGATTGATGCATCCTGTGGGAGATTCTCCACCGCCTTCAAGACTTGCTCTTTTACTATCATAGGATTATCACCTCGAGGAAATTATTCTGTAGCCATTTAGCATAACTCTCGGGCTAAACGCCAGGGGAAAATTATGCTCTCAGTATTCGGGTCACTTTTCTGGGCTGCGGGACGCTTAATACCAGCACCGTCCTTTCGACATCGGGGTGATTCGCAGTGTAAAGATAGTCAATGTTGATTTTCTGCGTGGAGAGCTTGCGGGCAACTCTGTAAAGGGCTCCGGGGACATTTTCCAGCGTAATCATCACCACGCCTTTTACGTCGTAGCAATACCGGTTCCCGCACAGCAGATCATCCGTAATGTCGGGTCTGTCGGGGACAAAGCGAACAATCCCGCTATCTGTGCTGTCGAGCACACTGATGGCGAGGATGTTCACTTTAGCATCCTTGAGGCATTTGCATAGCTTTGCAAGTTGCCCCGGTTTATTCGGCAGGCGCACCGAGAATTGTTTCATCACCGCCATAAAAACCACCTCCATTCAGAAGTCAGAAGTTAGAAGTGAGACGACAGGAGTTATGGGTTTACAATCATAACTCCATAGTCTATAAGTCAATAGTCATTACCGATTGCGTGCAATCGGACGTCATCAGTCCATTTCCGTGCCCCTGCCCGTTCCCGTGCCATCCTCACTCACCACTCTCCGCTTCCTTTATGGTGATGGGGAGATGAGCGGAGAAACGGGTTTTCTGGAACAGTGCCTCGGCTGCCACCGCCTGTACCGCCGCGGCATTTCCGTAAGTGCAGATATACGTTGGCGTTTCGGGCAACTCCCGCAATACATAAGGGCTGCCAAATGAAATGACGACGTCTGGGAATCTTACCGCAAATAGCTGGCGCAGGAACGCCCGCTGGTCGTCGTTCAGGCTCACATTGCCGCGCCGGATTACAATGTGTGGATACAGGGCGATGATTATCTGGCCGCACTCGTCCAGCAATTTCAGGGCATGCTCTTTTTCATCCGGGTCAACCTTGTCGCCTAAAAATAAAACCTCCGTTTCGGGATTTATCTTTTTGACCTCTTTGCCGAATGAATAAATATCGCGCCAGACCATAATGTGTCCAACTTTATTTGCAAGCCCGATGACGGCGGTGCGTTTTTTGCGTGAGAGGGGTAACGCCTCCGGTGCACATTTCGCCAGCGTGAGTGTGTGGAGTGCGAGTTCTTTTGCCTCTTCATAATTCGCCTTCGTGCCTACATAAGCCTTTATCTTTTTGACATCCACGAAGCGATTTTTATGGAGGTCAACGCGCGTCTTTGCACCAAGTATGCGGCGGACAGATTTGTCTATGCGTCCTTCAGAGATTCGCCCGGATTTCACCGCCTCAAAAATAGCATCCCGCGCCTTTTTTGCATCTGACGGCATCAGTATAACATCGCAACCCGCCTCCATTGCACGGATGACTGATTCCTTGAATGAGACCTCCTTTGCAATCCCACCCATACCCATCGCATCAGTAAAGAGGATGCCTTTGAAGTTTAGTTCGTTGCGCAAAACGCCCGTCATAATTTTTTTCGAGAGCGTTGCGGGGAGTGGCTTTTTTTCATAAGCGGGTAGCCAGAGATGCGCCGTCATAATCGCAGAGACGTCCGCATCTTCAATGGCTTTCTTAAAGGGATAAAGTTCCACGCGATGAAGTTCGGCGATGCTGCCCGAGACCTTGCCGAGTGCTGCGTGTGAATCAATACTCGTGTTGCCATGTCCGGGGAAATGTTTGCCGGTTGTGAGGAGTCCGTTCTTTTGCGCAGACCGAATCCACGCCACGCCGAGGCGTGCAACGCTTTTGGGATTTTCGCCAAATGAACGGATGTTTATGATTGGATTCGCAGGATTGTTATTGACATCGAGGACGGGTGCGAAATCGAGGTGGACGCCGATTGCGCGGCTCTCGATGGCGGTGATTCTGGCGGCTTCGGCTGCATCGCGGGTGCTGCCCGATGCGCCAAGTGCCATATTGCCGGGCAAATCGGTTGCGTCATCGATGTAATTCCCCACGCCGCGCTCGAAATCCGCCGTTATGAGGAGCGGGATATCCGATGCGCACTGGAATCGGTTCAGGCGCTCGGCGAGTGCGCGGGCGGACTGTGGATATGCAATCAATCCCCCCGGCTTGACCTCCTTGATTAAGTTTATCCCGTATTCTTCTTTGTTGTGGTAGGTGGGGAAAATAATTTGCCCGACCTTTTCTTCAAGTGTCATCTGGCGGAGCGTCTTCTCGACCCAGCAATCATCCACCCGCCACAGGTGCCGGAGCGCTGATTCCGGTGCGGTCGCCTTTTCCATTGCCGCCTTCACCGCCCGATGAAACGGCACGCGCACATAGGCGCGGTTTGCCTTCTCGCGGTCAGTGTGAATTGAATTCGTCAGCAGGACGGCAAATGTGTTATACTTTGGATTGAGCCAGAGCGACGTCCCCGTGAAGCCGGTATGACCGAAAGAGCCAGCGCCAAGCCCGCCGGTTCCGGCAACTTTTTCCCCGCCAAGAATCCAGCCCATTCCCTGACGCTTGGATATTTCAGGCGGAAGTTGTGATGTGTAGAATTGTCGGACCGTTGCCGGCTTTAGTATCTGGACATCACCGTATTTGCCGCCGTTTAAGAGCATCTGACAGAAGATAGCGAGGTCGTGTGCGGTGGAGAAAAGCCCGGCGTGTCCCGCAATGCCGCCCATTGCGTTTGCATTTTCATCGTGCACCTCGCCCCAGGCAAGGCGTTTCCAGTAAGGCCAGATTTCGGTTGCGGCGCATCGCCGTCTCCAGGCGCGCGGTGGTTTGAAGCGCGTATGCCGCATCTTGAGCGGACGAAATATATGTTCCTGCGTGAAGGTGTTCAGGTCTTGCCCTGATACCTTCTCAACAATGAAGCCAAGTGTGATATAGCCTATGTCACTATACTTGCGCTTTGATCCGGGAGCAGCGACCAGTCTCTCCTTGCAAACGGCTTTGTAAAACGCATCACGACCCTTGAGCGTCCTGTAATATAGCTTAAAGGGTGGAAAGCCGCTGGTGTGTGTAAGGAGTTGGCGGATGGTAACAGCGCCTTTGCCATTTGCGGCGAATTCCGGCAGATATTTCGCCACGCGGTCATCGAGTCCGATTTTCCCTTGTTCCGCAAGAATCATCACAGATGTATTTGTGGCGACCATTTTGGTGAGAGACGCCAAGTCAAAGACGGTATCTGGCTTCATCGGGATTTTCTCAGGAGTAATAGCAGCATAGCCAAAAGCCCGAGGGCGCAAGGCGATGCCATTTCGTCCGATGACGGCGACAGAGCCGGGGACTTTTTTCTCTTTAGCGCCGCGTTCAAGCGCATCGTAAGCCTTTTTGACAAGTGCAGGGTCGAGACCGAGCGCACTCGCATCATCCGTCCGTTTAAGGACAGGTGCCTTTGGCAAATCAACAGGTTTAGCAACCGCAGATACAGACATTATTAAACTCCATAAAAAGAAGATAAAAACACCCACAGACATAATCCCATAATTTCGCACATAATTATGCATCATCAAACTCCCTCACGAAGAGTTGGAAATAATCGACTTCACAAAACGAAAAAGTATATTTCTTTTTAAATAATGCTTAAGAAATAGAAATATGGTTACCTTTAAGTCAAAGAAATTCCGTTCAAAATCTGGCATTATGATACTTTTGTGTCTGGTCACCCCAATTTTACCTGTTGCGATACTTGCACAGGTAACCCCTTCCTTTTCTTCGTCAAAGCACATCGTGGGCGCATATTATTTCATCTGGTATGAGAACAATGAATTTACCGACAACGAAGGGGATGGCAGGGACGCCGGTGACAACTATCGCTGGGAGCCGCTTCCCGACAATCCCTGCGATATGTCCGTTGAGTGGCATAAGAAAGAAATCAGGGATATGATGGATGCGCTGGTGGACGTTGTTCTGGTTGATACGTGGTCGCCGGGCTGGTTCTGGGACAGCCTGAACAACTTAGTCACCGCAATAAATGAACTGAAGGCCGAAGGCTATGAGCCGCCGAAATTAGCACTTTTCTATGATACGCCGCTTTTATCAGGTCCAGCCAGAGATTTGACTAATCCGACGCATTTAGCCTATTTCTACAACATTATTAAGCAATTTTATAATGCCGTCCCTGACTCGATGAGAGCGAAAATTGATGGCCGGCCGTTATTGCTCTTTTTCCTGCCTTACTGCGGTCCAGCGATCCGCTATGTAGATTATTGGGATGCTAACACTTTTACTTATGTAAAGAATAATTTTTTTAATGATTTTGGTCAGACGCCCTATATCTTAACGTCCGACCATCTCCTTAGCGATTGGTGGGGCAGCTGGAATGGAGTAGATAAAGACGGTAACTGGCAGAATGTCTCAAGTGTAACCGATGGAGAAGTTCAGTGGTTTGCTTCTTTGGGAGATAGCGATGGGCCGCTGGTTTATCCCAAAACCATCTCCATTAGTCCCGGCTACTGGTTAGTGACCAATCTTCATCCTGACCCGACATATCCCAGCTCTACCTATCCAAAAGCTTATCGTCATAGCGGCGCCAGATATACAAATGATTGGACTATCGCCAATAATAATAGGTCGGGTAGATTTCTGACAGTCATCGAGACCTGGAACGAATTATTTGAAGGTAGCAACATTAGCGAATCAAAGACTACCACGAATTATCCAGACCAGAGTGCCGATATCTGGGGCAGTGACTCACGATTGTATATTGATATAACCGCGCAATATGCCAAGACCTGGAATGATAATGTTGACTTTGACTGCCTGTTTATTGAGGACACCATTCCCGCGACTATGGTTGCCGGGAGTGTATATGATGCTACAATCATGGTGCGAAATATCGGTGATGAGAAATGGCAGGGGAGTTCCTATCGGCTCGCTCAGGACGACACAGACGGCGTGCCCGGACTTTTTGATACAACTTCGCCTGATTATATAAATATGCGTCGCATCGGTCTGGGGGCAGTGAAAGTGTATAGGGGCAAACCGATTACGTTCAATGTTATGTTACGAGCACCAGAGGAAGCAGGCACGTATATGCCGCGCTGGAAAATCCTCAAGACCCCCTCTATATGGACGGCTGGTTCCCTGGAAAAAGAAATCAAGGTTTACGGACCCACTGATGTCAAAGAGCAATGGGATTTATATCCATAAGGTCGGGAGGTGACTGAGCCTCCACAAAGGTTTTGTTGTAACATTTTAGCTGGTATAACATATTTTATTAGCCAGTGGGGAACTCCCTAAG
>CAZGKP010000058.1:0-18259 GCA_964526215.1 uncultured Candidatus Sumerlaeota bacterium
TGGTGGCTTGAATTCAAATTCGGAATCGAGAATCGGTTTATTTATCTGGATATTATTGTGTTCTTCAGTCACGGTGAATATGTTTCCTCCGCCTTCTGCTGGGGGAAGAAAAGCCTTGTTGTCAAAAACCATCTTGCGCAATCTGCCGGTCTTTTTCTCAACGAAGGCATCAATCTCCACTTCTTTGCCACGAGTGCTTTTCACAAGGTGGATGACGTGGCAGGGGATGTCGTCAATTCTGGCATCTTTTTTTAGCGCTGCACTGATGAGGTCTTTCTTCAGCGTCTCCGAAGGTTTCTCCGATGATACAATATCTGCGATGCCGCCAATCTGCCCAAGCACGCCCGATTGCATCGCCTCGGATTCGTGGATAGAAGCAGGCGCCGGTTCTACAACATATTCCTTTACTTTCGGTATGTATCTCACGAAGCGTTTACCATCGGATACCATAATAGAACCGGACTCCGGGTCGGCATTTTCTGCCCTCACGAGGTTCGGCTTTTTCCAGACCAATTTGGTATGTAAGGAGGAAGAACGTTCCTGCCCACCGATAGCGAGCAGGACGCTTAAGTTAACAGCCACCCGATAAGTTTTAGCGTCTGCGTAAGCCGCATCAACGGCTTGAAACTGTTTGAGCACCTCAGGTGAGAGTTCTGCGGCAACTGACTCTCCTACCAATAAAACCACCAGCGGCAAAATAAGCAGGATATATAACCATCGTGTTTCTAAAGAGTAAGACATAATCTAACCTCCAATAAAGTTTATGGTTTAGTGGGATGCCACAGTACGAAAACTACGTCAATGTATATTTCCCGTAATACAGAAAAACGCTCTGGGGGTGTATGGAAAGAGTTACCATAGAGGGAGCGGGGCGGAATGGACCTCTACACGGTCAACGTAAAGTGCGCCGGTGAGGGCATCGTTCGGATTGAGATTGACGATGTCATAGGCGATGTAAACACCGTCCGCCTGGGCGCTTGCGGGTGGCACGTAGTAAATTTCATAAGGTGTTACCTCTGTTGGGATGGGTGAGGAGTCGCCATCGGTATTTGAGTTTACCCTTATGCCGAATGCAGCCTGATTATTGATGGGGTTAACGCGGAGCCGAAGCATAGGGACTTTTGAGCGCGGTGTGGCATCTGTGGTTATGAAAAAGCGCACACGGTAAAAGCGTCCGTAGATTACGGGCTGTGGTGGGCTTTCCCAGTATCCGAAGGTATTGGAATCAACGGAACGCAAGCCGAGTCGGGACGAACCAACTTCCTGTGTAGGCGGGGTGAAGAAATCGGGCACGCTGCGGAATTGCCACCCATCTGTGCCAGCTTCAAAATCGAAGATCGTTTCGGTTGTAAAACTATCGTCAAGGGAAGCAAGGTCGCGCCATTCGAGCTGGAGTTCATTCAGAAAGATAGCGCCATCGTCTTTATCATTTGTGCCGATGTTTATGAGGTCAAATGAGCAAAAGACCCATCCTGCCTTTTCGCTCTTGAATGAGCTGCCCTGCAAGGGGCGATAATATTGTTCGTAAGTGACGCCATCCGGTGTAGGCGATACCGCGCCATCGAGATTAGAATTGATACGAAAAGCGGCGCTCATCTGAAAATCTTCTTCATTGAGGCGCATACGCACTCCCGGGACGAGGCTGCGGGTGGTTACATCTGTGGAGACGCTCCAGGTAGCACGATAGAGGACGTTTTCAAAAACGGGGATGCGCCCGGCGGGGCTTTGCCAGAACCCAAATGTATTGGAACCTGAGGCGCGAAGCATAAGCGCACCGTCAGTGGCGGCACTGCCGGGAGGCGTGAAGACGTCCGGGACGCTTACATATTCCCACTCTTCGCTACCGGTATCGAATGTAAAATCAAACAGGTCAATGTATTCATCGGCACCGATGTCGGGTGCGCTGGAGGGGCGCGGTGTGCCCTCAAAATCAGTTGCGATGTCCGCGACCGGATAACCTGCATTTATGCAGGGAGATGAGGGGAGGAGTCTGAAGTTTTCATGAGAGACATCAGCGAGGCGCGGGTCCCTGGCGATGTTGCCCTCAACGGGTGCGCCAGCATTATCAATGAGATTTGCAAAGTCATCGGTCGTCCAGCACACGGTAGTTCCCTCGTCCTTGTAATTACCCCGGAGATTGCCCCATAGGCAATTGTGGCGCAAAGCAGGGTCGCTGTAACGGTAAACCTCTACAATGCCATAATTGTCATTTTTGTAAGATATGTTGTTTGTGATTTCGGGTGATGAATCTTGAAGCGCAATACCGTTTCCATTAAGGTAAAGTGTGTTATAGACGATGCGGGGCGATGCATAGGCACGGCAATATATTCCGCCACTTGGATTGAAGGCGATGCAGTTATTTGCAATGAGGGGTGCGCTGTTATAACAAAAAAGCCCATACTGGTTATTGCGAAGAATCTGGTTTGCGCAGATTGTGCCCGTTGAGACGGATGCGAGATTTAATCCTGATAGCGAATTTTCGCGCAGGATATTGTTTTCGATTACGGGCGATGAGTTCTGAGCGGTGATGGCATTGCCTGTATTTTTCTTTATTGTATTGTGGCGAATGATGGGCGCACCCGCATTGTATAGAAAAATCCCCTCCTTATTTTCGGTGATAGTATTTTGCGTAATTGTGGGAGATGCGTCTTGCCCGCTAACGTAGATTGCGGCAGTTTTTGATTGCTCGATGCGGCAATCGGTAATGATGGGCGAGGCGTTATCGCAGTTCACACCGATTGAGCCGTTACGGATGAGAAGACCATCGAGGCGTGTGTGGTCGGCGGCGTTGATTGTCGGGTCGTATGTATCGGGGTCAGGCGGCTGGATGGCTGTCTGGTGCGCCGATGTATCGCGCGACCAGTTTGTATCTTCATAACCGCCGTAGAGTTCGACATAGGCACAGAGCGAAATCTCCTCGGAATAAGTCCCCTGGGCAATGCGAATTTTAGCAGGGTCAGCGGGAGATGGCGCAGATGAGGCGATTGCCTTTGTGACAGAAGCCCAGGGAGCCGATTTCGAGCCATCACCTGTTATATCACTCCCATTTACCGAGACATAATAATCTGCCGCATAGATTGGAAGCCCTCCCGCAAGAAACATCACGCATAAAAATATGTATGGATGCAGAAATTGAACAAAACCGAGAATTCCCGTTTTAGATTTCATCATTACGTCCTTACTTCAAAATCAGGTGATTGCAATCTGTAACAGTCTTTATGAGGCTATTGCCTCTCCCAAAACAACAAAAATTAGCCACCGATGAGCACAGATATACACCGATTCATCTGCCCACCGATGGCGCGCCTTCGGCGTAATCCTCCTGCGGTTTATCCGCCGTGGCGGATTTACCCGCCGGAGGAGGGCGGACGCGTCTGCTTGTATCGGTGGCTTTATATTTAAATTTTCGGAGCGGTTTACATCTCCTTTTTCATCTCGCTGAGAAGGTTAGGGCTCTCAAAAATATCAAGCGCTGTGATGGCAAGTGCCTTTATGCTGCGGATGAGTTGTTCATCAGCCAGAGCACCGATGGCACAGTCGGCGAACTCTTTAGAATGATTCGGCACATCGGGCGGCGCTATGCGTATGAAAGGATGTATGCAGGGGATTTCGTAAGAGAGGTTGCCGATGTCAAGCGAACCCTGCCCCTTGTCGGGATTTTCTTCAATCTTGCCACCTATCGAGAGCCAGTTTTTCTCAAATAACCTGACCAGTGTCTGATTGGGTTTGAGGTCTTTGTAAGGCGGGGAGATGGGACGTGCTTTGAGTGTTGCGCCAGTGGCAAGAGCGGCGGCATCGGCGCAATGCCGGACACTGTCTATCACATCGCGCATTTCTTCGCAGGTTGCGCCCCGACAGGAGAATTGTCCCACTGCGCGTTCAGGGACGATATTCGGACGCTCGCCACCGTAAGTGATAATGCCGGGGGTGCGAACGGATGGGCGTTGTTGTTTGCGCATTTGGTCAACGGCGATGAACATCTGGATAAGGGCATCGAGGGCGTTAACGCCCCGCCAGGGCATTGCGGCGGCGTGGGCGGGTTTGCCCCTGAACTCAAACTCCCAGGCTTGCGCTGCAAGTGACCTTGCCTGCATACGTGTCTCGTTGCTGGGATGCACCATAAGCGCGGCGTCAATGTCTTTGAACACACCAGCTTTCTGGAGGATAATTTTGCCACCGAGGTTCTCCTCGGCAGGCGTGCCGATGACGAGAACCTCGCCATTCAGTTCCTTCATAATCGGCTCG
Organism: uncultured Candidatus Sumerlaeota bacterium; assembly: GCA_964526215.1. Taxonomy (GTDB): domain Bacteria; phylum Sumerlaeota; class Sumerlaeia; order MWCT01; family MWCT01; genus CAZGKP01. The sequence continues at coordinate 4,246 of CAZGKP010000058.1, forward strand.
AAGGCAACTCCCGCATAAGTTGATGCAGTTCCGATAAAGTTATGCCCGCAGGCATGTCCCAGTCCCGGCAGGGCATCGTATTCGGCAAGGAAGGCAATGCGGGGACCATTACCTCGCCCTTTGAGGCGCGCCTTAAAAGCCGTCTCCATACCACCCACCGGACTGGTTACGGCAAACCCGTGTTTTTTGAGATTCTTAATCAGCCGCGCCGATGCCTTGAACTCCTCACATCCCAGTTCGGGGTTATGATGTATAAAACGACTCGTTGCAAGAATCTCGTGTCTCTGTGAGTCAATATGGGCAAGTGTTTTTTCCCTTAGTCCCGAACGTCTCATAGAGATACGACCTTTCCCTCATTTATACTCTGTGTAGATATTTCAATCCCGCCCTCGACTTTTTGGAAATTCCAAATCCCCCTGACATTTTACCGGAATTATTACGTTTCGAAGTTTTGAAATAGTTAAGCGGTTCAGGGATGTCAAAGGATTTCCTGGAATAGCGCGTGGAGTGAATCTCCAGATCTACATCCACAATTTCGCTCACCCTTGCGGATAAAATCGCCATAAGGCTTCTTGTTTCTCCCAAAACAATTAGAATTAGCCACCGATGAACGCCGATTTTCGCCGATTATTTCTTTATCTGTGCATATCCGTGTCATCAGTGTCATCCGGGTTCTATTCTTAATGGCACACGGATAACACGGATTCAACGGATTCTCACTGATTTCCTTTATCCGTGCATATCTATGGCTTATTTTTTCTTCTTTACATAGCCACCGATGAACGCCGATTTTCGCCGATACGTCTAAAATGTCACTCGTGATTAAAAAAAACCAATTGCATATTTTTCCGGGTGATTGACAATCTCTACAATCATCTTGTGCGGTGAGAGAAAAATGCCAAGCGGAATTGATGATTCTATACTGCGACCGGTGGATGAATCCTTGCTTGACTATCTTTCGGATGAATCCAGACTTGTCGGGAAAGCGCAATGGATTGCTTTTCCTCAATCTGAAGACGATGTCCTTGAAGTTCTGCGTATCGCTTCTGCGGAATCTATTCCCGTAACTATCTCTGCGGCAAGAACAGGCATCACGGGCGGCGCTGTGCCTCCCGGCGGCATCATTTTATCCCTCGAGAAAATGAATCGCATCCTCGCTGTGGGTTATGATGAACAAAAAGCCGAATGGTATCTGCGCCTCGAGCCGGGCGTTGCACTTAAAGATTTGAATAAAGCCCTTGCGAAAAAGGAATTTTCCAACTTGCGCCCGACCGCCACGCCAGAAGAATTGGATGACATCAGACGCTTTATTGAGAGCGGCAAATCTCTCTTCTATCCGCCCGACTCGACAGAAGACACCGCATTCATAGGCGGGACGGTTGCCTGCGATGCCTCCGGCGCCCGGACATTCGGATTCGGCTCAACACGCCGCTACATCCGCAGATTGCGTATTGCGCTCGTTTCCGGCGATGTGCTCAATGTGCGCCGTGGCGAACATTTCGCCGATGAAAACGGCACACTTTCCGTCGCCACAAAAAATAGAACGATTGCGATTCACGTCCCGACCTATAGTATGCCTCTGACAAAAAACACGGCGGGTTATTACGCCTGCCCCGGAATGGATTTGATAGACCTCTTCATCGGCTCCGAGGGAACACTGGGCGTCATCACGGAAATTGAGTTGCGCCTGATGTCGAAACCGAAAAATGTCCTCGGCGCAATGATTTATTTCCCAACCGAAGCCGATGCGGTGCAATTTGTCAGGATGGCGCGCGGCGAGGTCTTGGGCGATCTTGTCCGCCCCGAAGTTATGAAGCCCCAGGCACTGGAATATTTCGGTCCTTATGCGCTCGATCTACTCCGCACTAAACATAAAGAGGATGGCGCAGGCAGCCCCATCCCTCCCTTACCTCCGCATATTCAGGCTATCGTTTATTTCGAGCAGTCGTATCAGGATGACGGATTGACCGAACCGCTCTGCGTGGCGCTTGAAGAATTGCTCTCGCGCACCAACTCTTCTCTGGATGAGACCTGGGCAGCATTTGACCCCGACGGAATCGCAAAAATGCACGACTTCCGCCACGCGCTACCCGAAGCGGTGAACTCCCTCATCGGGTGTATCAAGACCCAATATCCGGGCGTAACCAAATTAGGCACCGACTTCGCCGTCCCGGCTGAACATCTCGAAACCATCCTCAAACTATACCGCTCGCGCTTGGACGAGGCGGGGTTGCATTATGTCATCTTCGGGCACATTGGCAACAATCACCTGCACGTAAACATCATCCCGAAAAATGAGAATGAATACAAAGAGGGAAAGCGAATTTACGAAGAATTTGCGCGAGAGGTTGTGAAAATGGGCGGCAGTGTCGCCGGAGAACACGGCATCGGCAAGTTGAAGAAAAGCCTCCTGAACATAATGATAGGCGATAAGGGACTGAAAGAGATGCGCCGGATAAAGAACGCCTTTGACCCGCAGAATCTCCTTAATTGTGGCAACCTCTTCCCGTGAGGAATTCTAACCCGACTCGTGCATTCTTTGCAAACCGAGCGAACGCTCTCACCTCGCTCAAGAATTTCTTTTAGACAGGATGAACAAGATTAACAAGATTCATCCGCTTGAGGTAGACCACATCCCCTTTATGTTCTTTTCGGACAATCCGCCTGAGGCGGATGAGAACTGCTCTGTAATGGAGCCTCGAGCAACTCCTCCAACTCTCGATTTGTTTCTTGACACCGGTGATTCTCCATTCATACAAAAGATGGCGATGTTGGAGAAAATCCATAGAAAAACATCCCGCGAATTTATGGCAATAATGCAAGGGGCAAACACAGAATTTGGATGCGAAGAATAGTGATGGTAATTCTGTAAATAATGCGGTCTGACTTCGACTGCACAACTGCACTAATTTGTGCTTATCTGGTGTTCACTCTTTATAAATGCGTCATTCTATTATAAATCTTTGGGGGAAAATGGAGGTCTTAAATGGCTAAGAAAAAAAGAGTTTTAAAAGTATTACTGTCGGTGTTTCTTATCCTCATTGTCATCGTGGGAATCGGGCTTGCTGTGTTACTGACCAATCTTAACTCTATCGCGAAGAAGGGGATTGTAAAAGTTCTGTCTTACGTTCTTGAGGTTGATGTTTCCCTTAAGAAGGTGAATATTTCTCTTTTGAAAGGCACTTGCACATTGGAAGGCTTTGTGATTGGCAACCCGGAAGGCTTCAAAACCGAGGACGCCTTTTCTGTTAAAAGGGTAGACGTGGCAGTGGACATCAAATCTTTCGGAACTGACCTGCCTATCATCAAACTTATATCTATGAAAAACCCTGAGGTCACCCTTGAACAGGGGCTACACGGTTCAAACCTGACCAAAATGATTGATAATGCTTCTCGCTTCAGTGGGAAAGAAACCAAAGAAGCTGAGTCCGCGGAGGGGCAGAAAGAAATCAAGATTGATAAAATCATAGTGGAAGGCGCAAAGGTGTCACTTTCCGCACCAGTCCTCCAGGGAAGATCTGTTACTTTTCCCCTTCCCAAAATCGAGATCAGGAATATAGGTGGAAAGAAAAAGCCAGTTAGCGTAGCGGAATCAATCCGCCTTTTCTTTGTGAAGATATTAAATAGTGCCCTGGATGCAGGAAAGGGCATCATACCAGCGGATATGTACGAAATGTTGCAGACATCCTTAAAAACTGCAAAGGAAACTGTCAGCAATGCCGCTGAAACCATAAAAGAACAGGTTCGAGGGGGCAAGAAGACACTTATGGAGCAAAAAGGTAAGGTGGGATCTCAGAGTAAAAAGGGTGGGAAGAAATTAGAGGAAGGTGTTGAGGACATATCCAGAGGAATCAAAGGTATCTTCAAAAAAGACAGAAAATAAAAGAGGTTACTGAAAAAAGAGAAATCCATAGATTACGCAGATTTATAAGATAAATAAATTCAACAATTTGCGCAATCTGTGGATATACATAAACGGGCTTTTTAGCCCAGACTCATAAAATGCATCTCGAAATTGTCCGGTACTCCGTTAGTAGGAATATTTGCTTGTCCTATGTGCTCTGGTAATACTTCAGATGGAATTGGACAAATCCTTATCGGGAATTAGTCACAATCTGAAGGGAAACCAGTATGCAAAATGAAGAACGAAGGAAATTTTCTCCAATGGAGAAAGTCGGTATTCTAAGACAACGTTTACGCCCGCCTCAGGTGGATTCGCAGATTAGAAATATTTCCTCAAAAGTCCTGCCCAGATGGCGTAACCTTTTTCGTTAAGGTGCAGTCCGTCTTTTGTTATGTCCTTTTTTAGATTGCCGGTATTATCTCTGAATGCGGTGGCAAAATCGAGATATTCAAAACCGTATTTCTTCGCAAGTGCGCGGAGTTTCCTGTTCCACGCAATTACGTCATCGTTGTATTTTCCGTAACGTTTGCCGGAAGTTGGGAAAAGCGACTGGACGTAAATTTTTGTTTTCGGCGCACGTCTTTTCAGCTCGCTGAATACGGTATTGTAACCCTTTTCCATCTCTTCGGGCGGGGTGTTCCAGAAGATGATGTCGTTGATGCCAATCAGGATAAATACGGCACAGGGTTTCAGGTTAAAGACGCTGGTGTCGAGTCGGTCGAGGATACCGTAATATTTCCAGCCGCCGATTTTATCTCCGCTGATGCCGCGATTTATGATGTTCTTTCCGGGGAAATATTTCTTCACGTCAAACCCTTCGGTCAGCGAATCGCCCAGAAGCACAATACTGCCCTTGCGGATAGACGTCTCTGCCCTTTTATACGCCGCCACACGCTTTTCCCAATACTTGCCCATCTTATCAACGATGATGAGCCTCTTCGTTGGGGTCGTAACCCGTGCGTTAGAAGGTAAAGCCACCAGCACAAAACCTACAACCACCAAAACCATTATGCCTCGCACCATTACCGGCTCCTTCGATTGATTTTCAACAAGGACAATTTCTCTGACCCTTAGCCCAACCCTTTTCAATAGAAATTTCCCAGGCTCGATTAAATTTTCCAAATTTTTATATTGACATCGGGGGACAGCATGTGGTTTTTTGAACCTCGACAATTGAATAGTAGGTGAATTATTGTTCCATTGATTTGCTGTTGTTAAAGTTCGTGTTCATATATTCCTGTTCCTGGAGTGATGACGATGAAGCAGATTCTACTTGCTGGTGTTGGTGTTGTCTTAGTTATTACGTTGATGGCTTTTGGTATTACGCCCATCACGGAACCCCCTCCTGAAATCAAGGTTGCCCTTTATGCTGGCGGTGGCACAATCTCTCGGTGCATAAATGGCACGGAAAATTCCCTGAAAAAATTCAACGACCTCAAAATTGAAGAAATTAGTGAGTCAGATGTGCTGAATGGAAAACTGCGGGGATATCGTGTCCTGATTTTGCCCGGCGGCACTGCTAATGGTGAACGTGATGCCCTGGGGAAAGCGGGATGTCGCGCAATCGGGAAATTCGTTTCGGACGGTGGCGGATTTGTCGGCATCTGTGCCGGGGCTTATGTGCCTGCACTGGGTTGGAAGGACTCGATGAAAGATATGGAATTGATAAACGCTGAATTGTGCGACCTTGACCACTGGGTGCGGGGGACACAAATCGTGGAGTGCATCGCTTTGACAAAAGGCGGCATGCACCCTGTGCCCTTTAAGATTCACTTTGAGAACGGACCTATCTTTGCCCCCGGCAAAGACCCATACCTGCCGGTATACACGCCCCTTGCCGGATACAAAACAGACCTGTATGCAAAGGATGCCCCTGCAGGACAAATGGCGGGTCGCGATGCCATAATAGCCTCGCGTTGTGGCAGAGGGCGAGTGATTTTGTTCAGTCCCCATCCCGAACTAACGCCCGGGTTAGAGACAATGTTGGCGCAGGCAGTAAGATGGGCAGCCGGGCAATCAGAACCGCAGACCACAGCATCCGGACCCGAATTCAGCTGGGAGGGCATCTTCGGCATCTCTGCACTCAAGTGATCAGTCACCGCCGATAGCCTTGCAATCGGGCGTCATCCCTGATTGCTCTGCAATTCACCGTGGCGAAACCGCCACCGGCGCTTCTTCGACTTTCAGTCAGGCGTCATCAGTAAAGCCCGTTTCCCTGCCCGTTCCCGAAAAATAGTTATCACTAATTGTGTTTTTCCATTGGGGGGTAAAAAATGAGACGCAGCATTAAAACTTGTCTGGCACCGAGCCTTGTATTTTTACTACTGGCGATAGGTGTGTGGAGTGCGCCTGTGAGGCAGTCGGAGCGACGCCCATCGCAAGTCGCACTACTAAAGACGGCGGCAAGGGCAACTTTACGGGGGCTTTCTTCCACCACTGTCCGCTCTGTCCTGAATCCATTTTTGCTTTTCGGCAAAAGGGATGTATCCCGCCAGGAGCCGATTGAGGATGGTATAATCCACCGGCTTGAATGGTATAAAAGCGATCCACTGTTATTCAACACGCTCACCGTTGACCTCACCAAATCTTATCTGCACATTGAGACGGAGAAGGGACACGACTTACTCTTCAAAGGCGAAAAGGTTGCTGCTATAGCGCAACGCGACAATTATCCCGGTCACACAGTTGTCGCAGCCATTAATGGCGATTTCTGGGGCAAACGGTTTATGCCTATCGGGCTTTTTGTGGATGACGGGACAATCCTTAAAGGTCCGTGTCCATACCGCAGTGTCTTCCTCGTTGATAAAGGGGGCAAACCACACATCGCCCGTGTGGGGAAAATGGAGGTCACGATAAAAGTCGGGAGGAAAAAACTCCCCATCAGTGTCATCAATCCAGAAGGCGACGCAGATGCGATTTTATTCACTTCACGATTTGGTGCATCCGTAAAATTCAAATCGCGGTGCGGCATTTTTCTCCTGAAAAAACTCGATTCCGAATTTTTGCCCAACCAGCCCTGCCACGTAAGAGTGGAGGGATACTTCCCGGATGAAACGGAAATGCCCTGTCCTGAAAACGGCTTCATCCTTGCCGTAAAACCTGATGCCATTGGTCCGTTTAAGGATGTGCTTAAACCGGGATGCAAGTGCGCGATATTTGCAAAACTAAAAGGTTTTGATAAACCGGTTGTGCTGGCAATCGGGGGCACGCCACGGATATTGCGCAATGGAAAAATCTCTATAGAAATCTCGGCGGAACACGTTGCCGAGGGTTTTTCAACAACGAGGCATCCTCGCACCGCCATTGGTCTATCGAAAGACCGCAAGACACTTTATATCGTAACGGTGGACGGGCGCCAGCCCGCCCTCAGCATTGGCGTTTCTCTCAAAGACCTTGCAAAATACCTCAAAGGTATCGGTGCCTGGGATGCGCTAAATCTCGATGGCGGCGGCTCAACTACGATGTGGGTGCGCGGCAATGTCGTGAACAGCCCATCTGATGCGGCGGGACCCCGAACCGTTTCTAATGCCCTCCTGATTGTGAGCACTGCACCCAGAGGTGCACCTGCCCATCTCCTCCTTGAGCCGAAAACCTTGCGCATTCCACCGCAAACTCGCATCCCTCTCCTTGCGAAAATCTTCGACGCTCACTATAACCCGCTCGAAATTGACCCTTTACGTGTGCGATGGAAAATTGATGGCGCTGTCGGAATATTCAAAAATGGAATGTTTCTCTCAACCAATAAAGAAGCAAATGGACGCATTACGGCGCGCCTTGCCGATACAAATCTCTCCGACGCAATTTTGGTAAATGTGCTCCGTCCGAAAACAATCAACGTTGAGCCGCCGATTGTCCTGATGCGAACGGGTGAGATGCAAAAACTCGACATATCCGCAATTGCAGCGGACGGTGAATACCTGTATGTCACGCCGGAAATAGTTCGGGTGAAAGTTACCGAAGGTTTGAAGTGGTTGCCGGAAAAATCAAAGGTTGTGGCGCTGAAGTCAGGCAAACAAATCTTCACAACAGTTGTTGGCGGCGTTGAGAAAAAAGTCCCAATTTACGTGGATTATTTCAAATCGCAGGTTGTGGAGGGTTTTGACAAGTCGGCTGAAGTAAAACTCTCTTACAAGAATTGCGGTGCAAAAGAAACGAATATATCCACCGAGGAAAAGAATAAAAAGGAGGGCGGCGCTTCGCTCCGCGTGAATTACAAAATGTTGCACGGCGGCATATCGGCGGTCTATCTCGACATCAATCGCCCCATACCCGGACGTCCGTACAAACTGGGTTTCTGGGTATATGGTGATGGCAAGGAACAATGGTTGCGCGGTTTCATTGCCGACAAGGATGGCGAGGAATTCATTGCCGATTTCACAGGCGGCACAAAGGGCGTTTTCTGGAAAGACAAATGGCGTTTTGTCGAGATTGATACAGACAGGATGCCGCCAAAGTGGACCAACCCCGCCGCCAAACTCGATTATCCCCTCACACTGAAAAAATTATATCTTGTTCAGACCCGCGAGGCAAAAAAGAGCGGCGGTTCAATCTTAATAGACGCCTTCACCGCACTGTATCCCAGACAGTAGAGAGGAGCGGGCAATAAATGGAGATTCAGAGTCAACGCGAATACCTTCCCACAGCGGCATACATAAATGTGGAACGGTGCCTGGGATCTGGATATTTGGGTTAAATAACCCTTGCAATTCAGCAAGGAAAACGAGAGATTTTGGATAGTAGATGATGCTGGTGAAATTGCCCCTTCAGGTGGTTTTGAATTAAAAGGATATTATGTTCGGGGAAATGACCTTTTCTTTCTGGGATATTGAATCTTCAGAAATATAGGCAGGTTTGATGTAAAATGGATAAGAAAAATTACAGCATCGTTTCTATGAGGTTAAAAGGTTACCGCCCCTTTGGTAACTTTGAGGCGCGTTTTTCTCCACTGGAGGTGATTGCAGGTGCAAACGGCTCCGGGAAAACAAGTCTATTCGAGTTCCTGAAATTCTTGCGGGATTCTGTTTATCAGGAAATCCCGCCGGAAATTGTCGCCGGTTCTATCGGGCAACAGATATTTCACCGCCCAGGTCCCGATAAATTCTGGTGGAGGCTTGAAATTGATGTAAATGGACCTGTAACAATCTTTTATGGGGGAGAGTTAATGGGACCTGTGGGAAAAATACATATTCCCTCAGAATTAATGGAACCTGTGGGAAAAATACATATTCCCTCAGAATGGCTCGATTCCTCGATGATTCGGAGAACAGGAATATCAGAACCGGATGTTTATATGGATATACACGAAGGGCAAGGGATGATTCAAGAACCGGCAACCCAGGATTTCAAAAGTCAAAAGGTCAATTTGGAAAAGTCCAACGTCCTTGCTTTAAGTTTGATGACGAATCCTTCATTTCCCACACTGTATAATTTCCGTGAATTTATGAGAGAGTGGCGTTTTTACAGTTCGTTTAATATCGCCAATGAAAAGTTACGCAAATCTGTTCCTACTTCGCAGGAACCGGTTCTCAATGAAGACGGAGGAAATCTCAGCGCAGTGTTCTTTTACCTTATGACGGAACATCGTGATGCCTTCGATGAGCTGCAGACGCACCTTCGCTCTGCGATTCCCGGTTTCAAGAGCCTCAATGTAAAGGCGCGGGGCGGACCCGGCGAGGTGATTGCCTTTTGGCAGGAAAAGGGATTCGATGAAGAGCTCAGTCTCGCTGACCTTTCCGATGGGATTCTTCGCTTTATGTGCTGGGCTACTCTTTGTGTGCTTCCCACGCTGCCGACCCTGCTCTGTATTGACGAGCCTGACCAGGGCGTGCATCCAAGGACACTCCCTATCCTGGCTGGTCTTTTTGAGAAGGCGAGCCGCAGGACACAAATCCTCCTTGCCACACACTCATCTTATTTCCTGACGCAATTTGACCTCGAGCAGATAGCGGTAATGAAAAAAATAAACGGTGAGAGCGTATATCTGAAGCCTTCCGACTCTAAAGCCCTGAGGGCTAATCTTGAGGATTTCGGCACTGAAGAACTGGAGGCGATGCATAGAACCGATGAGCTGGAGGCGCTGGTTTGAAAATCATCATCATTTACGTGGAGGGACCGAGCGATAAACTTGCAATGGAGCAATTGCTCGAATCCCTCCTCCAGCAGTTAGTCCGGAAAGGCATTGCCGTTCAGTTCATCCCGACAGAAGGCAAAAAGAACCTCATTACTAAAACACCCGCAAAAGCGTTGAATATCCTCAGAAATATTCACGAGGCGGTGGTGATTGCATACCCGGACTTATATCCACCCAATATGGGAGTTCCGCATAGAACTTTTGAAGAACTAAAAAAAGCCCTCATAAAGAAATTCCAGGAATTGATGGTGCAAAGGAATCTCAATGACAATCGGATATTATCGCGATTCTCTGTCCGGTGCTTTAAATATGACCTTGAAGCACTATTACTCGCTGCAGAAGAGGCATTGGCATCAAGGTTAGGTCTCTGCACTATTAAAGTCAATTGGACAAAACCCGTAGAAAACCAAAACCATAAAAGCCCACCCAAACGCATTGTGGAAAGGCTCTTTGCTAATCACGGACAGACCTACAAGGATACAATAGATGCTCCACTTATCCTCGGTATGTCCGACTACAGCGAATTAGCCAGACGTTGCCCTCAACAATTCGGGCAATTTATTTCCTTTCTCGAATCATTCATTTAGCCTTTTAGTCCGGTGAGGGTTACGCCTTCGATAAAGTAGCGCTGCAAGGCGAAAAAGATAATTATTACGGGCAGGGTCATCATTACGGATGCCGCCATTAGTAAACTCCACTCGCCTGAATGCTCATAACTGAATGCCTGCAGCCCCAGCGTGAGCGTCATCAGGTCTCTTCGCTGGATGTAAATCAAGGGATTCAGAAAGTCGTTCCACGACCACATAAATTGAAATATGATGACGGCAAGTAGCGCTGGCTTGATTAAGGGCATCATCACCTTTGTGAATATGCCGAAATAACCACACCCGTCTATCTTCGCCGCATCTTCGAGGTCTTTTGGGATTGTGAGGAAGAATTGCCGCAGCAAAAATATGAAAAACGCCGTCCCGAAAAACGATGGCACGTAAAGCGGTTTTAATGTGTTGACGAATCCTATCTTCGCGAAAATCAGAAAAACCGGAACCATCGTTACCTGTGGCGGCAGCATCATCGTTGAAAGCACAAGGACGAAAATCACATCCCTGCCGGGCCACTTTAGTCGCCCAAATGAATACGCCACCATCGAACACGACAACACCGTCCCCAGGATTGACAGCAGTGTTACATAGGTCGAATTCTTGAAGCAGCTTCCCAGATTTACATAATTGAGCGCCCTGGGATAATTTTTCCACAGGACGGGCGAGGGGATAAATATGTGCCGCAATGTATCTATCTGCTGAATCTGTTTTTCGTTCTTTAATGATGTTCCAATCATCCACAAAAGCGGCGCCGTAAATAGAAGCGAACCGATAATCAGCACGGCGTGCAGGGTGATACGATGAATTGGTTTCAGTTTACGCATTGCAATACCCATTTAGTTGTCCGTTGTCCGTTGCACCCGGATAAATTTGCAATTTACAACTTCCAATTTGCAATTTCCAATCTTGACATTAGCCCGTTGTCAGTTGTCCTTCGCACTTCGCACTTCATCCTTCATAATGCACCCAGTGGCGTGCAAACCTGATCTGCGCCAGCGTGAGCACAAGAATTATTATGAACAAAATCCACGCCATCGCCGAGGCATAACCCATCTTGAAGTAAGCAAACGCATTATTGAATAGATAAAAGACAAAAACGAGAAGTGAATCGGATGGTCCCGCATTCGGCGGCGAGGAAACTACATAAGCCTGCGTGAATATTTGTAAATATCCTATTATGCCGATGATGAGGTTGAAAAAGATGTATGGTGATAGCATCGGGATTGTAACGGAGAAAAAACGCCGTATTGCACCTGCGCCATCAATTTCTGCGGCTTCATATAGCTGGCGCGGAATCCCCTTCAATCCCGCAAGCCAGATGACCATTGATGAACCCGCCCCCCACAGTAGCATCAATAATAACGCGGGCTTCGACCAGACGGGGCTGTCAAACCACGCAGGCGTGCCAGCACCGAGCACCTCGCATATCGGTCTCAGCAAAATATTCACTCCGCCGATTTGTGAATTCAAAAGCCATAGCCACAAGATAGCCGTCGCCACTATCGGCACTATACTCGGCAGATAAAAAAACGTCCGGTAAAGAGATATTCCCTTTATTTCGGCATTCAAAAGTAATGCAATTGCAAGACCGATTATGAGTCCCAGTGGCACACCGAAGAGGGTAATATATGCCGTGTTCCACAGACTCTTCCAGAAATACGGATCGCGGGGAGCCGTCATCATCCCGCCGGTGACTGCCGGCACCTTGTGGAATCCGAAAAGCTGCCGATAATTATCGAGTCCTGCGAACTTCGCCGGATGCAAAACGTCATACTGGCAAAATGAAAAAACAAGCGAGACGAACATCGGTCCCAGCATAAATATCAAAAAGCCCAACATCCAGGGCGAGGCGAATAAAATACCCGCAATTGCCTCTTTGCGATAGAGGCGGGTTGTGCGGCGGAATTTTATTATTGCCCGTAGCCACAAGCCCAAGAGTGCGGCAAGAATCGCGCACCCGATTGCTATTACGAGATGCCAGTTGAGCGGCGGATATGCAGGCGGAATATAGATGCGGTTCAGTTCCGTCTGAACGCGGGCAGTGGCAGCATCCAGCGCCTCTTTCGGCGACGCCACACCCATAAGGGTTTTTTCCGTGGCGCGCAGGTGCTCATCCCACAAGACACGTCCAATGGGTGTAACGGGGCGAAAACGGCTGTGCTCCAGCATCGCAAGGAAGGTCTGAATAGCCTTCTGCATATTTTCATTAGGTGCGGCAAAGCGCGCAAAGAGTTTTTTGTTAAGGCTACGCTGGGCGGTGAATCGCGGGATGTAATAGTTCTTGCCTACCGATTTGTTGAACTCTTTTTGTTTTTTGCCAATGTAGAGGCGTCCCTCCTCAAATGTGAGCCATTTGATGAGCTCCCACGCCTCATCAACGTGTTTGCAGGCGGCGGGGATTGCCAGCGCAAATCCCCCCGACCACGTAATTGGTTCGCGCCCTTTGGGCGGAGGCGGAAAAGCCACGCCGAAGTCAAGGTCAGGCTTATAGCGAGCGATGTCATCCAGTGACCATGAACCGTTTATTATCATCACGACCTTGCCGGTGATGAAGGGGTCAACCACGCCGCCGAATCCGCCGCGCGTCTCGAATCCCCGCACATTTTCATAACCGCCGATGGTATCATAGGCACGTTTCATAAACGCAAGTGCCTCTACGATGCGTGGGTCATTGAGTGTGCAGCGAAGACCGTCTCTGGAGAGGAAATGCCCGCCGTTCTGCCAGCCAAAAAGGTAAAGAAAAGAATTCCCCCAAAGCGGTGCAAAGCCGAGCTGTTGGTAGAAATTTTTGCCCTTTCGCACCGTCATTCTGACGGCATACTGGGTAAGTTCGTTCCAGTTTTTTGGCGGGCGGTCATAGCCATATTCGTGCAGGATAGTGCGATTGTAGTAAAGCCCGCGGGCGTCTGTATCCCAGGGAAGTCCATAGAGTTTGCCACGATAAACCGCCTCATTCCAGCAGGCGGGGTAAAAAGAGTCGGGGTCAATATTATCGCGCTTGATGAGGTCGTTTAATGGGCGGAAGGCGCCGCGAGCCGCCCAGCCGGAGATAGTAAAGCGGTCCTGGCGAATGACGTCAGGCGGGCTACCTGCGGCAACGGCGGTGAGGAGCTTTTGCGGGTCAACATCAACCGTGCCGCCGGGGGCACCGACCTCAACACGGATACCAGAATGCCGCCGGTCAAATTCTTCAATTGCCGCCGCAATGCCTCTGTAAGATTCAGCCTGGGGTATCCCCCACACCGAGAGAGTAACCGGTTTCTTCGCCTCGGGGATATGTGCCGCATCGCCCCGGGAAATAGAAATCTCCACAATTAGCAAAGTGAGCAAAAACAATATGTATATACGTTTCATATAGAATCAATTGTTTTCAATTAGGGT
>CAZGKP010000058.1:18269-18535 GCA_964526215.1 uncultured Candidatus Sumerlaeota bacterium
GGAAAGTCAAGCTAGGAAAATGTCGGCGAATTCGTTAGGGTGCATCTCCCGAATTCGGGATATGTGCCCGTATGGTGCAAATGGTCACAAAAATCCTTGACGGGAGAGACCTGCGATGGTTTGAAAAACCTCTATGAGTGCTAATAGAAAAATAATTCTGAAAAAGGTAACGTTTTAGCTAATTGAGAAAATCAATAAGGAAGCCAGGAAACCAGGATGGAATACATATATAATTTTCGTGGATTTATGGATTCCTAATCAAAGTT
>CAZGKP010000059.1:0-18532 GCA_964526215.1 uncultured Candidatus Sumerlaeota bacterium
GTAGTATGGGACACCAACGTAATCCAACGGCGTCCCATCCGCCGGAACGGTCTTTGTCCAGTTAGATGACGGATTAGAATAGGTTGTTACATCAACCACGCCGCCGACGTGCTCCTCGCAGTCGGTTTCATAGTGGGCAACTCCATTTGCTATGGCAGTCCCTTCATAGATGATGAGGTAATATGTGCCATCTGCGGTGCAGCTCCAGTTCAGGATTTCCGTTTCATTGTCCCCGCCGGATGTAGCAGAGGCAATCACCGTACCACCTGAGTTCTCGATGTCGAGGTCAATATCCAGCGGTGCAAAAGTAGAGGTGTTCTTAGGCACACCCGTAAATGTATAACTATTTCCGTTGACGCCTGTGAAGCTCCAGTAGTCAGAATACCAGGGGTCGCTATCAGCCCCATAGTTTTCGGGCAACCCACCCTTCAGCATCTCATTGAAATTGATGGGACCGTCTGCCTGAAAACGAGTGCTGTTCGGCTCTGATTCCGTCTGGTTTGCACATACAACAAAAGCCAGAAGACAAACCCCCATAATACAGAGTATTTTCTTATACATTATCCGTTACCTCCTCTCAGTTAAGTTAATATTAACATATAACCCCGGTATGGTAGCGTCAAGGGCTTTTTGTAGCTTTTGCCCCGCCTGCTGGTTGCTCAGTTTTCACCCCTTGCCCGAACTCTCTTAAGAATAATTGCACCCCCCCCAAAAAACCTTGACACTACCGGAGGCGGTTAAATACTCCTTTTTTATCCTTTTGTCGGATACTTTTATGGCTTCTTGAGAAAAATTGGGAGAAAAACCCCGGAAGCCAATTTGACTTTTTTCAGGAGGTGTAATTATGATAATAGGTGTGCCAAAGGAGATTATGGAGAATGAGGGGCGTGTCGCCTTAATCCCTGAATCGGTGGAAAAGCTGGTGGATAGCGGACATAGCGTCCTTGTGGAAAAGAACGCGGGCAAACTGTCGCATAATTCTGACGAGGAATACGTCAAGGCTGGTGCAAAAATTGTCAGTGATACGCGCGAGATATTCAATCAGGCAGATGTTATTTTCAAGGTGAAGGAACCTATCTTCAACAAGGCGTTGAATATCCACGAGATTGATTTGTTGAAACCCGGCTCGTATCTGATGACCTTTTTGCATCCGGCTTCGCCCGTAAACTGGGAGAAAGTGAAAAAAATGGCGGCGAAAAATATCATCGCGCTCACTATGGACGGTGTGCCTCGAATCGCCAGGGCGCAATCAATGGATGCACTCTCTTCTATGAGCACAGTTGCGGGGTATAAGGCTGTCATAATAGCGGCAAATATGCTGCCGAAATTTATGTGTGAGATGTCAACCGCTGCAGGGGCGGTTGAACCGGCAAAAGTCTTCGTTATCGGGATGGGTGTTGTGGGAATAGCGGCAGCGGAAACGGCAAAACGACTGGGTGCAGAGGTTACTATCTATGATATTCGCAGCGATGTGGTCGAGAAGGCAGAGAGCCTCGGCGTTAAGGTTCATCGCTTTCAACCACCCCAGGAATTGGTAAAGGGTGAGCATGGGAGCGTTAAATACCTTCCCAAGGAGTGGAGAGACAAAGAAAGGGAGAGTTTGAAGTCCGTCCTTGCGGAAAGCGATGTAGTAATACTTGGGGCACTGGTTCTTGGTCATCGCGCACCGGTTATAGTAACCGAAGAGATGGCAAAGTCTATGCACCCCGGCAGCATTATTATGGATGTTGCCATTGACCAGGGTGGGAACTGTGAGCTGGCAAAAGCGGGCGAGACTTTAGATTACAACGGCGTCTTAATTGACGGCACCAAAAATATCCCCGGCAGCGTCCCGGTTCATTCAAGTATGATGTATTCCAGAAATATCTATAATTTGTTTGACTATCTTTTGAAGGACGGAAAAATCCACCTCGACACCGATGATGAAATTGTGAGGGGCATTCTGGTCTGCAAAGATGGCAAAATCCTCCACGAGGGCGCACTCCAGGCAATGAGTGAGGAAAAGTAAATGGCGGTCTTTTTATCTGTGTTTTTATATTTCCCTTCCGGGATTGGTGAATATAAAATTACCCAAATCCGGCTGCAAAATTCTATGCTTCTTCCGCGACACGTTTACAGGAAGAATCCTCCAAGGCAGTTAAAGCGGTTAGGCGCTTAAGGCGCCGAGACCTACGAAAAATGGAACATTCACCTGTGGTGAATTGTAAACATTATGAAAATAGTAAGTTAAAATCTAAATCCGCCGCGGCAGAGATAACCGACAGTTTACAATTACTCCGTTTCGGAGGACAATAATTTTAACTTTTGCCTTTTTACTCGCTACGGCGAGCAATCTTTTACCTTCTTTTTTCATCCGCCACAGGCGGAAAAGTCTTGAAAAAAGCATAGAGGCTTGTGACTGAACATACTGGGGGATTCACGGGTGAGTAAGAACATGAAATCACTTTATGCCGATATCCTCTTTCAGGACCGCAAACCTATCCCGAATTTAATGATTCGCCTGAATGCAAGAAGGCAAGAGGTTCACACCACCGCTCCCAATCCGCAATCAACAATCCGCAATCAACAATCCGCAATCCCCAATCCGCAATATATAGGGCTCGCCCGCCGCTTCATTCTAACATTTGCAACCGCGATTGAAATCTTCCGCATCCGAAACATTGCTCTGCTCGGAGATAACCCTCCGGTGCATCGGGATTTTGAATTCGCACTGAAGACTCTATCGTGTCGTGTGGAGAACCTGATGGTATTGCTTCGTCCCGGGCAGTGCCGCGGTTGCGAAATGCTTATGTCCAGTTATGCAAGCGAAGTCGTCTTTCTGATTGGTCCATTTGCGGGTGAGACAGAAGGGGAATTAAGGGAGATATTTGAGGGACTCCAGGGTGAGATTGAGGCACTCAGGAGAGAAGGAACAAATCTGCCGGTTCGGGCTATACTGTATCTTTCCGCCGGGAGTCTGACCCGGCTCGACGAAATAATTCCCCTCGTTGAATCTGCCGGTTTCAGCCACCTCGATTTTTACCCCGCCAATCCCTTCATCACTTCACATAACGAGAGGAGTCGAACCCCGCTCAATCCTGCTCTCATCCCCAAACCTGAAGACCTGTGGGAAATTGAGGAAAACTTCCGGGAAATGCTTAAAGAGAGATGTTTTCAGAGCAGGCTCTTTGACCTCAAGGTTACGCGCAGACAAATTGCACGGGTTCTGAACTATTTCAAGGCAGCAACGGGACGTGCAAATTTTGTCCCGCCCTACTGCCGTGCCTCCCGTATCGCTTTTTATATCGAGCCGACTGGGGCGGTCAGATGCTGCCCATACCAGCCAATCTTCGGCAATCTCTTCAAGAGCACTCTCATTGAAATAGCGCAAAGCGAGTCTCTGCGCCATTTCCGCGCCTCCTTAAACCTTGCCCGCAACTCTATCTGCCCTGTCTGTCCGGGTGATTATGCCCATTTCCTCTGGCGTTCCAGGTAAAAAAAATTTAGCCCGAAAACACAACATATCGCATCAGAAGTCTTTTGAGATGCAATATGCAGCACACCTGTTGTTGAAGTATGAAAAAAATTGCCTTTCTCGAAAAAAATAGTTGAAAAGCGGGTGGGAATATGTGTAGATTCTAATTTAGTTTGTGGGAGTTAATGGGATGTCAAAGCCGAAAAATGGGACACCTCCTCGCCGAAATGGCTTTATTGGTAGCTTTAAGTACAATCTGGATTCGAAAAAGCGCGTCTGCTTTCCACCCGACTTTGTTGATTTGCTGGATACGCAATATAAGGATGAACATCGCTCGGTAGTTATCTGCTTGAGTTTAAATAGCTCCATCGGGGTTTTCCCAAGGGTAAATTATGATGACTTTCTGGATAGTCTCCAGGAAAAGTCAATTCTGGATAAAAATATGAGACAACTCATTACGGTGATTCAGGGTTGTTCCACTCCCCAGACCCTTGACGGGCAAAAGAGGCTCAGGCTCACAGAGGAGTTGTGCAAATATGCGGGCATTGAAAAAGAGGTATATGTCAAAGGGTTTGGCGATCACGTTGAAATATGGTCAACAGAATGCTGGGATAATTTTGTGAAAACCACAATTCCGAGATTGGATGATATTTCTGATGAGGTGAGCAAGTCAAGTATAAAATCGTGAAAAGGAGGAATTTTTTTCTCGTAGAAGAGATTAAAGGCCAGGAGTAAAAGCCCGGCGCCCCAGTTGCAGCCCCAGTAGCTCCAGCCGAAGTGAAATACGCAAATGTGGTTTGCAATAGCTCCTCTTCTAATTACGGTTACGCTTCCCGTGATAGTTCCAGTGGTTATGTTTCCCGCTGTCCGTTCCCTTTCCGCAGAACCTCCCCGTTATTGCCCCTGAAGGTTGAGTGACCTGTCCCCGTCCCACTTTCCAGTTCTTGAGTCTCGTAGGGAAAGTAGAAAAGACCGGTGATAAAAACCCCTCCCTTAAGACTTACGTCTCGCTTCTGGCCTTTAATCCCTTCCTCGAGTTGGCAAACGGGGGTGATGTGGTTTTGCTAACGCACACGCCAGTTATGCTGACAGAGGTTTTGGAGTTTCTGACCCCCAAACCGGGTGAGAGATTTGTGGATGCGACAGTGGGAACAGGTGCGCACAGTAGTGCAATCCTGGAGCGGATAATTCCCGGGGGTCTGTTGGTTGGGTTGGACCATGACGGCAGAATACTCCCTCTTGCCCGGGCAAATTTTATTGAGAGGGGATTTCCTCAGGACGCGTGGCGATTATTCCACCTATCCTATTTAGACATTGACCGGGCTATTGAAGAAGCGGGGCTTTCGGAAACGGGGCTGCACGGAATTTTATTCGACCTCGGTGTGGCATCGCCACAGGTAGATGATGCCGGGCGTGGCTTCAGCTTCAAAAAGGACGGACCGCTTGATTTGCGTTACGACACTACTCAAACCTTGACCGGAAGGGTGATTGTGAATAGATGGAGTGAGCCGGAACTAAGGAGGATATTTAAAGAATATGCCGATGAACGAAATGCCCGGGCTATCGCAAAGAGAATTTGTAAGGAGCGTAAAAAGACGCCAATCGAGACCACAGCGCAGCTCGCGGAGATTGTGCGCAGTGCCATCCCGCCGCGTTTCCGCACCACGAGGCGCGACCCTGCAACGCTCGTTTTTCAGGCGCTTCGAATCACCGTTAATGATGAACTTAACACCCTGCAAACGGCGCTACCGAATGCCCTGCGTTACCTGATGGTCGGCGGTGCATGCGTGGTGATTTCGTATCACTCGGGAGAGGACAGAATAGTTAAGAGATATTTTGCCAATGCCAGCAAATCGCCTGACGGGCAGCCTGAATTTGAACGACTCACAAGAAAACCCGTATTGCCCTCGGAGGCAGAAGTAAAGCAGAACAGACGCGCCCGGAGTGCAAAGCTCCGCGCACTGCGAAGGCTACGGGGGGACAGTTCCTAACCCGGCTAACTCGCCTTTGAATAGCCGCGGGAAAAGAGGTGACCTAATGTGACGCGCCCCATCCGTTCGGGCAATATACCCGAATCCACAACCTCGCTCAACGCCCGCAGTACTATATTTTTCCTCTTCTGGTTTGCGATAGTTACATTTTTTCTGTTAGCACACGTCTTCCTGCGCTTCACCATCCGGGACTTAAAAATTGAAACAGTGCGTCTGCAGGAGCAGACAGAAAAGATGAGGGCAATGGAGAAGAATCTCGTCTGGGAAATCGGCAAACTCAAACAGGGTGACCGCCTTCACGAGTATGCTTCCGCAGAACTCGGATTGGTTAATGTAGACCCCGCCTCGATTGAGAGGTTACGTGTCCCCGCCCGTCTGATTGCCAAATATTCAACCGGTGGAAAAAATACCGGCTATGAAGAGATGCGCTGGGCAGAGGCGAAATACCCGGGAGGCATTCGCGATGAGATAGGTTCGCTTTTGAAGATAAACCGGGAATTGAATGCGCGCGAACAAACCCTCGATGCGGTCTGGAAAAAGGTGAAGAGGCAAAATCGGCGAAGGATTAAAAAATAGGGAACAATTTAGCAGTTTGAAATAAGACGGAATTTTTTCATTAACGGACTAACCGGCTCAATGAAAAAATAACCAGGGGGGTGCTATTGGAGAAAAACGGAGACGAAATCACAATAAAATAAATTTGCCAGACTGACTCCGGTAAAGATTTTCCTCGCCAAGAGTAGAGTCGCGACCCCGCTCCAGCAGCAAGGTCTCGCTACCGTTACTTCTCCCGCTTCTATTTTTCCCGTTACTGCGAAAGCTCTACTCCTGCTCCTTCTCCTCTATCCCTTTATTGTTCCACGCCCCTGTTGCAGTAGAAGGATGGGTAGGTTTCAACGCCCCACGACCCATTCACGTCAGTCTGGCATTTTTCATTCTCCCAAAAAGAGGCGTTACGATGTGGCGCCCTTATGAGGTGGGGGCATACCGTGGACTCCGATGCCCCTTCCTCACAAAAAACCATATAAATTTCTCACTTTTTTCACTCTGGAGTCAACTAAATTGTTACACAAGGCTTACAAAATCAGAATCCTGATAGTGGCGTTTATATTGATGGTCTTATTCTGTGCAGTGGAGGCGCGCTTGTATCAATTGCAGATGAGACAACATACACGTCTGGCGCATAAAGCCAGACACATTCATTATCGAAAAGGCACAGTAACGCCACATCGGGGTGATATTCTCGACCGAAACGGAAATGTCCTTGCGACCAGTACTCGCCTCACCTCGGTATATGTGAATCCGCAGCGGATTCCGGAAAGAAAACACAAAGCCCTCGCGGAGCGCTTTGCCCCTATACTCCGGCTACCTCCCGAAAAGATTATGCGACGCATCAAAGGAAAGCGGGATATTCCACTATCCAGAAAGGTCTCGAGCGAAAAAGCCACAATGGTGCGGGATGTCTGCGCCGAACTCCACCTGAAGCGCGGCGCTATCTATTTCAGACAGGACAGCAAACGCCTTTACCCGATGGGAAGCCTCCTTGCGCCCGTCATTGGATATACCACTATAGATAACACTGGCGATAACAGAGGGATTGCGGGTCTTGAAATTCGGTACAATGACTGGATTTCAGGGAGATATGAGAGATTCGTAGCGCGCCGCACCGCCTTAAGGCAACGCCTCGAACCGATTGAGCAAGACATACTCGATGCCACTTATGGCAATCGTATCATCCTTACAATTGACCGGAACATCCAGTATGGTGTGGAGAGGGCATTGAGAAAGGGCGTTGCAAAATGGCAGGCGGATTCCGGTGTTGCAATAGTCCAGCACACACGCACCGGCGAAATTCTTGCAATGTGTTCGCTACCCTCGTTCGACCCGGAAAAATTTTCCACCTACCCGGCTGATTTCCGACGTAACCGTTGTATAACCGACCCGATTGAACCCGGCTCGGTTATGAAAATCTTCACCGCCTCAATCCTATTAGACCTCGGTCTGGTCAGGCTCAACGACGTAATAGATTGCCTGGATGGGCGAGCGATTGTTGACGGTCGCAGGGTAACCGATGCAGGCGGACACAGGATGGGGCGTGTCCCCTTTCCCGAAACATTCTATCACTCGAGCAATGTGGCGTTCTCAAAATTGGGGTTGCGAATTGAGCCAGATGTTTATTTCAGCTACCTCTGCTCATTTGGTTTCGGGCACAAGACGGGCATTAACCTGCCGGATGAAAGCGGGGGCATTCTTTATCCCCTGTCGCGCTGGACGCGCCTATCCCGCACATCCCTCCCCATCGGCTACGAGATTGGTATTACGCCGATTCAAATCACCTGCGCTGTGAGTGCAACAGGGAATGAGGGCAAAATTATGCGCCCTTATATCGTTTCAGAAATCCAGGACTATAAGGGCAACACGTTACAAAAGTTCACTTCGCGCGTAACTTCCCGACCGATAAGTCCACAAACCGCCAAGAAAGTGCTTGACTTGATGGAGGGAGTAGTGAGGTGTGGGACGGGCAAAAAGGCGCAGATTCCAGGCTACCGGCTTTGTGGAAAAACTGGTACGACGAGGAAATCTAATAAGCGTGAACCCGAATATATTGCGAGCTTTGCAGGCATCTTCCCCGCCAGCGACCCGCAGATTACGTGCCTTGTCAGCATTGATAATCCAAAGGGCGCATATTACGCATCAGATGTGGCGGTGCCCATTTTTCGCGAGATTGCACAAATGGTATTACGCCATCTCGCCATCCCTCCCGATGTAAAACAAACCGATTTACAACTCGCAAAAGCAACGCCCTCCCCTACCCCACCACCACCGGAGAAAATTCAACCGAAGCATCCTGTTATGAAGGGCGAAATGCCAAACCTGCTCGGGTTTACGATGAAAGCGGTCCTGAAGCGTATCGGGGATTATCAAATGGATATAAGATTTGTTGGCAGCGGTGTGGTGATTGAGCAAACACCCGCACCCGCTACCAGCTTGAGTGATGTAGATACCTGCACTCTGGTATTTGGTAGGGCGCAGTAAAGGAAAAGGGGAAAGAGTAAAAGGTGAAAGGTGAATTGGAAATTGCAAATTGTAAATTGCAAAAGTTAAAATGTGAAAGCCGAAAGACAATGAGACGGCTTTCTACTTTTCCCCTTTACCCTTTTACTTTTTACTTCTCCCATCGTAAGGGGGTTTGAAAAAATGTCCTCAGTTGCGACAAAATACCAACGTATTATGGATTCATCGGAGGTAACCCGGCGGCACATTTGTCTGGGCAATCTCTTCATAAACGCGGGGCTTGATGCGAATATCTCGTCATCCGAATTTGACCGTCCTATCACGGGCATCTCGGACGATTCACGCAATGTCTTACCTGGAAATATCTTCGTTGCCATAAGTGGAAACGCTACCGATGGACACCTTTTTCTCTCCGATGCCGTTGAGCATAAGGCGGCGGCTCTCGTTGTAGAAAGGAGCATCCCGCCATATCCGGGTGTTGCCATTATCCGGGTGCCGGACGCGCGTGTGGCTCTTGCGCGACTTGCCCATAGCTTCTTTGGAAATCCCACAAAGGATAAGATTATTTGCGGGATAACGGGCACAAATGGGAAGACCACCACCGCCTATCTCTTGCGTTCCTGCCTGGAGGCAGCGGGTCTCCCAACCGCACTCCTGGGCACAATAGAATATGACCTGCACGGCTACAGCATAAGGGCAACAAACACCACGCCTTCTCCTTTGCGCCTCGCCAGGCTTTTCAGTCAGATGGGCGAAAACGGAGTGAATACCGCAGTGATGGAGGTCTCCAGCCACGCCATTCATCAAAAGCGAATCCTGGGCATAAATTACTCTGTCGGCATCTTTACAAATTTCACGCAGGACCACCTTGATTATCACGGCTCGCTCGATGCTTACCGCGAAGTAAAACGACATTTCTTCACCGAATACCTCTTTGAGAATCCGCGGAGTGTGGGCGTTTTCAATATTGACGATGCCACGGGGCGGGATTTCGCCAAAAGTTTCACCGGTAGAAAAATCACATACGGTCTTGGCTCCGATGCCGACGTCTCTGCGGAAGAGTTTACTTTCAATGCAGGCGGAATGCGAATTTTACTAAATCTACGCGCCGAGGTGCACGAGGTTCGCACGCAACTCATCGGTCGCTTCAACGTTATGAATATTCTGGCTGCCGCAGCCGGTGCATTGGCTATCGGAATTAAAGAGGCTTCTATATGTGAAGGCATTGCAGGGATGAAGTCCGTTCCTGGGCGATTTGAGCGCATTGATGAAGGGCAACCCTTTTCAGTCATAGTTGATTACGCCCATACACCCGATGCCCTTGAGCGCTCCCTTGCAAATGCACGAGACATAGCATCGGGGCGTATCATCACCGTATTCGGATGCGGTGGCGATAGAGACCGCTCAAAGCGCCCCCTTATGGGTGCCGCTGTTGCACGCACCATCCTTCATAACCCTTCCAACTTTGCCATAATCACAAACGATAACCCGCGCTCTGAACCTCCGGCTGAAATTGCGCATCAGGCGGAAGATGGCTTGCTCTCTGTGCTCGGCAGGTCCGACAGATACAAAATCATCCTCGATAGGAAAGAGGCGATTCGGCGTGCAGTCTCAAGGGCGGGCGAGGGCGATGTCGTCCTCATCGCAGGCAAGGGACACGAGGACTATCAGATAATCGGCAAGCGGGTTTTGCATTTTGACGACCGCGAGGCTGCGTGGGAGATTTTGCACGAAATGGGTTTTTCGCACACCCCGGACAAAACATCTGGCGGGCGGTAGGAGGCTTGAATGGTTATACGCCTTTTAGTATCAGACATTGTGGATGTAACCGGCGGGAGACTCATTTCCGGCGAGTCATCGGCGGTCATCACTTCCATATCCACAGACACGCGCACGCTGAAACCGGGAGATTTCTTCATCGCATTGAGAGGTGAGAATTTTGATGGCGCTGAATTCATAACAGACGCACTCGCAAAAGGCGCCTGTGGTGTAATGAGCGCTGATGTCCCCCCTGAGACGCCCGTGCCGGAAGACAAAATCTATGTTCAGGTTGAGAATGCGCTTCGGGCAATGGGGGACATTACTGCTCTGTGGCGGAGACGCGCAAACCCTCTAATTATCGCCGTTATCGGCAGCTCCGGCAAAACAACCACAAAGGATATGATTGTTCACATCGCACGGGAAAAATACAACCTCGTTGCCACAAAGGCGAACTTCAATAATACAATCGGTGTCCCTCTCACACTCTTTGACATTGAGCCGGATACCGAAATTGCCATCGTGGAACTCGGAATGAATGCCCCGGGTGAACTATTTCGCCTCTCGCAAATCGTAGACCCGGATATCGTTGTTGTAACAAATATCGGGACTGCACACATCGGGATGTTTAGCTCGCACGAGGCACTTATCCGTGCAAAGGCGGAGATCCTCGACGTCATCAGACCCGAATGCATCCTTATTACAAATGCCGATTGCCCCAATACCCCGAAATTCCTGACATACGCAAGGCACAGGCATAAAAGGATAACGTTCGGGATAAGCAACGACGCAGATGTGCGGGCAACCGACATCCGCCCCTTAAGCCCGCAAGGTTATGAATTCGGTCTATCAATGGAGGACAGGAATAATTTTGTAATCCGGCTGCCTCTTTACGGGCGATACAATATCCATAATGCACTTGCGACAATTGCGGCTCTGAAAGGTCTCGATATAAATCTCGATTCTGCCCTGAAGCGATTCGCCGATTTCTCCCCCGCCAGTATGCGCTCACAAACGACAAATGCAGGCGGCATTACCATAATCTCCGATTGTTACAATGCAAATCCCGATTCCGTTGCGCGTGCATTGGCTTCTCTGGGCGACGTCTCCGGTAGGGGCAAAAGATACGTCCTTCTGGGCGATATGCTCGAGCTGGGAGAAGATGCAGAACCGCTACACCGCCAGGTTGGTGCGCTCTTTGGTGAACTCGATGTTGCGCTACTGGTGACCTTCGGAGACTATGCGCGCTTCATCGGCGAATCTGCCGCCTCTGTCGGGCAGGAAACTCTTCACGCTAACACGCATAACGGGGCTGTGGACATCCTGACTGAACGCATAAACCCCGGAGATACGCTCCTCATAAAGGGCTCACGACTTATGAAACTGGAAACCGTAACACAGAAGTTATTGGAGACACTCTCGGCTCAAGCCTTGCCGATTATGGAATGATGATTGCGGAATGTGGAATATTTTCGCAATCCCAAATCCGCATTCCGCAATAGAGCAAGCGGGCAAACGAGCTAACGCAAATGTTCTACTTACTAATCACATATCTCAAACGTAGCGGGGTATCAGTAGGGGGATTTGGCGTCCTGCATTACATAACGTTCCGCGCCGCCCTTGCGCTGATTGCCGCCTTTGTTACAGGCATCCTGATTGGTCCGGGAATCATTCGCAAACTCCACAAACTCAAAGTCGGTCAGCGAATCCTGAAGATTACCAAAAAAGACGGCGTTGACCTCTATGCAATGCATCACAAAAAGCAAGGCACCCCCACAATGGGCGGCATTGTCATACTCATCGCATTCATTATGCCCGTTATCCTTTTTTGCAACCTCACAAATCCCCTGATACTGATGCTGGTGGCTATGACGGTGGGGTTTGGTCTCGTGGGTTACCGGGATGATTACTTAAAGCTCACGAAGAAGAATTCAAAGGGACTTCCCGCACGAGTAAAACTCCTTTGTCAGCTTGGACTCGGTTTCATCGTCGGGGCGTTTTTAGTGCTGAAGGGACAGGGCATTATTTATTCACTCACGAGCCAGACAGGTGGGGCGCATATCTGTTTCCCGTTTTTCAAGCACTGGTATCCCGACCTCGGTTTGCTTTTCATCCCTTATGCGATGCTGGTTGTGACCGCCGCATCAAATGCGGTGAACCTGACCGATGGGCTTGACGGATTGGCAATCGGGACGGTCATAGTTGTAGCGGCGAGTTACGCCCTTATAGCATACCTTGTGGGGAGACCCGACTTCTCGCGTTACCTGATTATCCCTTATGTGCCGGGGGGAGGCGAGATAGCTATCTTTCTTGCCGCCGTCATCGGTGCAGCGGCGAGTTTTTTGTGGTTCAATGCGCATCCGGCGCAAGTCTTTATGGGGGATATTGGCTCCCTTACACTCGGCGGACTCATCGGCACAATTGCCCTTTTGTTGAAGCAGGAAGTGTTATTAATCCTCATCGGTGGGATTTTTGTCATAGAGGCACTATCGGTCATCATACAGGTTACAAGCTACAAATTGAGAAAGAAGCGAGTTTTTCTGATGTCGCCGCTACACCACCACTTTGAGAAATTGGGTCTTGCCGAATCCAAAATCATCGCACGCTTCTGGATAGTGGCGACTATCCTGGCACTGGCGGGACTGACTACACTTAAATTGAGATAGCGACTAACTTCGGGAAAACCCATACAGTTTCAATGAGGCAATATTGCGGATGGGACGGAACATGCAAAGATACCTTGTTTTTGGTGCTGCGCGAAGTGGTATAGCTGCGGCACGCCTGCTGCGCAGCAAAGAGTTTCCCGTAACGGTTGTTGATGAGAAGCCGGAGTCTGCCTTTGAGGATGTTATTCCTGAGTTAAAAAGACTTGGCGTGAATTATCATTTCGGCAAGGTGGCATCTGCCGTTTTGCTCGACGGGATTGAGGCAATTGTTTTAAGCCCCGGCATCCCTCTCATTCATCCCTTAGTTGTCGCCGCTGAAGAACGCGGCGTCGAGGTGATTGGCGAACTTGAACTCGGCTTTAGATATGCAGATGCACCTATCGCAGCAATTACGGGAACAAACGGTAAAACAACTACGGTGCATCTTGCGGCGGATATTTTGCGGGCAGGTGGCTTCCACGCCGCTGCGGTCGGCAATGTCGGAACGCCCATTTGCGATGCGGTGATGAATCCTGAAATGAAAAGACTCGACAGCTGCCTTGTCGTCGAGGTCTCGAGCTTTCAACTCGAAACTGTGAAGGCGTTTCATCCCCAGGTAGCAGCACTTCTGAACCTGTCGCCAGACCACCTCGCCCGCCACGGCACTATGGAGATTTATCGCGATTTGAAGTATTGCATTACGGAGAATCAAACACCCGAAGACTTCCTGATTCTGAACCGGGATGATGCCTGGAGCAGTGCGCTGGCGGATAAAACAAGGGCGAGGGTTTTATGGTTCTCAACTCGTGGCGAGCTACCTTATGGCGCATATCTAAATAGCGAGACTCTGCGACTTCGCCTGGATGAGGATGTCACTTTTTTGTCTTGCAGTGAGATTTCAATTCCCGGATTGCACAATTTGGAGAATATTCTGGCTGCCTCTTTGGTAGGCATAGCATTTGGCATAATGCCAGATATGATCGCCGATGCGGTACGCAAGTTCAGTGGTGTTGAACACAGGATAGAATTTGTCGCGCGCCCGGGCGGCGTGGATTTCTTTAACGATAGCAAGGCTACGAATCTTGATTCGGTCGAAAAGGCGCTTTTGAGTTTTTCAAAGCCCGTTATCCTGATAGCCGGCGGACGCGACAAAGGCGATGATTACAACAGATTGAATTCTTTGATTTCAGCACGCGTGAAGCACCTCGTTGTGATGGGCGAGGCGGCACCTTTGATGCGCAAAGCCTGGGCGAGAATTGTACCCACCACAGATGCAGGCACTATGCGCAAAGCCGTTTTCAAGGCATATGAACAGGCAGCACCCGGCGACATAGTTCTCCTCTCGCCTGGATGCAGTTCATTCGACGCCTTCAAAGATTTCGAGGAGCGCGGCAGGGTGTTCAAAGCCGAAGTGGGAAAACTCGCTAACAATCTCGTCAAGGTTTAGTTCAGACGTAGGAAAGAATCAATTACGCAAAATCAACGGACAACGGACAACCGACAAAGGACAAAGGACCCTTGAAATGAAACGCAATACGACACTGTGGATTTTCATTGTCACGCTTGCACTTGTAAGTGTCGGCACGGTGATGGTTTACAGCTCAAGTGCCGCCACAGCTGCATATCAGAAGCGGCGTGTCTTGCGAAGAAAGGCGCCTGAAATCCTTCAGAAAACAACGCTCTACCACGACCCCGCATTTTTGAAGAAACAACTTATGTGGGTGGTGCTTTCACTGGGGGCGATGCTCTTCCTTTACAGGTGCGATTATGTGAAGATTGGCAAATGGTCATACTGGATGCTGGGCGGTGTGATATTCCTGCTGGCGGTGGTGCTGGTGAGGGGAGTGAGCGTAAACGGTGCCAGGCGCTGGTTAAGGATTGGTCCGTTTACCATACAACCTTCGGAGTTCGCTAAACTCGCCCTTGTGATTTTTATGGCACGGTT
Organism: uncultured Candidatus Sumerlaeota bacterium; assembly: GCA_964526215.1. Taxonomy (GTDB): domain Bacteria; phylum Sumerlaeota; class Sumerlaeia; order MWCT01; family MWCT01; genus CAZGKP01. Next base: position 14,809 of record CAZGKP010000059.1, read on the forward strand.
TTTAGCCGAACACAAAGATAAGATGAAGAGTTTCGTTCGCGGTTTTCTGCCCGTCCTGGGGATTCTATCCGTTACGTTAATACTAATAGTGCTCGAGCCGGACTTCGGTGCGACGGTGATAGTGGGGACAATCGTCTTTATCATCTGGTTTATTGCGGGTTTGCGCATCTTACATCTATCTTCACTGGCAATTGCAAGCGTCCCCTGTGCAGTTATGGCTATCCTGCTCAATCCGTATAGAGTCAGGCGCCTGCTCGCCTTCATCGCCCCGTGGAGACACGCTCAGGGCAGCGCATATCAGGTGATTCAATCACAGATAGCAGTCGGTTCGGGCGGACTTTCGGGCGTCGGACTCGGAGCGGGTCTGCAGAAATATCAATTCCTCGCCGAGCCATATACGGATTTCATCTTCGCAATTGTCGGAGAGGAGCTCGGTTTCATCGGTGCAACGCTCCTGGTTTTGCTCTTTGTATTATTGATGTGGCTGGGGATTACGGTGGCGCTCCGTGTGGGGGATTATTACTCGGGACTCCTTGCATCGGGGATAGTAACGATGATTTGCCTTTCGGCAGCGATAAATCTTATGGTGGTTCTGGGGATGCTACCGCCAAAAGGGTTAGCGCTGCCCTTCATCAGCTACGGCGGTTCATCACTCATTACGAATATGGCAGCCATAGGAATTCTGCTGAATATCTCAAAGGCTACCGAACAGGCGATGGGGTCGGGCAGGAGAAGGCAGAAGAAGTTAGTCCTTTGAGCCCGTTTGCTCGTTCAATGGTGGAGAACTATGAACTGTGAATAGTGAACTGTGAATTAAGAATGATGTCCCTGAACTCTCAAAACATTCTCAATTTTAAATTCACTATTCTCAATTCTTCATTCATCGGGATGACTGATGACTAAGATTCTTTTCGCTGCTGGCGGGACAGGGGGACATATCTTCCCCGCTCTCGCAATAGAAAAAGCTTTGCGCGAGATTGAGCCGCACATCGAAGCGAAATTCGTCTGCGGCTCAAGACCGGTGGAACTCGACCTCTATCGCCGTGCACAAATTGAACCCTTTGTACTAAATGTCCAGCATCTACGGAGCGGCATTATTTCAAAAACAACCGGGGCAACCAAACTCGCCCTCGCATTCCTCAAGGCTCTTATTTTTCTCAAACGCTGGAAACCCGACCTCATAATCGGACAGGGTGGCTACATAACCGCCCCCGTTTTGCTCGCAGCCAGACTCCTTGGTATCCCTTATGACCTGCAGGAGCAAAATTCAGTTCCCGGTCGCACGAATAGATGGTTTGCGAAAAAGGCAGACACCGTTTTTTGTTCCTTCGAGAGTGCAGTTTCGAGATTCACAAACCATAGTAAGAAGGTTAATTGCCGCGTTACGGGATTGCCATTGCGCCGGGAGGTGCTGGAAGGCGATGCGGAACGTGCTCGGAAGCGATTCGGGCTTGATTCTTCCTTGCCGGTGCTTTTAGCTATTGGGGGGAGTCAGGGTGCGCGCCGCCTCTATGAACTATTACTGGAGGCTCTGTATTTACTCGATGATAAAAATTCCTGCTGTCCGCCATTTCAATGCCTGTGGAGCAGCGGTAAAAGGAATCTGGGGTGGATTAAGACAAAACTCGAATTGCACCCACTTGAGAAAATACGAGCGATACCCCTTGAGTTCATTGCAGCGATGGGAGACGCCTATGCAGCGGCAACAGTAGCAATCTCGCGGGCAGGTGCGGGTTCCGTCGCGGAACTTATGGCAAATCGCATCCCCACCATATTTGTCCCGTTGCCTCACGCAGTCAGAGACCATCAGAGATTAAACGCACTTTCAGCAGTGAATGCCGGTGCCGCTGTGCTTCTGAATGAGAAAGAATTAACTCCCGCCCGTCTCGCAGACGACATTTCAGACCTTTTCATTTCCGCCGATAAGAGAGCCTCAATGGCGCGTTCTGCGCGCTCAGTATGTAGCCCCGATGCCGCCCGTCACATCGCAAATTACGTCCTCGCTGATTGGCAAGAGAGAAACTCATTACGACAAAGTTCTAAGTGAAATCTTCATATGACGCCGACTCTACTAAGGAGCCGGCCGGATGCTTGCATCCACATATCCCGCTTTCTCTGCGTGCTTTGCGTGCTCTGCGTGAGCTCTCTAATGAAAGATTACGAGGATTCATCAATCCCCATTTCTTTCTTGACGGCTTCACTACTCCATTTATATCAAGTAGATGTATAGTATAAAGGATATAGCCCACCTCCAAACACAGAAAGGAGAGGATAGTATGTTAACAGAATACATCCGTGCGGCAATGGAAAACGCTAAGTATGAAATCCTTCCCGACGATAACACATTTTATGGGGAGATTCCTGGCTTTGATGGTGTCTATGCCAATGCAGGTACCCTCGAAACCTGTCGCAATCAATTAGAAGAGGTGCTGGAAGAATGGCTTTTCTTCCGGATTGCTCGCAACCTGCCATTACCAGTAGTTCAGGGGATTGAACTAACAATTAAGGAAGTGGGTTAATGCCTCGCTTTGGTCCTATAAAGAGAAAAGACCTGATACATTATTTGAGAGTTCTGGGGTTTGCTGGTCCTTATTCTGGAAGGAAGCATCAATTTATGATTAAGGGTGCCATCGTTTTGCGGATTCCTAATCCCCATCAAAGTGATATTGGTGGGGAGCTACTTGCCAGAATCCTCAAGCAAGCCAGAATTGATAAAGAGGTATGGGAGAAACTGTAACTATCGTGCACTTCGCCATACGCGTTGAGGGCACTCGATATCCTTTCGCAAATCCTGCCTACGGATTAAGCCCTTTTCCATCCTTCTGCGTCTAAATCTCGAAAAATCCGCAATTTTTTATTCTCTTATTGATACAATAATCATCAAATCACATAAAGGTATTGTCCTCAGATTCCTTACCTTCAACAGTTCTACCTCTCGATGGTAATATTGCGGATTTCAGATTAGCGATTGGGGATTTTGAGAAATTGTGAATGCAAGTGAAATTAAAAAGAGGCATTGCATAATTTCGGTCTGGAACCTCTGGAGCCGCCCTCGCCCGCGCAATTACCTGCAACGCCTGAGGGACTGGACGTCCGCGAGACATCCGAAACCAGCGTTCTGGTGGACTGGGACCCCCCGTTCCCGGCGCCGACCGTTACCATGTGTATATAAGCGAATCCATAAACAAAATGACATTATACGGTTGCGCAACGGCAAGCGAATTAAAAGTCCGCGGCTTAACCGAAGGCACAAAGTATTACTTCTATGTCCGAGCCGTCAACTCCGCCGGTGAGAGTGCACCGTCTAACTTTACATCACGACGGACGCTGTAAAAAGGACGAAGTAAGAAATCTGACATCAATCATCAAGAAAACCAAAGGAATCGGGAAATGATTTCGTACTTCGCTCTTCGCACTTTGTCCTTTTTTGTCCTTTGCTCTTCATACTTTCTTTATCCTTTCTCTTGTTTGGGAGCGAGGAATCGGAGAGCAATTCCAAAAGGAAAAAAATACTTGATATGGAGAAAGGGGATAAGACATACTTTGTTAATGTAAATAGATTGGATGTCTCTGTTCTTTCTACAATTAGACAAATGGATTTCAGGTGAGAGAGTGGCATTCTGCCTCACGGCGAAAACATCCCGAAGGTTTCCTGACCAGCGCGGGCATCATCAAACACGTGGGCTGTTATACCTTCCGGCATTCGTTTGCCACACACCTGCTT
>CAZGKP010000060.1:0-6769 GCA_964526215.1 uncultured Candidatus Sumerlaeota bacterium
TTTAAGTTCATAGCACCTTGTTAAATCAGGTGCCAATACTTTGTCAATTACCAAATTTTTTATCGCAAAAAGTTATCTTGTGTTTTGAAAAGATAACAAATCACTATTCACCAAGTCTATTATTACACCTTAATTCTCTATTCACTATTCTTTGTTTTTTGGGTAGTCGGATGTCCTACCGCAAGAATCTTATCGCCGTTATCGTAATCAGTGTTGTGGCGGTAGGTTGCTATGTCAATTCGCTCGGTAGCGGCTTTACGTTCGATGACGGCGATATGATAAAAAATAACCTCCTTATCAGGAGTCTTGGGAATGTCGGTAAGATATTCACAACTTCGTGGTGGTGGGGCGGGGCGCACAAACAATCGCACGAATACCGCCCTCTGACGGTCTTGTCCTTTGCCCTGAACTATCGCATCAATCAATTGCGCCCGTTCGGTTACCACCTTGCGAATGTGTTTTTGCATACCGCAGCATCGGTTCTTTTTTTTCTATTTCTCAAGACCTGGCGAGGCGAACATCGGCTTTCACTCATCGCGGCGCTTCTTTTTGCAAGCCATCCCGTTCATACCGAGGCGGTGAATAATATCGTGGGGCGTGCCGAGATTCTGGCGGCGATATTTGTATTCGCCGGGTTTCTTCTCTTTGTTTACGCAATAAAGACAAGGCGGGCGTGGCAAATAGCCCTATGCTTAATCGGGAGCGCATTGTGTTTCTTCCTAGGACTTTTATCAAAGGAGATGGCGATAGCGTTTCTGCCCGGCGCACTCCTTATTGCGCTCCTCGATTTTCTGGCGCCACCGAAAAATGCCCATTATGCCCGCCATCTCTGGTGTGTGTGCCTGTGGGCTTTCGCCGGCTTTATGGTTGTCTTAGGGACATACATCCTGCTCCGCAAAAATGCCATCGGTGGATTTGTGGCGTCCTCGATGCGCATATCGCCCCTGGACAATGTCCTCGTCCTGGCGATACAAAGAGGCGATACGCTTGCTTATTACGCCACCGTAATAAAGGCGCTGGGGATATACCTCCACCTGCTCATTGCGCCCATTGATTTGACGGCGGATTATTCCTATAATGAAGTCCCGCTGGCGAGTGGACTATTTCAGATGGCGGTCTTGACATCGTTTTTGGCACTTGCCGGACTTGTTATCCTTGCCTTTATCCTGGTGCGGGCAAGAAAAATCACCCCGGCATTCGGTATCTTTCTCTTTTTTGCCTCAATAGCCCCTGTCTCCAACGCATTTAAAGTAATCGGCACACTTATCGGTGAGCGGCTTCTGTATCTACCCTCTGCGGGATTTTGCATCCTTTTAGCCTGGGGACTCATTGCGGCAGCGAAATGGCTCGCCCGAAAAAGACATCCACAGAACGTAGAGATACGGCAAAACCGCATCCTTACCGTAATTTGCGTCATCATTATATCGGCTTATGGCGTGCGATGTATCCTGCGGAACCCCGACTGGAGAGACGACCTCACTCTCTTTTCCAAAACTGCCTCGACCAGCCCCAATTCCGCCCGCATCAGTAGCAATTTCGGAAATCTCCTTATAGAACGGGGGGCGTATGACTATGCGATACGCCGCTTTGAGCGCGCACTGGAGATTGCACCGTTTTATGGCGTACCATTGGCAGGTAAGGGGGAGGCACTGCGGCGTTTGGGAAAACCGGAAGAATCCATTCTGCTCCAGAAAAAAATTATCAAGATGGAGCCGGACTACTATGCTGCCCATTACTACCTTGCAGAGGCGCTCGCTGACCTGGGGAAAAAGACCCACCGCGTTGCCTTATTCAAAAGGGCAACCGAAGAATACCTCATCGCTGCACGGCTCAAGCCCTCCATACCCGCACCATACCTGCGTCTGGGGGAACTCTACCTCGACTACAATAAACGCCTTGAACTGGCGGAGGGGTATTTCAAAAAGGCTTATGAACTTGCCCCCGAGTCACCGCTGGCGCTGATTGGGCTGGGGCGGGTATATTCCCGGCGTGGCGAAAACCCGAAGGCAAGGGAATGTTTTCTGCACGCCGCAAAACTTGCACCCGTAGCACCCTCTCCCTGGTATCGCCTCGCACTCGTTGCAATTAAAGAAAAAAGATATGCCGAGGCGGAAAGGCATTTCCTCAAGGTGCTGAAACTTGCCCCTGAAGACCCTGCATCGTATCTGAATTTAGCCAATCTGTATCATCACAGCCTCGGTAAGCCGCAAGCGGCAATCAAGTATTACGAGAAAGCACTGGAACTCAACCCACATCATCCCCGGCTTGCCGAAATCCAAACAGCGCTGCAACGTTTGCGCCATACCTCGCATCATTGATGGGCAATCCTGGGGCGCTTCCGGTTCATTCCTCAGGCATCAAGATACGCCTGCATCCTTCACAATAGACAATCTTGTCTCCCTTGTGAATCTCCACCAGAATCTGTGGGAGAATGCGCATATGGCAACCACCGCAGGAATCGCCTTCGACCTTCACAACCACGTTAGGTCCGTAACTCTTGTAAAAGCGACTGTAATATTGAAGGAGGTGCTGGGGGACGTGCAATAATTGTTCCTCGCGGTTCTTTTTGAGGTGGGCAAGACGCCTCTTTTTTGATTTCATCTGTTCCTCAATGCGTTCACGTTCTATGCGGGCATCTTCCTGTTCCCTTTTAAGGTGATTCTCGGCTTCCCGAAGGGATTTTTCAAATTCCTCCTCGGCAGCGATGGATTCGAGGATTTTATCTTCCAACCGGCTGATTTCAGCCTTTACATTTTCAATCTCTCTTGTGAGGGCAGCGTAGGATTTGTTGTCTTTAACATCCATCTGCTGTGTCAGGAATCTTTTTGTCTGTTCTTTTTTATATTCAATCTCCTTTTCCAGTATGTGCCTTGCCTTCTGGGTGTCCTTGCGCTGGTTCTTAAGCGACTCAAATTCTTTTTGTTTTCTGGCGAGGTTCTGGTCGAGACGCTTCAGCATCGGTGGATATAATATTAATTGTTCGCGCAGTTTGAGTGCCTCCAGGTCAATCTCCTGAAGGGTGAGGAGTTTACCGAGCTCCGCTTTCATTCCACACCTCCCTTACGCAACAAGTTAAAAATATTCGTAAGGGCAGGATTGGTGTCTGGCAACCATAATTTCCACACTGGCTTTCTTGATAGTTTCATCTTCCTTAAGGACATTTGCGAAGTAATTCATCCCGATTACCTCCGTGGCGAAGTGCCCCGCACAAATCACCGCAATCCCGGCAGTTCGGGCATCCAGCGCCACGTGGTGATTTATCTCGCCCGTAAGGAGGACATCCGCGGCTTCGGCTCTTATTGAACCGACCACGTCTCCGCCTGCACCCGTCAGGATAGCCACGTTTTTCACTTTACGCTCCGGTGCGCCCACAACCTGAACATACCTTATTCCAAGCCGCTTCTTCAGCAGTGACACAAATGCCTTGAGGGATAGTGTGCGCTGGAGCACTCCGATATAGCCCATTCCATACCGCGGCTCGGATTGAGTCGTAGCATCTGGCTCGAGAAATTCTAAAGCAGTGAGACCAAGGAGTTCAGCGAGGGCACGATTTGTCCCGTTGGGAGATTTATCGAGATTCGTATGCGCCGCAATGAGGCAGATGCCGGCTCTAATGACCTCCATTATGAGCCGTCCGGTGGGTGTGGCATCCGTAATGGATTCCGGGGGACGAAAGATGAGGGGATGATGAACAACAAGTGCCTGTGCATTGCGTTTTTTCGCCTCCTTCAGGACTTCAGGCGTTACTTCAAGTGCACACAGGACACGCCGAACGAGTGCTTTATGTTCGCCTATCTGAAAACCGACGTTGTCCCACGAAAGCGCAAGATAAGGCGGCGCAAGCGATTCCACCACCCGATTCAGGTCAACCGCCGTAAATTTCATTTAAGTACTCCGAAAATTCAGAACATAAAGCCACCGATGCACGTCAACCCGGATGTATCTGTATGCATCTACGTGTATCTGTGCAAATCGGTGGCTAATTTTCATCTCTTCGGGAGGTCGAAGATTCGCCGTGGTGAATCACGACGACTGTTACTATCTTTTTATTATTCGCGTCGCCCTTTGGGGTAATACTCCACCTTTGGGATAGGGATGACGCGGGTGAGCGAATATAGTTTCGCCCTTGCGTCTCTGAGTTTGGTATTCAGGTCTTCGGAATCAATGCGTGCCAGGGAGGGGTCAATTTTGAGGGCTTTCTCCCAGACACCAATGGCACGATTCAGGAATTTCTTTGCCTCCTCTTTATCGCTCATGAGGTGGATATCGCTTCGTCTATCGGTTGATTTAAGGGCATTTATGTGTGCATTGGCAGTTGCGTAATATTCATCGCCGCGCTGGGCGAGCCTGAGGGCACGTTCAGATTTATTCCGTTTCTCGCGACGGATTTCGTTCTCCGCCCGCTCCTTTAGTTCGTAAGCCGAAGTCAGGATGCCAGGCAATTTTATATAATCATTGGCGATCTGTCCCACCAGATATACGGTAGCGTCGTAGTCCTTTTTGCGGAAAGCCAGTTCAGCCTCGGCAAGGTCATTGCGAGCATACTCGGTGAGTCCCTTTAAGGCTCCGACGTTCCTGGGGTTATGGTCGAGGACATAGAGGAACTCCTTTTTAGCCTCCTCATTGAGGTGATGCTCTTTGCAGAAATTTCCAAGCTTAACATGCCCTGCGTAGTCATCGGGCTTGAGTTCTTTCAGCATTCCGGCGTACTCATAATAGTAAAGTGGAGTTGGGTCCTGGTTCGGAAAGGTTTTGAGTAATTGGCGATAGTATAGGGCGGCAGTTACAAAGTCTTTACCGGTAGCCGCAGTTGTATACAGTTGCGCCAGGGAATTGCGAAGCCTGTGTTCGATCAGGGGGTCTGGTGTCGTAGATTTCTCGTGGATTTTCGTAAGATAGGGGATGGCTTCTGCATAATTGCGCGTTCTGAAATACAGATCGGCAAGTCTGCGCGCAATCTCAAGATTATGGGGATTTACGCGATATTGTTGTTTATATATGGCGATTACGTTTTCAGTCATATTGGGGTCTTTTTCCCAGATAGCGACAAGTTTCTCAAAGACCTCCTGATTATGGGGCTGGATGGCGAGGGATTTTTCAAAGTGCGTGGCGGCACCTCTTGGGTTGAGGTGGTCGAGGCTGTTAAGCCCCCACAGGTAATGGAGGCGGGCTTTGAGGTTTTTCAGAGAGGCTGCCTGGGCGGGAGAGGGATTGGCGCGTTCCGTTTTATCAAGCAGCCCGGATGCCTCCTCAAATTTTTTCTCCTCCATAAGTTCACCAATTTTTTTGATAGATAGATTAATCTCTTCGGAGCGTTCCCGAATGCGATGTGCGGCTTCCTGGCGGAGGTGGTCTTCGATGGCGTCAATGGATTTATGGGCGTCTTCATTTCCGGGATTAAGTTCAAGCGCCTTTTCAAAATATCTCCGCGCTGCGGCATAATCCTGGCGCGCCAGATATCCCTTGCCAATCTTCACGTAGCTTACATCGTGTGGCTCCTTTATAATCTTTGCAATGCGGCTGCGTGGGATTCTCATCTCTCCGCCAGCGCTTATGAAGACAATACTGTCGGGGGTTTTATCCGACTTAATTAGCCCCTCTTTCCGCTCACCCGTCGTGAAAATAAGCACGTCCGCAACGGCAATGCCCCAGAGAAATAAAAGCGCGCTGCAGAAAATCACCAATTTACGTTTATTGATTCTCATTGACTTCTCCTTTTCCCTCAACGAAATCGTTAGAAATTATAATCCCCTGTTAAATATCTTAATATAGAATATAGTGATTCACCTATGGCGTGTCAAACATTTATCGCCTCTCGCGGAATTATAGTAGATACAAATCGCGCGCCCTATTGTGGAAATAAATCAAACTGATGAATCTATCAAAAGAGACTTGAAGTCTCGTAACAGTCGTGAGGAGGCATTCGCCTCACACGAAAGGATGAACATAATCCGCTAATTACGCTAATGAACGCGAATGTTTATTAGCGAACATTTGCGTGCATTCGCGGACTAATTTTCGGAGCAGAATATATGCGTGTGGCAATTCTCACACTTGGTTGTGACAGAAACACAGTGGACAGTGAGTATATGGCGGGGCTTTTGGCGGCGAGGGGGCATCGTGTATTTTCGGCGGAGGAGAGCGAGGAGTATGATGTAATTATTGTGAACACCTGCGGTTTTATTGATAGTGCAAAGGCAGAATCGGTAAATGCCATCGTCCGCTGGGCGGAGGAAAAGACACGGCGACGCAAAGCGACCGGTCGCTCATTCCGTCTTTATGTGGTCGGCTGCCTCGCCCAGAGATATGCCGCCGAACTGCTCGAGTCAATACCGGAGTTAGACGGCATTGCGGGTGTCGGCAAATGGCGGCAGATTGTGCGTATGATTGAAGGTGGCGCCCGTCCTTCACGTCATTCCATAATTACCTCTTTACCGATGCGCAAACCCGACGTCAAAATCACCCGTCCGATGCCCAGGCAAAAACTCGGTCCATTCCCTTACGCTTTCTTGAAGATTTCCGACGGCTGTTCACACCGTTGCTCGTTCTGCGCAATCCCATTCATAAAGGGTCGTTACGGGAGTGTGCCGCGTAAAATCCTCTTAAAGGAGGCGCAAGACTTAATCCGGCGCGGTGTAAAGGAAGTTGTCCTCGTGGCACAGGACCTTCTGCGTTATGGTCAAGACCTCTATAAGAACTATCATCTCGCCGAACTCGTGAGAGACATTGTACAAATTCCGGGGAAATTCTGGGTGAGACTTTTATATCT
>CAZGKP010000060.1:6779-16102 GCA_964526215.1 uncultured Candidatus Sumerlaeota bacterium
TACCCGGGGAGGATTCCGGGGCGGCTTGTGCGCCTCTTTTACGAGGAACATAAACTCTGCCCCTACATAGACATCCCGCTTCAGCATCTATCGCCTGCGGTCTTAAGGCGTATGCGCAGACCGGTTAATATTGATGCAACACTTCGGATGTTGGAAAGACTGCGGGAAAAGATTCCTAATCTCACTATCCGCACAACATTCATTGTGGGATTTCCGGGAGAGAGTCGCGCCGATTTCAATCTGCTCATTTCCGGGGTGAAACGGTTTGGTTTTGAGCGAATGGGTGCATTTTTATATTCTCGTGAAGAAGGGACAGTGGCTGAACGATTTAACGGCGCCGTCTCGAAGAGGACGGCACACAGGCGCCTTGACCGCCTTATGCGCGCACAGGCAGAAATCTCCCTGCGGCACAATCAGTCGCAGATAGGTAAGACAACCGAAGTCCTGATTGATGAGGTTTTCCCCGAAGTAAACATTTACATCGGGCGCACGCAGGCAGACGCCCCGGAGGTGGATGGCATTGTCTATGTAAAATCGCAGCGTCCGCTCAAAGTAGGCACATTTATCAAGGTCAGGATAACAAACGCACAAACTTACGACCTGCTCGGCGAGGCATTCGGGGAAACAAAAAAACACCGGTGCCACTGATTAGGCCCCACCGCACTTCCACCGGAATAATTCCTGGCGAAATGGTGATACATTTATATTGCAATCGGCGGAACACATAAGTTACCAATGCAAATAGAAATAGTTGTAAGAAACAGAAAGATTTCGGATGCAAAAACGCAAGATTCTACAGAAAGCACTGTCTGGTTCCAGAAATATTCGTTTCCGTGAAATGATGAGCCTTGTTGAAGCCTTTGGTTTTCATCTATCGCGGGTGAGCGGAAGCCATCACATCTTTATCCATCCCGAGGTGCGGGAACTCGTCAATCTACAGGACGTGAGCGGTATGGCGAAGCCTTATCAGGTTCGACAGTTCCTGCGGCTCGTGGAGCGATACAATCTTACTCTGGAGGATTCCGAATGAAAGACTACCACATTAACATCTTTTACAGCGAAGAGGACGGGGGGTATATTGCCGATATTCCCGATCTCCAGTATTGTTCCGCATTCGGTGCTACCCCGGGTGAGGCACTCCAGGCAGTCCAGGCAGCTAAAGCCGCCTGGCTCGAAGCGGCACAGGCTGAGGGAAAACCTATTCCCGAACCAACCTATAAGCCTTTGATTTACCAGGTTGCCGAATAAGGAAATATCCACTTATCAAATTTGCCCAAGCTCAAGTTACAATGTCGAAGTCTCAATCTACTTTTCCGTAGGAATGTAGAACACCTTGATACACATTGAGTGTTTCTTCGGCGATGCGGTCCCAGTTGTATGTCTTGAGGACGTGCTGACGCGCCCCGCCGCCCATCTCTTTTACCCTAATCGGATGCGCACGTAAAGCCTCCATTTTCCCACGAAGTGATTCGATATTGCCCTTCTCAAAGATGAAGCCGAACTCCTCGGCACCTTCGGGAGCAATGACTTCTGTGTTTTCCGGTATATTGCTCGCCAGAACACAATTGCCGTAACTGAGCGCCTCTAACAGCGTTAACGGTAGTCCCTCCATATCCGATGGATGCACGTAGAAATAGGCGTTCGAGAAGAGTTCGTCGAGGACATTGCCAAAGACGTAGCCTGTAAAGAGGATACGCCCATCGCCCTCCGCCAGCTTGTGCAAGCGTTTGACGTAATCCTCGGAATAGCTCTCACCACCGGCTATAACGAGCGATTTCCCCGTATCGAGTTTTCGGAATGCACTGATGAGATAATGACAGCCCTTTTCGGGGACGAGGCGTCCGACAAAGAGTATATATGAATCCCTTTCGAGCCTCCAGCGCACCCGTATCTCGCGTGCGGGGAGCCGCGGCGGGTCAATGATGCCATTGGGGATATAACATGCCTTCCTGTGGTAATTCTTCTCAAAATAATCCTGAAGGGTGCGGGATACCACAATCAGGGCATCGGGATAACGAGCGGCGATTTTTTCACCGAGGCGCAGGACTTTCTTTGCAAAATCGCCCCACTTGGCGCGCTGCCAGTCCAGACCGTGAACGGTCGCGACGGTCGGTCTACCTATCGCGTGTGGCAGGAGTGAAAATATCGTCGGACCAAGCGCGTGAAAGTGGATAATATCATAACGGCGGAAGAGCGTCACCATTGAGCAAATAAACGAATGCGTAGCGGCGTCTAAATGTTTGGTGGGGATTGAGGGGAGGAGTTCGAGTGTCATCCCGCGATAGCGGTAGCGATGCGGGCTTATTTCTTCGAGATTCAATTCGGCAATTTTTTTCGCCGAATAATATAGGCGGCAAAAGACCGTAACATCGCAACCGAGCGTAGCCAGCCGCGCCCCTAATTCCTCGCAGTGACGCTCAATGCCGCCGAATGTGGCGGGTAATCCCTTCTGACCTATCATTGCCACTTTCATCGCTTACGACACTGCCCTGAAAATAATCAGCATTCAATTGTCCATTGTCAGTTGTCAGTTTTAATATATGGAAATTTTGCCTTCGGAAGAGGCGTCAACGCGCGTATTTCAATGGGGAATCTGTAAATCGGTATTTCAATGTCTTTTCCCAAGACCGAAAAGAGTTTGCTTCAATAATTTTAATCCCATTTTTGCCTTGTGCAAGAGGTCACTGGGAGACTTTGCGTTTTTCAGCGCAAGGAGAATTCCGCGCACAGAAAAATATTGGTGGAAGTATGCCCACTTGAGCTTCTTTTTCAGCTCACGGGCAGATATGTGAGGCAGATTTATTATGGCGTCTTTAGCATTATCTATCGGCTCAAACTCCCCCCGCACCAACCAGCCGTTCTGTTTCGCCTCATCATAAAATTCCGTATTAGGGAATGGCAGCACGACGCTGTAGTGCACAAAGCGCGTACCGAGTTTCCTCGCCTGGCGTATGGAGTAATCAATCGTCTCAGGCGTTTCGAGGGGCGAGCCGCCCATCATAACCGAGACCTCCGGCTCGACCCCGCACCGATTGCATACATCAACCGCCTTGAATATATCGTCCACCTTTATCTGTTTGCGCATATCGTCTAAGATTTCCTGCACAAAAGATTCCGTGCCCATATAAACCATTTTACAGCCTGCGTCGCGCAGTGCGGAAACAACATCGGGGTCGTGGAGGTAAGGTGCACGTGCGAGGCAAATCCATTCAAGCCCAAGGTCTTTTATGCCGTTGCAAATCTCTAAGGTGCGGCTCTTTTCCCACAGGAAGTGATTATCGCTGATTTCGATGCCGCGGTAGCCTAATCGGGCAATTTCCTTAAATTCTTCGATGACAAGCGCCGTTGAGCGTTTGCGGAGCGGCGGGCGCTTTACATATTTTTCCTGCAGGCGCTTGTATTCAATTTCGATAGCCTGGTCAACGCCATTCGGTGCGCAGAACTTGCAACGATAAGCGCACCCGCGCGATACGCACATTGTTGTTACGGGCGCAACGTTGAGGCGATTCACGCGATAGGTCCCCAGAAGGAGGCGACGGTTCGGGATGGGGAGTTCGTCAATATTCAACAACTCGCGAAACGGATTGTCGCACTGGCTAGTGTTCTGTTTGTAGGAAAGCCCATTTATTTTCTCGAGAGTTGCATTGCCCTGAAAGAAATCGAGCAGTCCAAGGAGAGTAAGTTCCGGTTCGCCCCGAATCACAAAGGCATTCTCGATGTCTAGGAACATTTCAGGTTTCCACGATGGCGCCGAACCCATAAAGACGACCGGCGTGGCATCACCTTTAACTTTGCGAATAAACAGAGCGGCTCTTCGGTCTTCACCGATTGAGAGATAAGGTGTGAAGAAAAATGCGGCATCAATCTGTGCACCGGATATAATTTCCTCAAATTCCTTCTTATGGATATTTTCAGCTGGACAATCGAGGAAACGCACAATGTGCCCCGCGCGTTCGGCAACACTGGCGGCACTGAGCATATGAATCGGTGGCTTGTAATCATACCCATAGTTGCAGCCATAGACGCGGTCAACAGGGCTTCTGATTTCGTTATATTCCGCTGGCGGGACTATACAAAAAAGACGCATGCAAGACCTCATATTCATTCGGCAAGGGGTTCCTCTGTGGGGTCATATTATTGTCTTCGAGAGGTCTTGTTCCCCAACCAATCTTCTATATGGAGACCCGGGATACGTTGAAAATGTCGACGGTTATGGGTCAAGAGAATGTGGTTCCCACAGAGGGCGGTGGCACCGATGTACAGGTCATTATCATCCAGAGGAATTCCTTTTTTGAAAAGTTCAGATCTAATGTGGCCATATTCTTTGGCACAACAAATATCAAATGGAAGGAGAACCACATTTTCCTGAAATGTCTCAACACTGCGTAGATTCCTCTCGAATTGCTTGGAATGATATGCCCCAAAATAAAGTTCGCTGAGTGTGAAGAAGGTTGTTGCGTAAAGAGCATCTCCTTTAAGTGTGGAGATACGTTCCAAAACAGATGGTGATTTTTTTATTAGGGCGATAGCATGGTCAGTATCGAAGAGATACATTATTCAATCCTCAAAGTGTGGGGCAGGTCGTCCACCAGAACGCTTTCGATATATTAATTCACATATCTCGTCTGCATCTTTCCCTTCCCAAGAAGGGAGACTGATGAGACGCGCCCACTGAGGTACATGAACCTCAACAGGAGTGCCATCAGGGATATATGTATCGCGCGGTAACTCAATACGTCCATCGTGAACTTTTCCAGAAATTATCGTCATCCCGGTTTCTCCTTTAAGTGGATGCAAGCATCCCAGTCATACGTCTGATTTTTCGCCCCCATCTTTATGGTTTTTTCTCAGAAATGATTAAAGAAGTTATGCCCTGTAGTATTGAGCGCGTCAAGAGTGATTTGGTTAGAATCAACGTCTCTGAAATTTCTCCCATACATTTATGAGCACACGAGCGGATTTGTCCCAGCTGAATTCCTTTGCGCGAAGGAGACCTCTCTGACGGAGTTCTGCCCGGAGTTCTGCATCACCCATAATTTTGTTAAGCGCTTCGGTAATCTCCTCCTCGGAATTGGGACTCACAAGCAGACCCGCATTGCCCACCACCTCTGGCAACGATGTGGTGTTCGATGTTACCACAGGTGTTCCGCAGGCCATTGCCTCCAGTGGCGGGATGCCAAACCCCTCGGCATACGGGACGTATACAAAGGCTGTGGCAAGATTCATTAAGAGCGGAATCTCCTCATCCGGGACAAAGCCGGTAAAGATAATGCGTTTATTCATCTGAAGGTTCTCAACGATACGCTCCAGCGGCTCCGACTTCCAATCTTTCTTCCCCACGCACACCAGTGGCACATCGTAAGAGCATTGGCGCAAAGCCCTGAAGAGGCGCGGCAGATTCTTGCGTGCATTCAGTCGCCCAACATACAACAGAAACTCCGAAGGCAGGTTGTATTTTCTTCGCACCGCCGCAAGCTCCTCGCCCGGTTCAAGGACTCTGAAGCGCTCATTGATACTATTCGGCGTTACCATAACCCTGCTTCCATCAGCGGGAAACCAGTATTTAATCCGCTCACTGGTATAATTTGAGACAGTAACTATAAAATTTGCTTGTCGAATGGATTTGTTAATAAAATGGAAGTATATCCTCTCCCATAACGTGAAATATTGGGGGAAGTCTTTGTATAATACATCGTGAATGGTAATAACGCAAGGGATACGGCGAGTGAGTGGCGTCAGAGATTGTGTGAATAGTAAGTCAAGGTTATCAGAACGTGCAGCCTTTATGAGGGCATATTTCACCCGGATGAGTGAGAAGGATGGGGAGAGCCGAGTCAATCGCACATTGCCGGTTGACAAGGCAGGGTCCTCGGTTGGGTCGCCAGGTCTTACATAGAATATGTAGCGGTTCTTTTCGTCCAGTTTAGCCAGCGAGTGCAGGATATTATGGACGTAAGTATGACCTCCTGGAGGTCCGAAGAAATACCATTTCGCATCAATACCGATTCGCATCTTTGACAGTCGCTGAGGGGTTATTCAAATCTATCTCCGACCTTCACATAGCCGCCGTTTATAAAGTCAACTCCGCTCATTGCTCGCTTTCCCGGAGGTTGAACCAGTGTCAGCACAATTGGTCCGTCCTTTGCCCGCACCACTGGTCCCATTCGTTTCAATAATTTGTCCACACTACCCGGCACAAATTCCTTTTTCTTAAGGAGGTCTGTATAAGCCTTTCCCTCGGCAAATAAGGGTTCGGCGCGCAGGACTTTGATTGTCTTTTCGCCCAGATGTGTATATGCACCCGGCTCTGGCGAAAGCCCACGAATCCTACACAAAACCTGCTCGAAGCCCTGCGACCAGTCAATGAGACCACCTTCCTTTTTCAAACGTGGGGCATAGGTGGCGAGGGAATCATCCTGCCGGGTTCCCTTCAATTCCCCGGTGCGCTCAACATCCTCAAGAAGCCGCATAAGGAGATCCGCACCGATGACGGAAAGCACATTGCCCACAGAAAAGGTATCATCGTCTTCTAAAATATTCACGCTTTCCGAAAGGAGTATCTCGCCGGTATCGAGAGTCTCTTCCATCTTCATAAGGGTAACGCCAGTAGTTCGTTCGCCATTTATGATAGCCCAGTTTATGGGTGCGGCGCCGCGATAGCGCGGCAGGAGCGAGGCGTGAATATTGATGCAACCTATGCGCGGCAGTTCGAGGATTTCTTTCGGGAGGATTTTTCCATAAGCCGCAACGATTATGAGGTCGGGGGCATAAGGGCGCAGGGCTTCCACAAATGGTGGCTTGCGCATTTTCTCGGGCTGGAGAACGGGGATTTGGTGTTTGAGTGCGAGTTGTTTCACGGGGCTTTGTTTTAATTTGCGCCCGCGACCCGCAGGGCGGTCGGGTTGCGTTACCACCGCCACTACCTCCTGCTTTGATTTGATAAGGCGTTCAAGGGCGGGAATTGCAAAATCGGGCGTGCCTGCGTACACAATTCTCATCTTTCAATTATCCTTTCGAGCAAAATGAAATCTTTATAAAACCGCTAATAAGACTACGCCCAGCAAATATAACTTTACCATCATTTTCTTCTCCGAGATTCCTGACGCCTATGTAAAAAGTCGTATTTTACAAAACCACGAATATTTCCTAAGTCCGAGTCAATACTAAAATTTGATTTATAAGGCACAACCCGTTAGCGTCGGCATAATAATCTGTGGTTCTACACCCACCGCATCACACGTATGGCTGCCTCGCCTTCTACGGGACATTTGTTTTCGCATATCCCGCATCCAATGCATAATCCAAGAATTACGTGAGGTCTCCTTACTGCACCTCTACCTCCCTGTCCTGAAGCCCTTTTGGGCCGCAAGACGATGGCTTTGCGTGGCAATGGACATACCTCTTCACATACGCTGCATTCGACATTTTCGTTCCACGGGATGCATCTGTTTTTGTCAATGTAAGCGACACCAATGGTGAATTTTTGCTTGGCGGCAAGCGGGAGATTCTCAATTGCTCCAGTCGGACAGACCTTGCCGCAAAGGTTACAGTTGTATTCGCAATAACCGATGCGGGGAATAAATAGTGGCGACCACATCCCTTCCGCACCTGTCTGAAGGAAAGCCGGCTGGAGGGCGTTGCGCACGCATACGCGCATACATTCCCCGCACCGAATGCATTTTGCGAGAAATTCTTCCTCGTAAAGCGCCCCCGGTGGTCGTAGTAAAAATGCGTCGGTTTTGAGACGCCCCTTTGCGAGCTTGAGTATCGGGAGCGCAAGTATGGAGAGTCCGGCGGCTTTCAGGAACCCGCGCCGCGAGAAATCTGTCGGTTTAGCTTCCATCTCCCCGGCTTTTTTACGCGGCGAGAAATGAATCGAATTTGTCGGGCACACATCGGCGCATTCAAGGCAGAGGATACATTCTCCTGTGGCGTATTTCTGCGCCGGGCTGCCAATTGCATTCATCCGACATCTCTTTGCACATAGACCGCACTCTGTGCAGGAGGAATCCACACGCCGCCTGACAATGCCGAATCGGGCAATCGTCCCGTAAAATGCCCCCAATGGGCACAATCTCCGACACCAGGTCCGCCGCCCAAAACGCTCCAGGTAAAGTATGCCCACAAAAATAATGAAAAAGATGAAAGAATGGACATAATACACTTGCTGAAGTGAAAGGACGTTTCCCTTCAGGAACGAATAAAGCGGCTCGGAGACTCTATTCACAAGAGGTACGCCGTAAAGCGGGTCGAGGACACCACGGGTCAGCACCTCGGCGTAAGGTAGCACCGCAAAGGCGATGCTGCGATACAAAATGCTGATGGGGGCGAAAAAGCCGTAGATATTTATCCCCAAAAACGCCAGTAAAAAAATGCCAAAAAGAAGGTAATACTTGAACGCAAACTGGCGCAGGCGAGGTGTTTTTTGTGCATCTTTTTTCGGGGAGATCAAACGGTCTGCAATATCTATGGATGTCCCCAGGGGGCATATCCAGCCGCAGAAGAATCTACCGAAAATCACTGTCAGCAAAATGATAATAACGGCGGGAATAAAGAGCTTCTTTACGATTTGCCTCGAAGCGATAGTTGCCGAGATGGGCACCAGCGGGTCTGCGGCAAAAAAGAGATGCGCCGGCAACGGGGCGCGAACATCGTAAGTATCCCGGCGAATCCGTCCTTGTGTCGCCACAAGTAGAAACAAAAAAAGTATAAGGAAGAATACCTGCGAGGCTTGGCGGAGGCGAATCATACCGCCTTCACCTTTCTTATGCGAATTTTAGAAAGGTCGCATTCTCCGATGCCCAACTCCTTTGCAATCGGCAGGTAGGCTACATCTTCGGGCTTTTTACCGAAAAGTGTCGCACCGTATGCGTCCACAGCCACAGGGTCAGTTCCGACAATTACCTGTCCCATCATCCTGACGTCCTTCAGACTGCCGCCCTGGGGTCCGTTTCGCAGGAGGATCCGGTAGGCATCAAGAATGGTGAGGTGCACTTTGACCTGCGTATTAAGTTCGGCGATTGCACGGGCAAGGCTTCTGTGATAATAGCCGCGATTACCCCCGATGATGCCCATATTATTTTTCAGCGCCATCGTGAGACCGACAGAGTTGTGATGCTTGGCGATAGGGACATTTATGAGGCAATCGGCATCGAGCGCCTCGCCGTAGAGTAGCCATTCCTTGAGGAACTTGCATCCGGGGAATTTCACATTCCTGAATTTCCGATTATCTATCTGCTCAACGACCGCCCCTGCCGCCTTTGCCTTTTGTTCAATCTTGCTACGTTTATAGCAGGCTATTGCAGTATTGCAGGGTCTATCAA
>CAZGKP010000060.1:16112-18499 GCA_964526215.1 uncultured Candidatus Sumerlaeota bacterium
TCTATCAAAGACCTTCACTGTTTTTGCGCCGGCGGCAAGGACAAGTCGCACCAGTGCCGCAACCACGTCGGGGTTTGTATCTGCCGCCTGCTCGGGCAGGCGGTCCCAGCCTATGTTCGGCTTGATTACGACGACATCGCCCTTTTTGACGAAGCGCTTCATCCCGCCGATTGCCTCGATGGCTTTGTTTACAAGCAATGTCGGGTCGGCGCCATGTGCAACGATTATTTCCGGCTTTGCGGCGACTTTGCCGGAAGTAGATTTTGGGAGACTCGCCGCGAGGCTTTTCACAGGCAGAACCGGTGCAAGGCTGATAGCCGCTGCTGCAAAAGCCGCCTGCTTCAAAAATTCCCTCCGGCTCATCCCCTCTTCATTTTTACCCTTGTTCATTCTTATACTCCAAGTTGGGTGTTATGGTAATTTGAATGAAGAAATGTAAATTATGAATTGAGAATTCTGTTACGAAAGCTCTCACTCCCAATTCTCCATTCACTATTCCCCATTCACAGTTTTACTCCGCCTTCCACGTAACGAGAGTAATTCTTCCCGCCTCCACCTTGACGGTCTTAACCCCAAAATCGCACGTCAGAACACAGTCTCCGGGGACGACATCCCCAATCACAAAATTTTCCTTGTAAAGGTCAGAGGGAGGGATTCCCGCGCCGTATGTGAGCGAATATGAATAGCGCAGAATCTCCGGCGGTTTTGATGCACCGTCTATCCTGACACCGGGTTTCAATTTACCATCCCTGCCGATGAGTTTGCCGATGATTATGCCCGTGTCTTGTGTCGTGTGTTCTGTGAACAGTTCGGGGTTCACGATGCAACCCTGATTGATATTGCCGCAGCGAACCTCAAATTCGAGTTCCGTATCGCGGGATGAATTCTCGGAGCTATAGGGAGCGCCGGTGGTGCCGATTACGTCCCCTCTTTTTACCTTATCTCCCTTTTTCACCTTAATTGATGCGAGTTTGCCATAAATTGTGTAGATAGTAGATATCTGTGGAATAACTCGCACGTGTTTCAATATCACGCAATTGGGGTATTCAGGTACCGCAGTGGGAGGTTTTGCGGACGCCTCCATCACTACGCCATCGGCAGCCGCCTTCACAGGTGTCCCTGCGGGTGCTATAAAGGAGACACCGTTCTTGATGGGCAAATCACCCCAGCTCTCCCCAAAGAGCCACGACTGGTCAAACTGTGCACCCACAGGATTGAGCAGCGGCGGGTTGAATGGCTTCAGCGCTTTTGTCGCAACCTTTACAGGAGATGGGATTAGTGTTTCCTTTATGGGGAGTGGCTGCGGCATCGGGGGCTTTGAGAAAGGCACCCGGGGAAGCGGACCCGTAACAGAAGGCAGGCTTGGGGGTGCAGGTTTAACCACCGGCATCGGGGGCTTTACAGCCTCTTTCTTGCTGAGCTCCTCTTGAAAATTCATCATCCCCTTCAGGATAGCGATAGCCTCGAGGCGATTGAATTCCAGGTCTTTCAGTTTTTTCTCATAGCGTGGATTTGTGATGCATCCGCACGAAATCATAACGGCGGGTATCTGACTTCGTGTAAGGAGCGGATATGAAAAGACCTCCGGTCCCAGGTTCCGGAGGTTGAGTTCTTTCGCAAGTGCACCGGCGATGTGTCTGGCGATGGAGGATTCAGGTTCCTTGCGCGGCGGGTAGTAATACACCTTTGCGAAGTTGGTTTTTGTATCCTTTCCATAATTATGATGGATAGAAAGTATAAGGTTAGCCTTAAAGTCCCGGGCGGTTTTGAGGCGTTCATCGAGCGAACGTAAAACCTCTCCGGGCTTTCTGGAGAGCATAACCTCCGCGCCTGCATTTTTAAGGAAATCGGAAAGAAATAGGGCTACGCGCATATTCACAACCGCCTCGCCGACGCCACGAGGTTTTATTGCCTTTTTCACCGGTGTGCCCTGAATCAGCTCCCTGCCGGTTCCCGGGTCAATGAGGATACGCCAACCCTGTAGTGGTTGCAAAAATGTCTCCGCTCCCGCTTCCTGTAGCGGCATAAATAGAAATATACTCCATACCGAAAACACACACAATGAAACACAGAATAGTTTCTTCATACCAGATACCTCCCTGTCAGCAGAGTGGATACGATAATCGGAGAAAAAACATTGAGATTTATCCCATTCAAATAAAATATTATTCTACACAGGGGGTAAGGGTGTCAATGAAAACATCTGAAATAGAGGAAACCAAGATCATTTAATCGGGGGGACGAGTGATTTCTGAACGAAGAAAGTAGTGCTTTGTCAGGGTTGTAGTGAGGAGTAAATTGTCTAATGTGCAGGACAAAACCTGATAAAAAGTATTTGAAATTTTTCGTCTGAATATCGTTGTGCTCGTTGTGCCGTTGTGGTGGGA
>CAZGKP010000061.1:0-17935 GCA_964526215.1 uncultured Candidatus Sumerlaeota bacterium
GAAGAGCGTCTGGGAAATACATATCTATTTCGCGCTCGATAAAGATTGGTGGAGGGAAGTCTCGTGAACGCTTGATAGATGAAAACAGTAAGTAAAACGATTGCTTGATAAACAACTCTTGTTCACCTCCGACAACAAGCCGACGGTGTTTATCGAACAATTGCCGGAGTTCTTCAATCAATGCAGATGCCTCGGGAGAGAGCCGGAGGAATTCTTCATTTGAGAAAATGGGGACTCTCTTGAGCCTGGTTATATTTTTATTCAGGGCATCTATCTGCTGCGTCTTAAACATCGCCGGTTGTTTGGTGGAATATTCCAGTGAAACCCAATAAGTCCCTTCGGTTTTGTTTATGGAAGTGGCATTTGCCTTGAGCTCTTTCAGCAGGAAGGGATATATCTCATTCGGGAAGGAACGGATGGTCTCGAATGTTTTTCCTTTATGGCACAGTAGTCGGCAGCCGGAGTGAGTTTTGTAGAGCCAGCAAGTTTGCCCCGGTGATAAAGATAACAGAATAGCTAAAAGGTCGTTCCAATAAGATTCAACCTCCCGAACTTCGGGGGTTTCTTGTCGAGCAATGGTAGTTTGTCTCATTTTCTCCGGCTGAAATTTTGCACGGCAAAAACTCAGAATTTCCGTTATCTTTTCCGGTAAAGCCAGATGTATTTTTACCACCTTGCCCGGTGCGAGGTCTTGCAATGATTTTACAATTTCGGAATCGGTCGGGTCAGCAATGGCGAAGTGAATTTCCTCGCTTGTTTCATACAGGGGCAGACAGAGAAGATTTTCAAGGGTATCTATCGGGAATTTTCTAATAAGGTCTCCATCTATCATTTCGGGTGTCAGGAGGACATAATCCATATTGAGCTGGGTTGCGAGAACCCAGTAGATATGGTCCCTATCGAGTGCGCCCAGAGAAAACAGTGCCTCACCAACTTTGATATTCTTTTTGCTTGCAATTCGCATCGCTTCATCCAGTTGTTCTCTGGAGATAAAGCCCATCTCGATGAGGAGTTCACCGATTCGTTTCCCGGGATTTCTACCGGCAGGGGTATCAGCCATCTCAATCACAGCAGCTCTTAACGGAGGATTTTTTCTCGAACTCGAATTTTTTGGTTCACGTCATCTATTCGTTTCTTTTTCTTCTTGTTTGGGAATGAGGTGTTTTGCAAGTCCTTTCTTGTGGCATTCAGTCGCTTCAGTCGCGATCAGTCGCCATAATTCGTCAGAAGTGTGCAAACGTCATCTATGATGTAGTCAACGCGCGAAACCGAAACCGTGTAGTGATTGCACATTAAACAGAAGACCCAGCGGTTTCCATTTCGGTCATCAACATACCCCGACAGCGAGCGTGCATAACTGATGAAGCCTGTTTTTGCGTGAATGTTTCCCTTCGCGGGCGGCATTTTCATCCTCCACTTAAGTGTCCCATCCGTGCCCGCAACCGGCAGCGAATTGTAAAACAGGTGGGAATAGGCATCCATCGCCATATATTCAAGCAGGCGCAGGGTCTGCCGCGGTTGCACCAGATTCCATCGGCTCAATCCAGAACCATCTCTCATCCGAAAGTTTTCAACATCGCCGACTCCCGCCAGGCGGAGAAAATCCTTTACCACCTCCGTCCCCTTCTCAAAACTCCCCTCTCCCCTGAAGCGCCTTCCCAGTGTCTTGAGGAGCATATCGGCATAAAAATTCTGGCTTGGCTTATTCACTATGCGGATTAAATCACTTAAAGGCGGAGAGGTATGAATGTGAATCGCCTCCCAGCCCTGACGGATATTCGTTTTCTCCTCTTGGCTGAATGTATCTATATCCAGCGTCTTTCCTTTGACCTCCACATCTCGGCGCTCCAGTGCCTCCTTTACGAGGGTTGCGGAAAAAAGTGTCCCATTATATACTGAACCCTTGTCCCGGTAGGCAGACCTATTGAGGGGTATCTGTCCGAAGATACGAACCTGATTTTTGTCTGCGGGACGCCAGAGGTCAATACGGGTGTGTGCTTTCGGTCCTGTTGTAATAACATCATTGGTAATCCAAACATACTCCGTCTGCGGTGAAATTTCTATATGCGCCTTTCCCCCGATCTCTTTGCCCGGATGCACAATAAAAGAAAAACAACCATCGTTAATAGAGAGGGCGGAGGAGGGCGCCGTATACCAGTATTGCAGGTCATCGTTTTCCCAGGTGCCTTCAATTTCCCCGTCCGCAAAATAATCGTCATCACCTATAACATTGCCCTCAACAATCCTAATTCCCTTCGCCACAACGGCATCTACCCATTCGCCAATGATTTTTTCCGTTTCTATGCCCCGGCGATAACGCCCAGAAATTGATGGGTCACCGCTACCCTGAATAATTATGTCCCCGTGCAATACGCCTTCTCGGTTGATTTCACCGCGCGAATAAATCCCTGTCTTGTAACGAAACTCTCTTCCAAGAAGCACCAATGCCGCCGCCGTGGTATAAAGCTTCATATTCGATGCGGGCATAAAACTCCTTTCCCCGTTCAGCGTAACCAGGGGGTCTTTATCCCCCAGGCGCTTAATAGACGCCCCCCAGAAGGCGTTTTCTGTATCCGGCGAGTTAAGTAACATTAGTATGCGCTCCTTAAGGGTCTCCCCGTCACTCTGCGAAACAGGGAGAGGCTGCTTCAGCGCTGAACATTGCAGCATCATCACCCCAAGCATAACCAGCAAAAGAGTTTTCCACCCGCGCATTTTCTTCCTCCGGGAAAAAGTTCACTCCCAAATTGATACATCGGTAAAGAGTATTAAAGCCCCCGACCCGTTCGCTGCAAGAGTATTACGTAAATTTCACAGCGCGGTTCTCGCCACAACCAAAGAAAATCTCGCGCATAGAATATGTTGGTTATATATTCCTTACCTTTTTGTTCTCGTGTGTTCCCATATCGCCCCTTTTTTAACTCTGATTATTAGATAAAGTTTTATCTTTTGTAAAAGAGAAACGAATGGGTGCACATCACTTTTGTTCGCAATGCGGTTCGTAGTGCCACCTTTAGGCGAAACTGACCCCGCTTCTAACACGCTGAAACGGGAACTACGAACTAAACTGACGTGCGCCCTTTCGACGTGTCAGGTAAATCGCCGGGTACGTTGTAAGAGGGGAAAATTTAAGTATCGCAGACGAATAAAAAAAATCTAAAAAAATTGAACTTTTTCCTTGACGGATAGAGACAAATTCAATAAAGAGTCTAATTAAATATTGTGAAATAAGTTAATACGATAAAGGAGGGTTATTATGAAACGTCTGTCTGTATTGGTAGTAATTGCGATTTTGGGGGTGGGTATGTTACTGCCACTGTCTTCCGTAGCCAACGGTAGTTTTCCACCTGTGATAGGTTCAATCCCTGATATTTTTATTGGAAATGAGGAAGACAACGTTGGCCAAACGGTAGACATTGGCTGGTTCCGCTTCCCCAACGCGCTTAATTTAGATGAATATGTTTGTGACATTGACACGGTAACCTCCCAGATTTGTTGGTCATTTTATGAGGATCCTGCCGGAGCGGATGGCGCCATTGATAATTTCGACATAAATGACAAAACTCAACTTGGAGACCCGGCAAATGCCATCTTGCCCGGAGCCAAAGAAATTACGGGTTGCGCTGACCCTCCCACTCGAAATCCCATCATTACTCTCTGGGATATCAAGGCATGCCCTCAAAAGGATTCAGTTACTTCCTATAACGTGGCAATGCAGGAACTGTCGCAGGACATTCTCGTTACATTTTACGCATCAGACGGAACAGCCGCAGCTTCCCAAACCATCATAATCACCTCATTGAGAGGCGCATTCGACAGCTTGAGTACTCCCCCTCCCTGGGGATATAGCTATCCGTTTGATGACCCGGATGCAGAGGGCTGGGAACCTTATCCCATCCCGGCAGGGACATTGATTACTACCCCCTATGAGTCTTACTATATTGCCCCCACCACCGCAACAATGAGTATGATAGGGATAGTTGACAAGACTGATTCCAACCTCTTCGGCGCCTGGCAGATGAAATATGAAACTTCAATGGATTATGCCCCCAACTTTCTATACAAGGCACGCTATACATTGAAGACCGACCAGCCCGATGTGAACAAAGTTCCGCTGAGCCGATTGCGCTGGAGCGATTTTGCCTCTCTTGTTATGTCTTCCTTACGCGTGGGTAGCGGACCCAACGCCCCAACCCCTGTCTGGGATAATTACAATTCCTATTACTATCAACCCACTACCGAGGGGGCAGTGTGTCGCAATTTGAAACTCTACCTTGACCTGATTGATTTCAGTGCGGAGCAGCAGGGGAATATCTACTGTGACGCGATTGAGGTATCCAGGTTCACACCACCTACGGGTGGCACTCCTGTGGTTACTTATGATACCCCTGCCGATTTTGCTAAATGGAGAACATTCTGCCCCGACATCTTTGACAGTGCAACAAGTGGCGTGACTGCCAGCGGAGGTCTCTGGCTCGAGTCTCCAGGACCTGTCGGACCGAAGGGGCTTACCTTCGGTGGATGGGGAACAGACCCTGACCAGCCTGCTCCCTATTTTGAAGATGGCAATCTTTATTGTGCAATATTCACACTCCGTTGCGAGAGTGATGAGGCGAAAAAACACTTACCCAAGATGCGTGTCCGTATCAGCAATGGTGCCTTCGACTGGAATGCAACCCGTGATGTTCGCCAGGTTGACGGGTGTTATGGACAGTTGCCGACACCCGCAGGTAGAGAGTATCCGCTCTTTATCGAGACACCGCCGCATCTCACAGGAGACAGGGTATATCCCAAAGATTCTATCGTCCTGAATTTTGACATCGTGGATGCAATCCCGGGCGAATATGGACGTGTTTACCTGGATAAGGTCGAAGTGGTGAGTTTCCCCCTGCCATAGATAAATCAGTCTATAAATCGGGTGAAAATGGGGTGTGACCGAGAGGTTACATCCCATTTTTTTCTTTACTTATGTCGCCCCGCCAACCAATATATCTTCTCTTTTGATGACAAAATATACATAAAAACAGGGTCGGATTTATGGTTGAGAATCATATCACTCACATCTATAAACGGAATGGACGGCTCGTTGCATTTGATGAGAACCGTATTATAGATGCCATCTTCCGGGCTGCACACGCACTCGGAGGAGAGGATATAAAGCGCGCCAGCCAGTTAGCCGAAATGGTCACCGCCAGACTCAATGAAACTTTCGAGCCGGGACAGAGACCTACCGTTGAGGAGATTCAGGACATCGTGGTTGATGTCCTGGAGAAAAACGGGCACACACAAACAGCCCGCGCTTATGCACGTTACCGCTCTGAACACGCCCGCCTCAGAGAACGACGCAACACCGGCGAAGTCCCTGAAACTATACCCTACAAAATCCTCTGGGAGGTCTTTACGTGGAATGTTGACTATGGTTGCGAGAGCATCGAGCACCTGAATGACCACGTCCGGCGAGGCACACTGCCGACATTGATTCGGGCAGCAGAAGAAGTCTATCAGAACGAGGTGAACAAACTCGCACGTTCCATCCTCCGGCGCAGAGACACAATCCGTATAGTTATCATTGCCGGTCCCTCCAGCTCCGGCAAAACCACAACAACCATAAAAGTCTCACAAAAACTGAAAGATATGGGGATAGACCTCGTTTCCCTATCTCTTGATAACTACTTCAAGAATCTCAAAGAGCATCCGCGGGACGAATTCGGCGACTATGATTTCGAGCGCCCCGAGGCACTCGATATTGACCTTATAAATGACCACCTGGCTGACTTGATTGCAGGCAAAGAAATCCAGATGCCGGTTTACGACTTTAAGACCGGTCAACGCGAAAAACGAACTATGCCGTTTCACCTCGAAGAGGGGCAGATTCTCATCCTTGATAGCCTCCACGGACTTTACGAACCTATGACACAATCTGTCCCCGATTCCCTGAAATTCAAAATGTATATCGAGGCAATGTGTCAGATAAAAGACTCCAGCGGTGAATTTGTGCGCTGGGCGGACCTTAGAATGCTCCGGCGTATGGTGCGCGATTCCTGGCACCGCAGCTATTCACCCGTGATGACAGTAGGGCACTGGCACTATGTCCGTCGCTCCGAAATGCAATACATCGTCCCCTTCATCCATACGGCTAATTTCATCTTTAACGGCTCACTCCCTTACGAGCTTTGCGTCCATAAGAAATACCTCTGGAAATATATGGATGAGATATACAGTGCTTACGCTAACCAGCCAAGGCGTTACGATGCAGCCATTCGCGCACGGCGTGTATATAACCTCTTGAACGCCGTTACTCCTATTGATGACGATTCATACGTCCCAAAGGATTCATTGATGCGTGAATATATCGGCGGCAGTATTTATGAGTATTAAATATTCGGATGGTGGACAGGGAGTTATACAAAACGTCATAAGTTGTGTGCATATCTTTTTTACTCTTCATCCCACCGATGGCGCGCCTTCGGCTTCATCTTCCTCTTCATCTCCATCTCCGTATCTTGTCGCAGGCGCGCCCCTGGCGGGATGAAGATTTTATGAGGGAATATACGCGGGATTCCCTTCCGAATATATGATACTATTTAAGACGCGGTGTATAGAAATCTGGACACCGACCAATACCACAATGACCGTTTCCTGATAATGGCTTAAATTATGGGGACTTTACTCATTGCGGCGGGTGCTGGCGTATTTTACCTCGTGGCATATCTTACTTATGGACGGTGGCTTGCGCGAAAGATATTCAGCCTCGACCCGAATCGCTCAACACCAGCTGCGGTGTATGAAGATGGTGTGGATTATGTGCCTTCGCGCCCGGAGGTGGTATTCGGACATCACTTTGCGTCCATTGCGGGCACGGGACCTATTGTAGGTCCGGCAATCGCCATTATATGGGGATGGGTGCCTGCGCTACTCTGGGTAGTGCTTGGCTCGGTATTTATGGGGGCGGTTCACGATTTCGGTGCGGTGGCGGTCTCGCTCCGCAACAAGGGGCGCTCGATTGCAGATTTGTGCGCCGGTATAGTGAATTCACGTGTTCGCATTCTTTTCCAGGCAGTTATCTTTTTTGAACTATGGATTGTCATTGCCATCTTCTGCCTTGTGATAGCAAATCTCTTCAAGATGTATCCCGCCTCGGTCTTTCCGGTGTGGTTTCAGATACCGATTGCCATAGGTATGGGTATTTATGCCCGCCGGAAAGGTATCAGGATGACGGTTCCGGCTCTTGTGGCACTGGGACTTATGTATGTCTCTATATGGATAGGGGCAAAGGTTCCCGCGCTACAATTCAGGTTTTCCGGCGCGACATTTTCTCCCGTTATGATATGGACAATAATTTTACTGGTCTACTGCTACATTGCCTCGACACTGCCCGTTCAGACGCTCTTACAACCGCGTGATTACATAAATGCAAACCAGCTTATGGTTGCACTGGCGCTTTTATTTTTCGGCGTTCTGGTCGCAAAGCCCCGCATAGTCGCTCCCGCCCTCAACACAATTCCGCACGGAGCACCGCCTATCCTCCCTTTCATCTTCATCACCATAGCCTGCGGGGCGATTTCGGGATTTCACGCACTTGTCGGAAGCGGCGTCTCGTCCAAACAGATTTCAAACGAGAAACACGCACTGGCAATTGGCTACGGCGGGATGCTGCTCGAGAGCTTTCTGGCACTCCTTGTCATAATAGCCGTGGCGGCAGGGATAGGGATGTATTACAGAGACGCAAGCGGCAAGGTGCTGGTAGGAATTGCGGCGTGGAAGGATCATTACGCCTCGTGGGGAATGGCGAACACGCTCGGCAGAAAAGTTGGAGCATTTGTCGAAGGCGGGGCAAACCTCTTAAATTCTTTCCTGATTCCAAGAGAGGTCGGGATCGCATTTCTGGGGGTATTCGTTGCATCCTTTGCCGGGACGACACTCGATTCCGCAGCACGCCTGCAGCGTTATATCCTTGCCGAATTCGGTGAGGCGGCAAAGATAAAACCCCTCACCAACCGCTATGTGGCAACCGCAGTAGCTCTCTTAACAGGTCTCGCACTGGCGTTGTGGGACATCCATACTCCCAAAGGGTGGAACTTGAAAGCCTGCGGGGCGGGGGGCTTGACCCTCTGGCCCCTATTCGGTGCGGTAAATCAATTGCTTGCCGGACTCTCACTTATGGTTATCTCCGTATGGCTTTACAGACGCCGCAAACCAATCTGGTTCACGGGGCTGCCTATGCTTTTTATGATTGCGATGACCGGGTGGGCAATGACGCTCAACCTATCGAGGTTCCACAGAAATCCGGCGCAGCATTACCTCTTTTACATAGGGCTTGCTGTCTTTGTTCTTGAGATATGGATGATAGTCGAAACTGCCATTGTATTCCTCAGACCCACCGCCGTCCGGCAGTCTGAAATAAAGAGCTCATAATCCTAATTCGCCTGCAGTAGAAACATCGAACATCGAACTTTGAACATCGAATATTGAACGAGGCAACGGGCAAACGGGCTCAACCAGTCTAATTTCCGGGATGTTGGCTTGATGAAACTGAATCAATCTTATGTTACCATTGTGGGGAGGGCGGCAAAATTTTCGCTGAATGAAAATATCTGCATCAAACGGGTCATTTCCTCACCGACGTTTGCTGATATTAAATTCGACTCTGGAACGCAGTATCTCGTCATTTATCCCCACAAAACTGGGCGCGGTATCGTTGAATTAGAGACTGCAGACGCCGCATTACGTCTCCCAATTGTCGCATTTGCCGAGCGCGAGGCGTTTCTCATAACCGCACTCTCCTGCAATTATCACACGGGCTGGAATCCTGCACTTCAAGACCGCCTCCCGCACCCCAAGTGCTGCGGACCGGATAAAAACGGAAATGCCTTCATCCATATAAAAAATATGGAACGGATTCTTCACAGGTGCAGTTTGCCCATCACGTGGTTTGTTGACCCGCCCTCGGTTCGGCAAGAACTGGATTACTTCCAGAGGGGCATTGCGCAATTCGGCGACGAGATTGCCTTTATGCCATCTTCCTTTAGCCATTTCAACTCCGTAAATTATAATCTCGAAAAGTCATACGAGGAAACACATGAGCTATTACGGGCGGGGATTACGGCACTCGAAGAGATTTTCAACCGTCGCATCACTACCGTTGCGATTGACCAATTCATCGGCAGTGTGGGAACGAATTTTACCCGAGCTGCAGCCGCACTCGGCATAAATGCCCTCTGGGGAATTGGCTTTGACCATTATACTTGTGACACGAGTATGTTTCACGGTGGTTGTCCCTGGAATCCATATCGCCCCGCTCGCGAAAACTTCCGTATCCCGGGCACCGACCCGCAGCCTCTATGGATGTTCCAGTGGACGTTCCGCGACCTCATAAACACCATCCATACGCCCGGAGGTGCAAGCGGAGCTGTGATGTTCTCTACCGATGTGGATGATATACTCTCCACATCGGCCGCTGCGCACCAGAGTGATTATTACAAACACCTCGCCGCCGAATTTTTGAAAAATCGCACCACGAACGATATGCTCATCTTCACGATTCATCAAGAGGACCATGATTCGTGGAATCCGGCGGGATGCGCATACTACGAGCGGTTTTTCGCGAATCTGCCACAGGGATTTACACCCGCAACAATGGGCGAGGTGGCTGCTTGGCTCGATTTGAAATACCCCTATCCCGCCGAACCTTCACAAACATTGCGGCTCGAAGACCCACTTACGTGCAAGGATGCGGTTAAATTCATCCATCCGGATGTAAAAAAGCCACCCGATTGGCAAACGGGCGGCAACCTCTACCCACCTCACATATTTTTCTACAACCGCGATTTTCAGATAATATTCGCCGAGAATTCTCCTACTCCCTTTCGCTTCATCAATTACGGCAAGAAGTATAGCATCCCGGAGAAGGGCGTTTATCCTGCTGAAAATTTACCCGGTGTCAAAGTCCACTCGCTAAAAATTGTGGAGGAGGGCGGCAAATCTGGCATCCAATACGACCTCGAGTCGGACGGCGATTACGGCAGCTACCCGCTTGCCATCTGGACAGATGAGACGCTGCCTGAAAATAGCATCGCAATCCCAAGCGGCTTTGTGGTCTTTATCAATCTTCACAAAGGGCGTAATTGCGGATTTTATAATGGTTTAGCAGTTTGATAATTGACCGCAAAGAAACGCAAAGATGGAACATTCGCCTGTGGAGAAAGGCGCAAAGGACGCAAAATTTCCCCTAATCTCTGCGCACTTTGCGCTCACTTAGCGACCTCTGCGGTTAAAAAAACGCTATTTTCAAATAGCTAAACTGTTACGATTTCCTTAAGGATTCGGTAAAAGCGATGTTTCAATTTACCGTCTTAAAGAGAGACCCCCATAGTGGCGCGAGGCACGGACGCATCACTACACCGTATGGCACGATTGAGACGCCGGCATTTATGCCCGTCGGCACGCAAGGCACCGTCAAGGCGATGACGCCTGAAGAACTTGTCGAGGTCGGCACCGACATTATACTCGCAAATACATTTCATCTCTACTTGCGTCCGGGTGATGACGTCATTGCCGCTTTGGGCGGTCTACACAAATTTATGCACTGGGAACGCCCCATACTGACCGACAGCGGCGGATTTCAGGTCTTCTCGCTGGCAAGGCTCAATAAAATTAAAGAAGAGGGTGTCGAGTTCAAATCGCCCATTGACGGCTCGATGCACCTCCTCACGCCTGAAAAGGCAATCGGGATTCAACGCAATCTTGGCGCTGACATAATGATGGCGCTGGATGAATGTCCGCCGCCCGATGCGAGCCGCTCCTATGTGGAGAAATCAACCGCACTCACGCTTCGCTGGCTCAAGCGCTGCATTGACGAATTTGAAAAATCTAAAACCGAAACAGAGCAGGTCATCTTCGGGATAGCGCAAGGTGGCTTTTTTGAGGATTTGCGGCGTGAATCTGCCGAACGCACCATCGCATTTGACCTCCCGGGTTATTCAATCGGCGGCTTAAGCGTGGGTGAAGAGAAAAGCAAAACTTATGAGATGCTGGAGGTTACGTTATCAATCCTGCCCGGAGACCGCCCGAGGTATTTGATGGGAGTAGGGACGCCGGAGGATTTCTTAATGGCGGTTGAGCGCGGGGTTGATATGTTCGATTGCGTCCTGCCGACACGCAACGCCCGAAATGGCAACCTCCTCACAAACGAGGGTATGCTGAATATCAAGAACGCCGCCTATGCAAAAGACCCGCGTCCCGTGAGCGAGACGTGCAACTGTTACACCTGCCGCAATTATTCCCGCGCCTACTTGCGGCATTTATATTACGCAAAGGAAATCTTAAGTTCCCGTCTGAACACGATACACAATCTTTATTTCACACTCGATTTTATGAAGCGCTTGCGAGATGCAATAGATGCAGGCAGTTTCACCGAATTCGCCCACGCCATCCGCTCAAAACTACGAGCTTTAGATTGACACTTTTCCCAATCATAGAAATTCTGTGAAGGCATAATAGAGGCGCCATAGAACATTAAGCATTTCAGTGACTCTGGTCCCCATCCTTTAATTACAGATAGGTCGCAGGGAGGAACTTAGATGAACTTACTATCTGCGAATAAACTAAATTCAGTATCGGATGTCTGGCAACGAGGTGTGTTGCGATTGGTTTGGTGTTTTGTAGGTTGGCTGATTGCCTTTGCGGTCTGTTTGACATTCCAGATTGAGCGCATCAATCAAGTGATCTTTTGGGTCCTGATCGGCGTTGTCCTTGTGCCCTTAATCGGCGTAGTATTTGATCTCTGTAGGCTCTGGATCAAGAGGCTCTGATTTGCGCAGATAAGGGTAACCTGATGAATTCTTTCTCTGCGGAACGCTTGATGCGAATGATATAATTCATCGTGCGGTTTGTCCCCTGATGTCGGCGAGGACCTCACGAAAAGGGCGGGAGGGTTCATTACGCCTTTCTTCAATCGCCGTAATGTCTATCAGGTCTTCCAATAACTCGGGGTCATTCAGTAGTGCAGAATAAACCTCCTCGCGCGTGGGACGGTCCAGCCCTCTGATTGCCTCTATAAAAACCGCCGCGATTGCTGATTTATTTCTCATATTTGAAGCTCCAATCGTTGATTTCACCAATATTTCTGCACAAAAGGAGAAGGGGCTGTCAAGGTGTTTGAGAATCCATAATCAATTTTGGTGCAAAAGTTACCCACTCCAGACCGCGGGCTTTAGATTGACATTCCCCCCCGTTTTCTACTAATAGTAAAGACTGGATTTGAGAATTTATCATTCCGTGGGGAAAGAGAAATGAAAATTTCATCTTTTACTCGTTGCGGCCTTTTTGATGACCAGTGGGATGCTGGCACTACACTCATAATGGTTATTCTTTTGGTAATGTGCATTTCGGGTATGGCGACAGCGCGAGTTATTCTCGTGCCAGCGGACTATGAGACCATTCAAGGGGCGATAGATGCCGCTTCAGATGGTGATGAAATCATCGTCTCACCGGGCACTTACAAAGAGAACATCAATTTTGGTGGAAAAGACATCATCCTGTGTTCCACGAATCCCACCAGTCCATCAGTGGTAACCACTACCATCATTGATGGCAATCACGCTGGCTCGGTAGTTACTTTCTCAGGCACCGAACTCACCACCTGTGTCCTCTCCGGCTTCACAATCACTAACGGCTACACTAAGTTTGGCGCTGGTGTTTATGGCAACGGCACCCTTGCAACTATTACAAATAATGTCATCTCCCATAATCAGGCAGATGTATCTGTATATAGTTCTACCTCAATAAGAAGTGGCGGCGGGGGGCTCTTTGATTGTGATGGTATTATTCAAAACAATACTATAACCACAAATTCGGCAACGACCCACCTGTCTGTAAAAGCCGGTTCGCCTACTCCTGTTGCTTTTAGTGCCGGGGGAGGACTCTACGCCTGTGACGGAGTTAT
Organism: uncultured Candidatus Sumerlaeota bacterium; assembly: GCA_964526215.1. GTDB lineage: Bacteria > Sumerlaeota > Sumerlaeia > MWCT01 > MWCT01 > CAZGKP01. The sequence goes on from CAZGKP010000061.1 coordinate 12,944, forward strand.
TGCGAGCAATATCATTGTAAGCAACTCGACATTATCTGTTGTTTGCTATGGTTATCCAACTTTCGGCATAGGTGCGGCGCAAAGCACCGGTGGTGGGCTTTATGATTGTGGCGGAACTATTCGGAACAACAGGATATCAAATAACTCCACCAAGATGGAAAACTACACCGATTTCTTGGGGTCAAGCACCGGAGGAGGACTATCAAATTGCAACGGCATAATTCAAAACAACACCATTTCAGGAAACGTGGTTAAGGGATTATATCGAGGTGGGGATGGATTATACTTATGCAACGGGACAATTTTGAATAATCTTCTATCAGAAAACGGGCTTTCATCGTGCAATGGCACTATTTTAAACAATACCATTATCAAAGATTCCGGGGCGTGTCTCTCAAATTGCAAAGGATTTATTGTTAATTGTATCATCTGGAATAACTCTGGCAATCCACTGGAGCAAAGTAACGCGCCCTTTTATAGTTGTATTCGTGGATGGCAAGACGGCGGGAAAGGAAACATTTCAACTGACCCTCGCTTTATTAACCCATCTCATCGGAATTTTCATCTCCGGAGCGACTCGCCCTGTATTGATGCAGGAAATACATATTATCTCTTGGGGAATTATATTGCCGATATAGACGGTGAATGCCGTGTTGCGGGAGACTCGGTAGATATGGGAGCGGATGAGTGGGGCAGTTCGCCGGATAGTGATGGTGACCTGTTGTCGAATGATAATGAGACATCTGTGGGAACTAATCTCAATAACCCGGACACCGATAGAGATGGGTTACAAGATGGAGTAGAAGTGCTGCGGTGTACTGACCCTACTGTCTTCAACCATCCAATGGGAATTTCTATCCCTCTCCAGTATCCCCGCATTCAGCAAGGGTTTTTCCTGGCTTTCCCGCTGGAAGAAGTTACTTTAACGACAGGAACATATAGAGAAAATCTCCATTTTCTGGGCAAAAACCTGATTTTGCAAAGCGAGAATCCCCGTGATGACTACATACTTAATTCTACCATCATTGACGGTGGTGGATTATTTTCCGTTCTGTTTTTTGAAGGTTCGGAAAAGGAAACTTGCGTGGTGAAAGGGGTAAGGATTCAAAATGGACTTTCGATTCGCGGGGGAGGAATCAACGGCAATCACACACGGGCAACCATCGAAGATAACAAAATTCGTGACAATAATGCTTATGGAGATTCTGCTGGCACAGGAGGAGGAGGAATCTGGGGATGTGATGGGACAATCAGAAATAATATCATTTATCACAATTCCACAAATTACATTGGTGGTGGGCTTTACGGATGCGGTGGACTTGTTCCGAACAACACGATTTGTAGTAACTTTGCATCTTCGCGTGGCGGTGGGCTTGGATTCTGCAGAGGCATAATCAAGAACTGTATCATCTGGAGCAATGTGGGCTCGGTAGAAAATCATTTGTATTATTGCACAATCCCTTCCTATTCCTGTATTCAGGATTGGGCAGGCGGAGGCGAGGGGAATATATCGGAGAATCCTCGATTCGTTAATTCGGAGGGCTACGATTTTCACCTGCTACCCGATTCTCCCTGTATAGATGCCGGCTGCTTTATTGATGGTTTAAGTCGGGATTTTGAGGGCGACCCCAGACCCTTTGACGCAACGGGTGAACCTCGGGGCGATGGCTCTGATTTCGACATCGGTGCTGATGAATACTTCATCGTTACAAGCGCGATTGTGCGGGATTATATCCTCGGGAAAATAATCCTTACAGGTAAGTATCTTGCAGATGCCGATGCTAATGGGGACGGCAAGATTGACGTGGCGGACGTAATAACCCTCCTGAATCAAGGTAGATAAGCGATTCGATCTCTTGTAATACCCGCACACGGTTTATACACTCAAAAAATCTGCAGGACTTTTTGTGCTTGTTTTACCCGCTCGCCTATGTAATTATTCGTGTCGTTCGATTGTGAGATGGGGGAAAGTTTCAGCAAGATAAGGAATGGGGATGAAGGAACGTCTCTCCCGGCGTGAATTTTTGAAGGGTGTTGCTGGGGCGACGGCGGGTCTCGCTCTCGTTAAAACCGGTCTGTCCCCACCGCCTGCATCGGCTGAAACATATACCTCTGCCACGCCAAAGATTTCACTTCACGGCAGAGTGGTTTATGCAAACGCCGTCAAAGCCAGAAAAAGCCTCAATTCCTTTGACGGGGCTGCACTGAAACAAATCCTGGGGCATGCACTCTGCACCCTTACGGGTAGGAAAACGCCCGTTGACGCCCTCGGTCTGTTTTTCTCGAAAAAGGACATTGTCGGGCTGAAGCTGAATTGCCTTGCGGGGAAACCGCTCTCTTCACATCCCGAACTGGTCCGCGCCATTAGTGCGCTTTTAGTGGATACAGGTATTCGGGAGAATAACATTATTGTGTGGGAGCGTTCTGACCACGAACTTCAGAGTGCGGGTTTCAAAATAAATCGCTCCGAGGGTGGCGTCCGCTGCTTCGGAACCAACGCCAACTATGTCCCGCCGATTGTATTCAGCGGCTCCTCGGGCAGCCTCCTTTCGGAGGTTGTCTATAAATGCACTGCCTTAATCAATGTGCCGGTTTTGAAAGACCACGACATTTCAGGTGTCAGCGGCGGGATGAAAAACCTCTTCGGGTGCGTGCATAATCCCAATAAATATCATGACAATTGCTGCGACCCTTATGTGGCGGAAGTGAGTGCAATGGAGCCAATTCGCAAACGGATGCGACTCGTAATCCTCGATACTCTGAATGCACAGTATCAGGGTGGTCCTGCAGTGCAATCTCAATATCTATGGCAGGAAAATGGGATACTGGTTGCGGCGGACCCGGTTGCGCTGGATGTCTGGGGGGCAGAAATCCTTGAGAAGAAGAGGAAAGCGAAAGGACTGCCATCATTTGCAGAGGCAAAGCGTCCGCCGAAGTGGCTCGCAACCGCCGGACGTATGGGTCTGGGCGAAAACGACCCTGCAAAGATTCAAAAAATAGTCGTGTGAAATCCGTAGAAGACAGGTTGGCTCATTGAGCCTGTTTGCCCGTTCAAAGTTTATCCGTCGCAGGCGGATTGGACGTTCGATGTTTTATGTTTAATGTTTGCCCGTTTCATTCGCTTGACCGCTGTGGGGGATTAAAAAATTGCTTGATTTGCATCAAGGGATATGAAAATTGAAAAGTTTTAATTGGGTATAAAAAAAGTTTTCGGCTATTTTTTCTTTGCGTCTCCAAATTGCATCATAGAGGAGAGGATGTATGATTCTTTTCCCCGCCCCCGTGCACAGGGCAATCAGGTCGGGAAGAATTACGCTGACTTTTCGGCTCTGGGATTCGTGCAGGCTGATTGAGGGAAAGGCGTATCAGGTTGATAATCTTGGCAGGGTGCTGATAAAGGCGGCGCAAAAGGTCGTTATCTCTGCAATCACAGATGAGGAGGCAAGACGCGCCGGTTACGCCAATGTTGACAAGCTTATCCTGTATCTCCGGAGCGAAAAGCCTGACCTGAATCCCCGGAGGGACTTTTGCTATCGCATCGAGTTCAAGTATGTGGGGGATGGTGCGCATCGCCGCCCTCGAAGGCTTTCCCCCAATGCACTCAGGGCAATTGATGAGCGTGTAAAACGTATGGACCGCCGCGCCCAGGGAATTACCTATTCCGCCATCCTTAAAGAGGCGGCTAAATATTCGTTCGTGAAGGTGAGATACCTCGCCGAACAGTTCGAGTGTAAATACTCCGAGATAAGACGCAAACTCTTCCGGTTGATTAAAGAAAAATTCGTAGAGGTTGATTCCAGGAAGTGCTTCCACTTAACGCCGCGAGCACGCCAGCTCGTTGAATTCCGCGAAAACCGGATTCCTGAGAAAAAGAAGAAATGACACCACAGATCCCTCAGACTACGCAGACCGGTGATTTTTCCCTGACTTAAAAAATCTGTGTAATTCTCCTGTGGCGGATAAGTCTGCGGATAAATACCTTTTTACCGATTGATCGTAGATGACTCATCATAGTATCTCTTTTCGGACGCTGGCACGTTCACGGAGACAGACTGCTGACGTCCGATTGCAAAGCACTCGGCGATGATAAATGAAGATTCTACACGTTACCCATCGTTTTGGCAAAGACATTATCGGGGGCGCTGAAAACTACCTGTGGAATCTCTCCACCCACCTCGCCAGACGCGGAATTGATGTCACCATTGCCACAACCACTGCACGCGATTTCCACTCCCCAACTCGCTGGAACAACTTCTGGTCGCAGGGATACCCTCCGGGTGAAGAAATCACCGCCGGGCTGCGTATCCTGAGGTTTCCCTTCCGCAACAACCCCAAATGGCTGGCTGCACTTTACGGCATCCCTCTTGAGCGCCGCTTCGCCAGCGAGGAGTGGGGAATTGAGCCGCCATCGGTGCATCCGGTGCGCGGTGGTTTCCTGGGGCGTGGGTGGTATTTCGAGGAACGTATCGGCAATCTCACACAGCGCTGGATAGGCAGTCGTGCCGAAATTTTTATCTGCGACGATAATATCCGGGAAGTCGGCTTCACGGCTCAATGTCCCTGGGGAAATTCCGGTGAGGTCTTCTTGAATGGCGAGGGTGCTGGTGAGTTTTCCATTACAAAAGATTACGGCTATTTCTCATTCAAGTTACGCAAGCCGGTGGATAGTCTCAAGATGGACATACGCCTCCGCCGGACAAAGCGTCCCTGGCGGGAACTGCGCAAACTCGGCATCGCCGTCTCGGACATTTCCTACAAGGCGGGAGAAAGAACCGAATCTATCCCACTTCACAGACACTACGCAAGCACCTTGCACAGGCAAAAGGATGCGCTCCTGAATTGGTTGGAGAGGCGTGCCCGCAGTCGCCCAGCCCGGCTCGGTCGCAAATTCGACCTCGCCCGCGGACCAATATCCCCTGCGCTCCTCCGCTACCTTAAAACCCATACCGGCGAATATGACCTCATCCTGGGGCACAATTTCCCAAATCCGTC
>CAZGKP010000062.1:0-17919 GCA_964526215.1 uncultured Candidatus Sumerlaeota bacterium
AGTGCCGCCTTGACATGGCGGAGGTCACAGGTTCAACTCCTGTATCGCCCACCATAAAAATTTCCCTTGAAAACTCACCCGATTCTCACCTCTTCTATATTTCGTAATTAAACTCATACACATCTTTGAATCTTCAATTCTGCCACAGAGGGTAAAATTTCTGAAAAGGAGAACTCTTTATGATTCGAATCGGTTTCATCGGAACGGGAAACGTGGCTACGGCGATACTTACCGGGGTTGTTGAAGGTGGACTCGCTCCCCCTGAAGACATATTTGGCTACGACATCAATCCCCAGCGACTCCTGTCTGCCAGAAAGGCGGTGCCATTTAATCCCTGCACCTCGAATCGCGAATTGCTCGATAAGGCGGAAGTGATTTTTCTCGCCGTAAAGCCTCAAAATGTCCCCGATGTGCTGGGCGAGATTCAAGGTTCACCTCGCCCCAACCATCTTTTCATAAGCGTTTGCGCCGGTATAACTATTTGTTACCTTGAGGAAAATCTAGGAAAAGATACCCGTGTGGTCAGGGTGATGACGAACACGCCTGCACTCATCAAATGCGGGGCATCCGCCTTGGCAAAGGGCACGAACGCTACCGATGAAGACCTTGCCCTCGCCATATCTTTCTTTAGCGTCCTGGGAGTCGCGGTTGAGGTTGATGAGAAAGACCTCGATACCGTTACGGGTTTGTCGGGAAGCGGTCCGGCTTACATATTTTATATGACTGAATGCCTCATAAACGCGGGCGTAGAGATGGGATTGATGCCCAAGATTTCTGAAAAACTCACAAAGCAAATGGTTTTAGGGGCGGCACGGATGCTCACCGAGCGAGGGGAATCACCGGAGCATCTTCGGGAAATGGTTACCACTCCCGGAGGAACAACGGCAGCCGGGTTTGAAGTCCTGTATGCGGCGAATTTTGAAAAGACCATAATAGAGACAGTCCGGCGAGCCACAGAACGCTCCCGTGAACTGGGAAAAACAAATGTAGAATAATGATGCTTTCTCACATCGAGCCGGCATAATGCGGTGTCGGACAGAGCTTTTAATCCTGAACGGGGAGGCATAAATATGAAGAGGATAAATTTACCTCCATTCCACAACGAACCATTGATAGATTTTGGAGTAAGTGAGAATCAGCAACTAATGCGGGATGCTATCACTCGGGTCAGGGAGAATCTTGATAAAGAATATTTTCTGAAAATTGGCGATTCCGAGAAAAAGGGCGTTGAGGTTGTCTCATCAGAAAACCCTGCACAACCTCGAGAAAGTATCGGACGCATCCATTTTGCCGGTGAGGAAGAGGCAGATGAAACGGTTGCCGTTGCCGCACGTAGCTTTGAACAATGGGCAGGCACGGGCATCGAACAGAGAGCCGATTGTTTATTGCGGGCTGCTGAAATAATGAGAAATCGCCGACTGGAACTCGCTGCCGGGGAGATTCTGGAATGTGCCAAGAACTGGCAGGAAGCCGATGGCGATGTATGCGAAGCCATTGATTATGTGGAATTCTACGCCAGGGAGATGATGCGCCTTGGAGAAAAAAGGATTCTGGGAAACATCCCCGGTGAGACGAATGAATATTTTTATGAACCACGTGGGGTTGCCGCCGTCATCGCACCCTGGAATTTCCCGCTGGCAATACTTACGGGTATGAGCTGCGCAGCACTGGTTACGGGTAATAGTGTGATATTAAAACCCGCAGAACAGTCTTCGGTTACGGCTGCAAAGCTGATGGAGATTTACATAAGAGCAGGAGTTCCGCCGGGAGTGGTTAATTATCTGCCGGGGAAGGGAGAGGTCGTCGGTGAAGCCCTCGTCAGGCATAATAAAGTAGCCATTGTTGCCTTTACGGGTTCTATGGAGGTGGGACTTCATATAAACAAAATCGCAGCCGACGTAGGCAAGGGGCAATATTTTGTGAAAAAGGTCATCACCGAAATGGGAGGGAAAAACGCCATTATTGTTGATTCTACTGCCGACCTCGATGAAGCTGCAAAAGGTGTGGTAGTTTCTGCTTTCGGTTTCGGGGGGCAGAAATGTTCCGCCTGCTCACGCGTCATTCTGCTTGAAGAGATTTATGACACTTTCCTCGAGCGTCTGATTGATGCCACTCGCAGTATCGTCATAGGAAAACCCGAAGAACCGGAAACATTTTTAACCCCGCTTATTGATCGGGATGCGGTGAGTAAGGCGAAAAGATATATCGAAATTGGCAGGAAAGAAGGTCGGGTTCTATTAGAGATGGAGATTCTGCCGGAAATGCGTGAGGGTTATTATGTTGCCCCTATCATTTTTGGTGATATTTCACCTGAAAGCCGTCTTGCGCAGGAAGAGATTTTTGCACCTGTTCTTGCAGTGATAAAAGTGAGGGATTTTGGGGAAGCCCTTAAGGTGGCAAACTCCACGCGTTTTGCACTCACCGGAGGGGTATTCTCAACAACGCCCGAACACATCGAGCTGGCAAAATGCAAGTTCAAGGTGGGCAATCTTTACATAAACCGCAAGATTACGGGTGCAATTGTCGCAAGGCAACCCTTTGGTGGATTCCGTCTGTCCGGGATAGGTTCCAAGGCAGGAGGACCGGACTACCTTCAGCAATTCTTGATTCCGCGAACAGTTACCACTTGAGCGGAATATTGGGGTCAGACATATTTTGCTAAGAAAGAAATGTCGCCTGAATTAGTCCTTGATAAGATAAAACAAAAAAGAAAAGGGTAAATCTATACGTTTCGGACGAGCCGTTGCATATTTGCAAGAGCAAGTATAGGAGGTGAACATCAAGAAATATTTGGCTTTATAGACGAGTCTAACCCCCCCCACCCACTCAACGCGGTCTGCGCTCAAGGTGGATTCGTAAGACAGCACAAGCGCGGCGGTGCCCGCTATGTAGGGCTCGGGAGCTATGGGGGAACGGAGGCTTTCTTTCGCGCCTTTGTAAGAGCTACCTCCGCCATTTTCCAGCCATCCCAGAGATAGTTCCTGGGATCGGAAGGGCGCTTGCGATACTTTGAAATGAGGGCGAACAATTCTTCAGCGTCCGGGATATACCCCCGTTTTGCCCAGCGTTCCGCAATGCCCAGTTCCCACCGGGGCGAGGGGTTCTTCCCCAGAGGGCTTGATAACATCCACGATTTACCCGAGCCCTCCCATTCATAAAGTTCTTCTATCTGATTTAAGACTTTCTGCCTATCCATAGCACTGGAATCTCTCTGACGGCGAATTTCATGAAGAGGCCAGTCAATAAAGGCGAAGGCACCGGAACGAAAACCTCCGATAAGGAGTGCACTGAAGAAAATGAAATAGGAAACTCCGTTCGCCGTAATGGACCATCTCCATGCACGTCGGACTCCCGCCTTAGGCGCAAACAGGCAGGCTTCGAAAAAAACAGTCAGTATAAACGAGAAGAGCATAGTTGCATAAAATTGTAAAATCATTCGTGGAATAGTTGGCTGGACGATCCAGAGCAAAACGATAATCGCGCCAATTAAAACCGAGGTGGGAATGACAACCAGCGCTTTCCATTTCAATTTTGTCCGCATCCATTTGGCGGCAAAGACAACAACGGCTACCAGCCCGAATATGGATAGGGGATTAAAAGTTAATCCAAAGCCGAAAAGGGTGGTGATAATATTGACTTTTAATGCGAGGGATAAAGCCTCACGCCGAGGTTGCTTGAAATAGAAACACAGGATTGCCGCCTCGATAATCACAATCACCAGAAACGATACTACCATCGTGCTCCACGCAACCCAGAATGGGATAGAGAATGCCAGTATGGTCGGCAGCGGTATATTGGCAAAGGCGCACGCCGGTATCAGTAGTAAAAACAACAGAAAAGTAATAATCACTCGAAAATCAGCCCTCTTGCGATAAAAAGTTATGGGAAGTCATATCATTCCTCTCGCAGATTAATCCATCCCGAATTAAAACTCTTACCCAAATCCAGCAGTCTTACTGCTGGATTCGGATTATGTTCCAATGTTTATTGCAGTGCATACTCGATTACCGCCTGGACAAATGGAGAGAAAATGTCCATTACCGTTCCCGCGTTTGAGAGAATTTTGAATTCTCTGCTTACGTCCGTGAGAACATTTATCGCCCATCCTTCTACATCGGTAACCACGGGCAGAACATAGCGCGGTAATTGACTAGTTAGCTCAATTGATTTATCCACAATCATATTTTGCATCTTAAAGTCTGCGGCGGCTCCTGCCATAAAGGTGATGAATCCGACAATCCAGGCAAGGACCAGCGTAATTGCCACTTGTTTTGATGTGCCTCCACCCCATATCCTAACGTCGGCGTAAGCTAAAGGAACGATTATGAACGAGGCGTAACCTATGCCGATAATAGCACGACCGCTCAACTTCCATGCGGGCCAGGACCAGGCGACATTGCCAGCCATCCACGTTGCAACGTTACCAAATCCGCCGCTGATAGCTCCGAATGCCGCGCCGAGAGCTGCCGCAAGCAGTACTTCTTTGACCATTGCCCAACCTTTTTTCTTTGTGGTGATTATTTTTATCAAGGCAGAGGTAAGACCACCGATTATGGCGCTGGAAATAACAGCCTCCTGAAGCGTTCCCACCTCGCCACTCGGGTCGTAATAATTGACCGGATTGTTGAAACTATAGGTGTAGCGGTGGAGGGTTGCGGGGTCATAAATCTCAAAAGGTTTGGGGTCGGGGGTAAGAAAGCGTGCGGTTGACGGGTCGTAATATCGTGCACGGAGGTAATAAAACCCTGCATTGGGGTCGTATTGTTGCCCTGTGAAGAGGAAGTCGTTTTCAGTTGTGCCGGTGCGATTTAAGAGTGCACCGAAGGCTTCGTAGATGTATGTATCGGTAGCGGCGCCGGTGCTGTCGGTGAGCAGGCGGGTGGAGAGTGTGCCGTCTGTGAGTGGGTGATATGTCTTGCCTGCGCGGTCGAATCGCAGAAGTTCTTCGAAGGCACGCGTCATCAGTGCCTTCAGTCCGTTAGAGGCGTTCATCTCCGCCAGCACCTGAGCGTGCTTTATGCCGCCGGGTCCGGTATTGCGGTCGAGTAGATAGCGTTTTGCATCCTCGCCCTCGGTTTTCCGCAGGATGCGATTGCCCTGTGCGTCATAAGCGTAACCGATTTTTTTTGTCGGGGAGATTATGGCTACGAGGCGATTGGCGGGGTCATATTTGAGGGTTGTTTTGCCGGATGGGGCATTTACGTCGGTCAAGTTTCCATTGTCATCGTAGGAGTAGGTAATTGTTTGTTGTCTGGCGCCTTTTGGGGGAGGGGGCGCCATAGCCTCGATAGAAAAGGCGTAGAGGCTCTCCGGTCCGATGATAAACATTGGTGCGATGAATAACAGGAGGGAGAGGGTTATGATGCGGAGGCGGAATTGCCGTTTTCTCCGATGTTCTCCCGGCAGGAAAAATGCGGCAAGGAAAAGCAATCCGGCAAACCCAAGAATGATGACCGTCTTCAAAACGTAGCGGGCAAAGACCGAAAACCTGAAATCCCAGTTTATGAGTGAGCCGGATGCGACGCCTGTGTTGATTCCGCCTGCAATGCTGCCGGCTGAATTTCTCTCCTCCAAAACCAGACGATTATGGGCGTCATAAGTATAAGTCGTTAGAGTGCCGCCATCGGTTTTTGTGAGGCGATTCCCTGCTGCGTCATAGGTATAGGCGATTGTGCGTGAGCCAGAGACGGAGTCCTGTATCGCTTCACCGGTGAGTTTGTAAGTGGTGTCATAAGTATAGTCCACCGTTCTACCGTTGTGTTCGACAACACGGGTGCGGTTGCCAGCGGGTCCCAACGTGTAGTTGAACGATGCTATGATGTCGGAGTCTTTTATGTGAGTGATGCCGAGGAGGCGGTTAAGGTGGTCGTAGTTAAAGTCGGCATTCGCGCCGTTAGAGCGGAGGATTTTCAAGAGGTTGCCCGCCGCATCGTAATTAAAATCGGTGGCGGCGCCGGAGTGGTCAATCAGTTCCACTAACCGGTTAATGGCATTGTAGTTATAGGTGGTTGTGCCGAATGGGGTCTGGACAGTTTTTCGATTCCCTGCTTCGTCATAAGTATAGGAGACCGTCTGCCCGAAGGTATCGGTTACGGACGTAATCCTGCTCATACTGTCGTAAGCGAATGTGAGTGTGCCGGACGTATTTGTCAGGGTCTTGAGGCGGTTTTGACCGTCGTAGGTTCTGATTTCCTCTGTGCCGTCGTGATAAGTCGTTTTGATTAACAGGTCAAAGTCGTCATTGTATTCATAGATAGTTGTGTGTCCGTTAAAGTCACTTTTGCTAATGGGATTACCGACATTATTGTATGTGCGTGTTTCGGTTTTGCCATCGGGGAGTAATGTCGAGATGCGGCGGTTGTGGGAGTCGTAGGTAAATGATGTGGTGTTGTCATTTGCATCGGTAACGGAAGTGATGTTGCGGTTTTCGTCCCGGGTGTATCGGGTCTTGTTGCCGAGGGCATCGGTTACTTTGATTAGATTGCTGGCTTCATCATATTCATAGTAAGTCGTATTCTCCGCCTGGTCGGTTTCGGATGTTTTTTGCCCGGCGGTATCATAAGTGAATTTTTTCGTCGTGCCGTCGGGGTAGCGAATCAGCGTGTTGAGGTTTCGGGGGTCGTATTCATATTCGGTGGTATTACCGTTGGGGTCGGTTACCTTCGCAAGATTTCCGGCAGCATCGTATTCGCGATAGGTAGCGTTGCCGAGGGTATCGGTGGTGCAGGTGAGGTGTCCGTTGGTGTCATAGGCATACAGAGTCGTATCGCCACGTTCATCGGTTTCGCGGATGACTTTTCCGAGTTTGTTATATTCATAAGTGCGATAAGTGCCGTCGGGGTTATTAATTTTCGTAGTCCTGCCGAGTTTGTCGAGTTCGGCACCGACAGAAACGCCCATTGAGGAGCCGAGTTCGGTGAGGTGTCCATTATGGTCGTAATCAAAATCGAAGGTGCGTCCCGATCGATGCTGTGCCTTTGTGATTAAGCCGCGCCCATCGCGATTGTAATCAGATTTGCGTCCTTCAGGGTCTGCGATGCCGGAAAGGCGACCCGCTTCATCATAGGTATTCTCCTGTGTGGTGCCGTCGGGTGAGATGGTGCGGGTTAGATTTCCTTCGGCATCATATTCGTATCGTGTAGTTTCTTTGAGCGTGGCGCCCTCGACGGTTCGGAATGATGTTCTGGTGATTAAGCGTCCATTGTCATCGTAAGTCATTTCGGTGCGGGCGGGACCCGGTGGGTCTTCTACCGTCTTCCCGCCAAACGAGTCATATTTGTAATTTGTAACACGCCCGAGCTGGTCGGTATTTTTTATTAGATTGCCGCCGGTGTCGTATTGAAAAGACGTAACCCCTCCGGCGGGGTCGGTTATAGAAGTGCGATTCCCCTTCGAGTCGTATCCGTAGATGGTTTTGTTGCCGAGCGGGTCTGTTACGGATGTGCGCTGATTGAATTCGTTATAGGTATAGGTGGTAGTATTTCCAAGTGGGTCGGTTTTGGTAAGCAAGTTGCCAGAACCGTCCCAGGTCTGCGTGGTTACATTTCCATCAGGGTCAATGATGCGGATTGGGAGACCGTGGTCGTTATATTTGGTGCGAGTGGTTTGTCCGAGTGCATTGGTGCGGGCGATTACGTGACCGTGCTCATCGTAGGTCAGGATTTCGGGATTGCCATTGGCGTCTCGCACAATTTCCTGACGCTCGCCGGTCTTGTATTCGAGTTCGGTGCGGTTGCCCTCGCCATCTATCAGGGCAACGACGCGCCCCTCCGTATCATACTCATAAGTATAGCCGACACCGGTAGGGTCTGTGGTACTGAGCAGATTGTGGTTAGAATCGTAGGTATATGTGGAAGTGAAGCCGCGACGATTCGTAACGCTGACGAGGTCTCCAGCTGCATCGTAGGCGTAATGAACAGTTTTGCCCATCGGGTCGGTGATTTGAGTGATTCTGCCTTCGGCGTCCCTTATATAGGTGATAGAAAGCCCGGCGGAATGAAAGATACCATCGCTCTGAAATGTCAGGACGTTTCCATTGCGGTCGCTGACGGAGAGAATGCGTGCCGGTGCGCCCGATGGCGCGGAAATGGTGAACTTCCTGCCATCGGGAGTGGTCAGATACCAGGTCTCGGGGGCAAACTCCTTAAAGTCGGGCCAGGTGAGTAGTTCGCCCTCATCGCCGAGGAAAAGGATGTTCTCACCTGCGAAATCCAGCTCGTCAAATGTGGAACCGAATGGAATATATGAAACCCTGACATAACGAGGATAAAAAGGGTTGACCTGCTCTAAATCGCCCATGAAGAAGACGGTTGTGCCGTCCGGTTTCCGTATAATCACATCGCCGTGAGAACTTTTGGTGATCTGGATACCAACGCCGGACATCCGCCAGCCCACGCCAAAATCCCCCGTGGTCTTGTCAAAACTATTATAGGAGCGGGCGACTTCGAGATTCAGTCCCATCATCGGCACAGAGAGGTCGGTTGCCCGGAATTCATTAAAGCCGACGGTGAGCGGCTCTTTTACCGTGAACTCGATTTCGGTGGAGGCGGTCAGGAAATTTATATCCTGTGCCCGCAGACGCAGGATGTATGTCCCCGGCAGGAAGTTTTCGGGACATAATTCATATAGGATTTTGATAATTTGCATCTCCGTGCCACCGGTCAGGGTGGCGAAGGCATCCTCGCCTTTGGGGGAGTATTCCAGCGTCCACGAAACGAGGTGGTTATCTCCCACAACGCCCCAGACCGCCGTTTTTGATGTGAGTTCGGTGCCCGATTCTGGCTTCAGAATTTTTACGTTTGGCGGGTTATGGTCATCGCTTGCATAAACATAAATGCTCAACGTATCATCGCCGGTGTTTCCCGATGCATCCTTTGCGGTGGCATAAAGGACGTTCTCGCCATATACCGAAGTCTTGATTTGCGCCTGCCATTTCTGGGAATGGACATCGTATAAAACGGGCACGGGGCTGCCGTTCACCGAGAGGGTGCGGGTTGTAACACCGACGTCGTCAATCGCATCCACGACGACATTCAGTGTGTCTCCGTAAGCGGGCACGAGGGTTTCGGGCAATATTGTAACCCGCGGGGGCGTAATGTCCGAACCGGCGGGGATGATAGTTATGTAAAATTTTTGCAGGGCGCTTCCGCCCCATCCGTCAGCCACTTGTATAATGACGGAAACCTGCCCTTCGTCAAAACCGGTGGGCGTCCATTCGACCAGCCCCGTTGCGGAATCAATCCGCATCCCCTTCGGGGCATTCAGGAGCGAATAAGTGAGCGTATCGCCATTGGGGTCTTCCGCCGTAACCTGATAGGAGTAGGGCGTTCCCACCTCGGCGGAAAGCGGTGGGACTGAGGTTATTGTGGGCGATTCGTTGTATTCATAATGGACGACAATCGAGGCGCTGCCCGTTTTTCCCGCGCCGTTTGTGGCGGTGGCGTAAAAGAGATTTGCGCCTTCGGCCAGAGGCTGCTGGAGCATGAATGTTCCGCCGCTCACCGGAATCGCGAAGCCGTTCATTTTCACGGACGTAACCGTTGGGTCGCTCACAGTGCCCGTAATAACCACCGGAGACGAGCGGGTATGGGAATGATTCTCAGGAGCGGTGAAGGCAATAACAGGCGCCGCGGGGTCATATATGATGCTCACAGTATCGGTGGCGGGATTGCCATCGGTGTCGAGGGCAACTGCAACGATTTGATTAGTGCCTTCTGATAGTGAACACTCGCCCCAGAAAAGACCGCCTTGAATCTGCGCCGTCTTTCCGTTGATTTTAACAGAGCTTACGCCACGATTATCATTTACGGCGCCCACAACAGTAATCTGACTTTCGCCGACAGTCGCGCCATCGGGCGGACTCAATATCTCGATCTCCGGCGCTACGGACTTCGGGTGTCTGACTGTCGGAATCACCTCCACAATGAGACTGGCGCCGGAGAAGTAAAAGAATTTATTGTGCGGGGGAACAAGGCAGGCAGCCGCCACGTTATGCCAGATTTTACCTGGCCACCATTCATAATTTTGAACGGGGATGAGCGAAATCCCTTCAGGAAAATCCGTGTATGAACCGGACGTGCCAGGAATTTTAGGGGTTGTGGTCAGAGGATTGGCGTCGGCATCTATGTAAGTCCCTTCATCGATGTCAAAGACAAGGACATAATGGCTATAAGTTGCCCAGTAAATGGTGCGGGAATCCGGTGCACAACCAATCTGGTCATAACCACCATACCCAATAGAATTAGCCCATACTTTGTCCACGTTCCATTTTGCAGGGTCATTTTCCAGGATTAACTTTCTGGCAAAGTATCCGCAACCGCCGCACGAACCCCATGAAGCGGGACTTCCATACAACCATTTGCCATTCGGCGTTATTTGATAATTTGGATTATAATTGTCTAGCCATGATTGCATTTCTCGCCAGTAGGTTACTTCGTGGCAGGTGTGGCTTTGGGGGTCGATATCCACAACACCCCAGAAATAAAAAGGGTCGCCAGGGACACCGGGAACGTTATTGCTCAAGTAAAGTCGTTTACTATCGGGGAGCATAGTGAAAAAGGTTCGTAGCGCACCCTGAAATGGACCGATGACGTCTGTCGTTATCCAGTCGTGGTAGGTTGTGCTTGTCGGGTCAATGTCCAGCAAATCGAGGTGAAGCCCTGTATGATAGGCATCGGCGCAATTGTAAAAAACATAAGCCTTTTTCCAGTTTTTGGTCGGAAGAAATTGTAGTGGAGTTTCTATGTTGGGGCGAATATCAGGACAGGGAATCCCTGGAAGTTCCGTAAAGGTCTCCATATCGAACAGGTGTATATTCTGGTCTTTTAGATTCTTCCCACAGGCGTAATACATTTTGCTGTCGGGAGTAAAACGGCCAACACCTGGTCCATAGTGATTAATGGTTGTTTTGAATGTATGGAGGGGCTTATGCCCGTCGGGGCTTTGCCAATTCGCATTGATAACAATCAGTCCGCTCCTTCCAGCTGTGACTCCATAATGCATTGCGAGTAACTTGCCATTGGGGGAGAGCTCCAGGTGGTTGCCATATTCTCCTGTCCAGATAAAGCGGTTGAACATCTCAAAACCACTTGTGAAGGGAACGAGGGGGTTGCCTTCTAAGTCTGTAATCCCGTTCAATAAATTTGCAGTTATGGTGGTTTTCGGCACACCTTCTTTTGCAAAAGAGCCGGGGAAATATCCCGGCTCACACGCCTCTTGAACGTGTGTGGACCACATCTTGGGCGGGGTGTATCTGAATTCCGGCGAGACGGTCAGCGTAAGCGTCCGCCAGTCGGGAGACAATTGCGTGAGCATCGGGATAGCCGCGGTGGTTTCCCAGTCCTTGTAATAAACGAGGAAATTGTCCGGCACACTGTCGGGGTTAATGGGTTTGGAAAACGTGAATGCAATGGTGTTTTCATTTGTGATGACATTTGTTGTGCCATCGTCGGGCATAACACTCGTAACATAAGGGCGTTCACCTGCGGCATAGACGGAAAGTTCGTAGCTCTGTGTCCCCTTGCCGCCTTTAGGGTCTTCTGCTCGAACCGTAACATTGTGATTGCCGATTTGCCCTGTGCCCGGCGTCCACGTAATCAAGCCGGTGCCTGAATCAATTTGCATCCCTGTGGGCTTTGTTGTGAGCGAATATGTGATTGCGTCATTATCGGCGTCCGTAGCATCAACATCGTAAGAATAAGCCTTCCCCGCTATCACCGAAAGCTGCGGGACGGAGATTATGACAGGCGGATGATTATATACAGAAACCTTAAGGTTGTATTGCTGAATCGCGGTGTTTCCGCCCCTGTCGGTTACGGTGATTTTGACGAGATGGTCACCGGTCGCATCCGGAGGCACAGCCCAGCGAATCAATCCTGTGGCGGGATTTATTTCCATTTTAGCCGGGGAGATTTCGAGAAGGTAGGTGAGCGCATCTCCCACATCTGGGTCTGTCGCTTCCACCTGATATACGTAAACCGTGCTGGTGAGGGCATCTGTGGGAGGGACGCTGGTGATTACGGGTGGCGCATTGACATCGGTGCAATCAATCACAAATGTCTGTATGTCCACGCCTCCCTTACCATCTTCGGCGCGAATCCACACATTGTATGTCCCCGCCTGTCCGGGAGCCGGCGTCCATTCCACCAACCCGCTTCCGGCTCCAATTGCCATCCCCGCCGGCGACTTCATCAGCGAAAATGAAACCGCATCGCCATCCGGGTCGGATGCCGTTACAGGATAGGTGTATGGCGCCAATTCCGTGGCTTGAGTTGAGGCGGGATTGCTTGTAATAACCGGCGGGTCGTTGGGGTCATAAACGCCTAATTGAAATATCTGCTCCGCCGACTCATTGAATAAATCTTTCACAACGATGGAGACGGTGTGTGTGCCCACATCATCTTTTGCCGGCACCCAGGAGAGCGAGCCGCTCAATTTATCTATGAACATATTCGGGGGAGCGCTCAGGATTTCGTATAGAAGGGTATCGCCCTGTGCGCCGCCGATTGCCTGAACGTCGTAAAGGTAGAGTTCGCCCTCATTTGTGGTGGTGGGCGGTAGCGAAATTATGACAGGCTTTGGTCGAAGGAGAATAAGGATTATGTCTGCAACAGAAATACCATTGTCATCATTCCTGTCGGCAAGTTCAATCTGCTGCTTGCTGAGTCCGCCTCTCCCCAGGATGTAATCTACCATCAATTCGACCGAGACGGTGGTGATTTGCGTATCAGAAAGAGTCGCAGCGGTTGCGCCAACATCCACAGCGGCGTCATTAGTCTCCCGAAATGTTGAGTAATCGCCCAAAGGGTTGCCCTTAATTACGTGCGCAAAGAAGGAGAACGTAAACAGCAAACAGCAGAATACAATCAGTAACTTAACGGGAAACCGGTGGGAAAATAACGACGCCATATTAAGGTATCTCTTTTTCATTTCTACCTCCCATAATAGTGGTATTGTAAAACGACTTTCAAATTCAAAAAAGACGATGAGCTTGTGTCAAGTAAAACTTGCGGGGATACCGGCGGAAATTCACCAATTCTGAACGCTTGACATCTAATAGAGCTGTAGGGTAAAAATATTGACAGATTTGTAAGAGGAGGAGGGCGGATATCCTAAATTGTTCAAATACGCTTCGTGGAATTGGGGATTTCCCCAAATCAAACTGTTTAGGGTGTCAGACCCCAAACTCGCACAGTGAGCCATGGAACCTGTGCATTATTCTTCCCCGAGGGCTTCTAAGTCAGCTAGGTCCCTCTTTCTTCCCGTGGCGCGTTTGTTGGTAACGAACTGTTCACGCCCTATGTAGTGGACTGAAATATCCCCGTATTTGCCATTCATCCTGCCCGAGAATGCCTCCTCCCAGGAGACACCCGTGAGAGATGTTATGATGTCTACACGGACTGGTGGATAGCCAAGTTGGACAACCTTGTCCGGACTCTGAAAATCCTCGGTTGTCAGACCAACTGATTCGAAACCAAAGTCCTCAAGGGCTTTCAAAATGCGCTGGGCGTTCTCTGGAGCAGGCTTTACGAGAATATCGAGATCACCGGTGAAACGCGGTGCACCGTGGAAAGCAAGTGCATAGCCCCCCACGATTATGTAATCAACCTTGTATACGTTGAACAACCCGAGCAAATCTCTGAAGTCTGACTGAACTTCCATAATACTGCCTTCGTAAAAAATCTACGGTTGATATTCGTTCCTCCGGCGTTTTGCTAAGCCAGTAGGACAAGTCATAATTCTTGAGGGAAGAATCACTCAATCTTATTTTAGTCACAACCTTCTGTATCATATCCTTTACCTTACACCACATTGCCTGAGGTGTAACAATTTAGTAGTTTAAAAACAATGGATTTAGTTTGCCCGTTAGCCGATGGGACCTGTTTGCCAGTGAATATTTGGTCAACCCTCAGATGAACTTCGCTTTAATTACGCTATTTTTCAAACACCTAAACTCTTACAAATTTTCAAGTGAAATTAGTAGTGTTCCCCCCAATTGTCAACGACTTTTTCTGAACTCTTGACAGCTCACACGAATTGTAGTGTAAATTACCAGCTGGTTTAGAAAAATAGGATTTTTTTGCTGATGAAACGTAACTCTGCAAGATTTGATGTGGAACGTCTCTCGCTCTTTCCGACTTCTCCCGGCGTGTATATTATGAAGGATGATGCCGGGAAGATTCTCTACATCGGTAAGGCGAAAAATATCCGCTCTCGCTTGCGCACCTATTTCTCAAAAACCGGCGATGGGCGCTTCAGCGTGAATTTCTTCCTCCCCAAAGTCAGCGACATTGAATTCTTCGTTACAAATACCGAAAAGGAGGCGTTCCTTTTAGAAAATATCCTCGTCAAGAAACATCAACCGCGATACAATATTATGCTGCGCGATGACAAAACGTATATCAGTCTCCGGATTGACTTAAAAAAAACATACCCGCGCCTTCAATGGGTGCGGCGTCGCAAAAAAGACGACGCTCTTTACTTCGGTCCGTATTCATCCGCCGCATCGGTTCGCAGCACCGTGCGATTCTTGCAAAAGATTTTCCCACTTCGCACCTGTTCGGACAGGGTTATTAAGAACCGCACTCGTCCCTGCATCAGATACCAGATGAAACGCTGTCTGGCGCCCTGCACACGCCCCGTGTCTGTCGAGGAATACCGCCAGCTCGTGAATGGCATCGTTCTCTATCTCCGTGGAAATATGAAGGAGCTAAAGAGACGCCTCCAGACGCAGATGGCAGAATACGCAGCGGCGATGCGATACGAAAAGGCTGCCGAGTTGCGCGATAAAATCGCTGCGATAGATGCCACTATCGAAAAACAGACAATCGCCAGTGAAAAGACCCGCGACCTCGACGTCATTGCCCATCACACAGCCGAGGGGGAATGTTGCATCGTTTCTTTCCAGTATCGCCTTGGTGTTCTGGCAGGGACGCGCACCTTCTTCTTTGCACAGCAGGGACGCAGCGCTCCCGAAATATATTACGCCTTCATCGGGCAGTATTACGGCGAAGATAAATTTATCCCCGCAGAAATTCTTGTTGCCGCCGAGCCGGATGAACGCTTGCTTCTTGAAGAATGGCTTTCGGATTTGAGGGGTGCGGGTGTGCGGATAGCGGTGCCGAAGCGCGGGCGGCGGGCAGCGGCATTGCGCCTTGTCCTCGAAAATGCCAGTGAACAGTTAAAGAAAAAATTAGAGGGCGAACGCGACCTCTCCCTCGTCCTCGAATCGCTAAAACGAAAACTGCATCTGCCGGAAATCCCCACTCACATCGAGGGTTTCGACATCTCCAACATTCAGGGACGCCTCGCCGTCGGCTCGATGGTCGTATTTACCAATGGCAAGCCCGACAGTTCCCAATACCGGCACTTCAAGATACGCACCGTCTTGGGCAGCGATGACTTCGCTATGATGCACGAGGTGATACTGCGGCGTTACCGCAGGCTGAAAGAGGAGGGGCGCGAACTGCCAGACCTCATTCTGATTGATGGCGGCAAGGGGCAATTAAACGCCGCCCACGATGCCCTGCGCCAGCTCGGTCTTGAGGGCATCGGCATAATCGGTCTGGCGAAAAGCCACCTGAAAGAAGACCGCACACATCCCGGCACAAAATATCCCACAGGCGAACGAGTATTTCTGCCGAACCGAAAGAATCCCATAATCCTGCGCCCCGGCTCACCCGCATTATTTCTGATACAAAGGGTGAGGGACGAGGCGCATCGCTTCGCAATCACCTATCACAAGAAACTGCGTTCTAAAGCCCAGCGGCACTCGGTGTTAGAAGAGATACCCGGCATCGGGCAAAAGCGAAAAAGGCTACTCCTCAAGCACTTCGGGAGTTTAAGTGCCATAAAAAAAGCCACAAGAAAAGACCTCGCCGACGTTTCGGGTATAACCGAAAGCACCGCATCGAACATTTACCGATTCTTCCATCCTGCCAGAGATAGCGAATCTCAATCCACATAGCGCGCTGAAACAATTCACCCCGTTCCTTCATATATTTGCACAGAGGCAAGGCAGCATAATAGTGACCGGGGGAAGAAGAATCCGCATTATGGAGAACTCCTTTTCTCCTTGACCTCCATCGCGCAAGAAAAAAGGAACTTGACGAAAAAGGAGGAACTAAAGAATATTTTTTTATACTCGGTGAAACGAAAGCGGGCTTTACGTACCGTCGCCATAACGGTTTTGGTGCGGTAACGAGTGGGGAGTACCTTAATGTAAGCAAGAGAGATTCAGGGAAAATTAAGCCCATTAGACAAAATGGGGGAAGGGAGACGGCGTTGAAAAATCAAGCCATCCATAGGAGGATATATACGAAACAGGTTCAGATATACCTCTGTTCTGGCAGTATATGCGAACCCGGTTCAGATACGAACGAGTTATGTACAATGCCTTTGGAAGTAAGTAATGAAAAAGGTTATATCATAGAAATACTTTAGGAGGTTTAAGACATGACTAAATCTATTTCAAATACTTACAAGATAGCAAAAGTGTTTACAGATTACTGTAATAGTAAAAGCTACCAGGTCAAAGAATCTGAAGAATCAAACAACCTGAGACTTGACGTATCTAATCTTAGAGAGAGAACAATAGTCAAAATATATTATAATGGTACGGTGCAACTTCAAGGCAAACAAAATTCATTGAAGGCTGAGATAGTGAAATTAAAAGAAGAATTTGAAGCCAATCCGCAATCATTCCTTGGAGTTGATGTACGAGAGATAAAATCATGTGCAACAAGGTATGACATTATGCTACCTGAACTCAGAACAAAAATAAAAGAATCTTTAAATACGCCTGAAGCAACATTGGAATTTACCGAAAATCCAAAATCTAATATCGAATATAGAGCTAAAATCACCAGAAATAGATCTTCTTTAACTTTGACACAGTTTAATAATGGCACTTTATTGCTTCAAGGTAAAACGGATAAGCTTTTTGATGATAGCTGTGACCTAATCGAAAAAATTGCTAACCCATCAGATAAGGAAGTAATAGCCAGATTTATATCAAGCGATGAGAAGAATTTGGAACTTTTTAAAGCTAAATACACTCCTCAACTAATAGAGATTGCTGAGGATAACGTAAAAGAAAAGATAGGGGGTGTTTATGAGTATCTTGAACCTTACGACAAAAAATGGTTTGTAGCCTCAGAATGTCTTTGCTTGACTAAAATACCTCTGCCTGAGTTTTCTCCTTTAGTTATGCCAGCGTCTAAAGCCTTCGAAGGGTTTGCTAAAAAGCTTCTTACAGGTATTGGACTTTTTGAACCAGACTATTTCAAGACAAAAAATGCAAATTTTTCCGCTCTGAATGACAACAACAATCCAAAGAGAAAAGCTATTTGTGATAAAAAGAAGCATGCGAACACAATACTCAAAAGAGTTAGTCTGTGTCTCGATATGAACAGAAACTTTATGATGCATAGTGACGAGAGTAAAATTACCAAAGTTGATTCGCAAGAAGAGGCAGAGGAAAAGGTTAACAGCATATTTAAAGAAACGAAAGAAATATTTGACTATTTTAATGGCCTTTATTCTTTACTCTCAAAAGAAGGAGTGAGTTAATGGAGCAAGAGAATAGACCTCTTGAAGTTTATGAACATATAAAATCGACACTAAAAGTTAATAATATCAATGTCTCTGATTATAAATTGATTGACTATGGTTTGCAGTTTACCGTATCTATTCTTGACTGGTCAGGAGTAATTAGAATCTATCAGAACAAAAAAGGTATTTTGAAAATTGATTATTCGCAACTTAAAGGTGAAGTAAATGCTATAAAAATCCAAACTTTGATAGAAGGTAAAGGAATATCATCTGATTCAAAAAAATCAAGTAAGAAGAATGTTTCATTAGGATTACCCATAATTGGTACAGATGAATCTGGTAAAGGTGATTATTTCGGGCCCTTAGTTA